>DATDHI010000147.1:0-3282 GCA_036521655.1 Pseudonocardiaceae bacterium | reverse complement strand
ATTGATCGTCCGCGGACGTCTTACGGACAATCTGCGGACAGTCAGAGATCGTCCAAACCGTCCCCTGCGGAGGGTTGCGCGGCCCGCTCGCCAGTCGTCGGCGAGTCGGGCCATGGCGTAGACACAAGCGAGGCGGACAGTGTCAACGGCCAAGTCGCGGTCCGCGCTGGTGGCCGGATAGAAGTCCGCACTCCTCGTGGGTAGTTCAGGGTTTTTTGGGTGGGTTGCCTCCTCGTTTTCGGGCTTCTCGCATGCGGTAGGAGTCGCCGTTGGTGATCAGCAATGGAACGCAAACGGTCTTCGGTTGACATCGGGTGTGTTTGGGTTGGTGGGGTGGTGCGGTCGGTTGGGCCGCCGGGGTGCTGAGGGTCTGGTCCGGGTGGGTCAAGCGCGATACGGAGCCGGATCTGGACGTGCCAGCCGGTGACTTTGATCTCCTCGACGAGCAGCCGGAGCAGTTGCTGTTTTTGTACGTTGTCGAGTTGGTCGATGACCTGGCGGACCTGGGTGGCGAAGTCGGTGATGCGCCGCCGGAGTTGGTTCCCGCGGGCTAGCGCACTGCGTTGGTCGGCGAGGCTGGTGCGTTTGGTCTGCAGATCTCGCTGGCGGGCGGCCACGTCGCCGGCGCGGCGTTGGAGTTCGGTCAGGTCGATGAGACCGGCCTGGTAGATGTCGACCAATCGCCGGCGCTCAGCGTCCGCGTTGTCGATCTTGCGGTCGAGGTGGGTGAGTTCGGCGGCGAGTAGTTCGTCGTCGGGGATCGGGGTGGTCATCGCGACGGCTTGTTCGCCGGCCAGGAGCAATTCGGGCTGGGTGAGCGCGATGCGGATTTGGTCGAACACGAATGTGTCGAGGGCGTCGGCGCGGATGTTGCGTTCCGGGCAGCGGCGGTCTTGGCCGCCGGCGCGGATCGGGTCGTGGTTGCGGCAGTAGTAGTAGCGGTGTCGGGTGCCGTTGCGGCCGCGCATTTTGTGGCAGTTGGTGCCCACTCCACAGACGCCGCACTTGACGAGGCCTTTGAGTAGCCACTCGCCGGGTTCGGCGCGACGCGGGCTCCACTTGCTGTTGTCGCTGGCGACCCGCCCGGCGGCCTCAAACACCTCGTCGGTGACGATGCGGGGGCAGGTGATGGGGATCCACTCGTCGCGGTCGCGGGGTACTTGGCGGCTGTGGTGGGTCGGGTGTCGGGCGGGTACTGACTCGGTGCGGTTGTAGTAGACCCGGCCGATGTAGGCCTCGTTGCGCAATAACCGCAGCAGGGTGGAGGTTCCCCAGGTCGGTTTGCCGGTCGGCGAGGGCACCCGGTCGGCGTTGAGCCGGCGGCAGATCTCCCGCACGGTGGTCCCGGCTGCCCGGTCGGAGAAGATTCGTCGTACGACGGCCGCTTCAGGCTCGTAGATCTCCCAGTGCGCTGGGCCAGTCGCCGCGCTGCGCGGGATGCGACGGTAGCCGTAGGCGGTCTTCCAGGTGGTGATTTCTCCAGTGCGGGCTCGGAACAGCTTGCCCCGCCGGTACCGTTCCGCGATCTTCGCCCTCTCGTATTCCGCGATCACGCCTTGGACCTGGGTTAGCAAGGTGGCCTGGGGATCATCGGCAGCCAGTGCTGGGGAATCGGTGAAGGCCACCGTGACACCGAAGCGGGCCAGCTCGTCGAGGACCAGAACTTGGTAGGCGTAAGCGCGGGCCAGTCGGTCCGGCGACAGACACCACACCCGCTCAAATAGCCCACCTTCGGCGCTATCACGCAGCGCGTCCAGTCCGGGCCGGTCCAGCCTGGCCCCGGAGTGGCCGTCGTCGAGGTACTCATCGACCAGCTCGTCTCCGGCTTCGGCCAGGTGCTCGCGCAGTAGCTGCAGTTGCGAACCGATGGTGCCCCGTTCGGCTTGCCGCTCAGTCGACACTCGGGCATATAGCGCCGCTCTCATCGCGGGCTCCGCCCGGCCATCGACACGACCTCCGCCGCGGCGTCCTGGACGGCGGCGGTGTTGATGTCGAGCAAGAACTGATAGCCCGCGGCCAGCGCCGTGGCCCGCGGGTCCAGGTGCGGGGTCCATGCCGGGCGATCAGCGCCGATCAGCTCGGCGACGAACACCGGTTCGGCCACCGGCCAGGCGATCAGCCCGGCTAGGCCGCGGCGGCTAAATCGAGCGCTGGCCAGCCCCTCAGGCAGCCCGTCGTACTCCAGCACGTGCGCGCGCAGTGCCTCGTAGTCGACCTGCGCCGCTTCGCACGGCGGCCACAACGACCGGGCACTCACCGGCCGCGAGCCCGCTCGACGGTCCGCCGATGCAGCCGCACCCCAAACCGCTCGGCCACCTGATCGGCCACGTCCGCTCCCGAACCGTGGGCTTGGGTGCGGATGAACTCCACAATTTCCGGGCTTAGTTTCACCGGGCCGCGTCGGCCTCGCCGCTCGTCGAGCAGCCCGATCATGCCCAACTGCTCGAACGACGCGGACACCAGATAAAACGCCGCCCGCGAATAGCCATGCGCCGCCGCAGTCTCGGTCACCGACCAGCCCTCGACCAGATGCGCCCGCAGCATCTCGTATTTGACCTGCACCTTGTCCGCAGCCAAAAAGAACCCCGTGCCGGAGCCGAACACCGGCGCGCGCACCGCCGCCGGGTTCGGGTGCACCAAACCCGACTCGCCAAGCGCACGCAGTCGACCTGCCTCGTCCACCGGCCTCACCTCCCAGCCGGCACGATAAGCAACCTGACCACATCCGTCTACTATTTACCGCCGCGTGTCGCCGAGACCGCGCCACCTCACGGACCAAGCGGCTTACTTGGTGAGCAGTATCCCGTCCAGGGCGGCACTCAACGCTAGATGTGCGGCTTTTATTGCTAGACACTCAGATCACTCCGAACGGCAGGTCGACGGAGCCGACGACGATGATCAGGATGCAGATACAACCCCGGCACAGGACCCGGCGGAGACAGTAAGACCGTCAGTTGCAGCTTTGCGTTCCGCTGGTGAGCACGATGTGGGCGTGGTGCAGGAGCCGGTCGACGGTGGCGGTGGCCAGGGTCTTGGGCATGATGGTGTCGAAGCTGGAGGGGTGCAGGTTGCTGGTGACCGCGACCGAGCGGCGCTCGTAGGCGGCGTCGATGACGCGGTAGAGCGCTTCGGCGGCGACTTGGCCGGCGGGCAGCATGCCGATGTCGTCGACCTATGCGGACATCCGCATAGATCGACCTATGCCGACACCGGAACTATGCCGAGGGTGCTCCGGACATTGCTGGTCTGAGGTCCTGGAGGCAGGTCGGTCATCGGCATAGT
>DATDHI010000146.1:0-2469 GCA_036521655.1 Pseudonocardiaceae bacterium | reverse complement strand
CGTCACTAACCGAAAACCCGGCCGCGAGGCATACGCTTCGAGTCGCTCCCAGAAACGATCCGGGGAGAAAAACCGGGGTTCCGCAGCTGACGTGTGATCTGGTGCATGATCACGGGCGTTGGTGCAGGTCAGTGGGGCAATGCCGGGTTCAGGAGCTGGGAACGCCTAGTAACACGACTCGAGTCGATGTGGTGTGTTGAGCTGCTGTGGGTCGTGTAAGGTCTGGTGGCGTGTTCGTGCGTACGTCGACCCGGCGGAACCGGGACGGGTCGAAGGTGTCCTATCTGCAGTTGGCGCACAACGAGTGGGACTCGGCGGCGAAGACGGCGCGGACGAAGGTGCTGTACTCCTTCGGCCGGGCCGATCAGCTCGACCGGGCCGCGATCGAACGCCTGATCGCGGCGCTGACCCGGGTCGTGGGCGTCGAACCTGCCGCCAGCGGTCCGGACCGGGCTCGCGCGGTCGGGGTGCCGGGGCTGGAGTTCGTGGAGTCCCGCCCGCTGGGTGGGGCGTGGCTGCTCGACGGGCTGTGGCACCGGCTGGGGATCGACACCCTGCTACGCCGGCTCGCGGCCGGCACCCGGCGGGATCCGATGGTGGAGCGGGTGTTGTTCGCACTGGTCGCGAACCGGGCGCTGGCGCCGTCCTCGAAGCTGGCCGCCACCAGTTGGGTCGCCCATGACGTGCACCTGCCGGGTCTCGACGCGGTGTCCGACGATGCCTGCTATCGGGCGATGGACTGGTTGATCGCGGTGGAGGACCGGCTCGCGCGTGGGGTGTTCGACGCGGTCGCTGACCTGCTCAACCTCGAAGTGGACCTGATCTTCTTCGACACCACCAGCATCTACTTCGAGACCGAGGAGGCCGACCCGGCCCTCTGGCGCGACGAGCACGGTCACGTCGTCGCCCACGGCGCCGAGCCGGACCTCGCCGACAGCGTCGTCGACGCCGGACAGCCGCCCGCGGGCGCGACGGGCCGGGCCGGGTTCCGTAGCCGCGGGAAGTCGAAGGATTCCCGCGACGACCTGCCGCAGGTCGTGGTCGGGATGGCCGTCACCCGCGATGGGATCCCGGTGCGGGTGTGGTGCTGGCCGGGCAACACCTCGGACTCGCCGCTGATCCGGCAGGTCAAGGACGAGCTGCGGGACTGGACGCTGGGGAAGGTCATCTGGGTGGCCGATCGCGGGTTCACCTCCGCGGCCAACCGCCGCCACCTGACCGCCGGTGGTGGGGGCTACATCCTCGGGGAGAAGCTCCGCTCGGGTTCGGCGGAGGCGACCGCCGCGTTGTCGCGGCAGGGCCGCTACCAGGACGTGACCGCGAACCTGCGCGTAAAGGAGGTCAAGATCTCCGAGACCGAGCGGTTCGTGGTCTGCCACAACCCCGACGCCGCGGACCGGGACGCCGCGGTGCGCTCGAACCTCGTCGACAGGTTGGAAGCGGTGATCGTCGGCTCGGACCGGCTCAGCCCGACCAAGCGGGCCGAGTTGCGCGGGGTGATCTCCACCAAGCCCGGGCTCAACCGGTTCCTGCGCGTCACACCGGGTGGGCTGCTGCGCGTCGACGCCGCGAAGATCACCGCCGACGCGAAGCTCGACGGGAAGTACCTACTGCGCACCTCCGATCCGCACCTCACGACCGAAGACATCGCGCTGGGCTACAAGCAGCTCCTCGAAGTCGAGCGCGGCTGGCGGGACATGAAGCAGGTCCTGAACCTGCGCCCGGTGTTCCACCGGCTCGAGGACCGCATCCGTGCCCACGTCGTGCTCTGCTGGCTCGCGCTGCTGCTGGCCCGGATCGTCGAGACCCGCACCGACACGACATGGCCCCGCGCCCGCACCGAGCTGCAGCGCCTGCACGTCGGCACGTTCAGCGGCCCGCCCGGGCTGTTCCGCCAGACCACCCAGCCCAGCAGCGAGGTCCGGCGGCTGCACAAGGCCCTCAGCATCGCGGTGCCTCCGCGGATCCTCAACCTCGACCCCGACCGGACCGCAACGCGCTGACCAGGCACAACACCGGCACCTAGTGACACGACATGTCACCAGGCCAACACCCGTTTGCCCAGCTCAACCCCATATTCGGGCACTTTCGCCGGACAACAGCTGCGGAACCCAAGTCGCGGCGACTGTGACCTTGTCGAGCAGCGGGAGGAGTTGGGGGTTCCCCGGCCTGACCTGGAGTCAGGATGATCGACATCGGTAGGCCACGGCCGTCGACGGCGAGGTGGATCTTGCTGGTCAATCCGCCTCGAGCACCAACCGCACCGCACCCTGCTTGAAGCCATGATCAAACTTCCGATACCTGCCCATCGCCCCTCCTTTGTGGCGATGTCTCCACGCTACGGGGGGAAGCCCAGTCACCGCCTACAGCATCACGATCCGGCCATCGATGACCAGCTGTCCGACGGATGGCTGCATGTCTCCAGCGGGACCGTCTGTGTAGTGCCCTGCCGGGGACACAAATAGTCTG
>DATDHI010000145.1:0-4471 GCA_036521655.1 Pseudonocardiaceae bacterium | reverse complement strand
TGGTCCAGATCACCGCGGCGGCTCGACCCAGCGGCCGTTTGGGGTCCGCGACGCCGTAGTCGCCGACCAGCCCGAGCCCGGCGGCCTTGTATATCCCCAGTCCGACGCCGGCGAGGTAGCCGAGCTGGGTACGGCGCCGGGTGGCGAGCCAGACTAGGTGCCCTGCGATGATCAAGGCGGCCAGCAGCGCTAGCAGGTAGCGCCCCAGCCCAGCGGTGAGGAAGCTGGCCAGCTCGCTGGTCAAGGTCGGTGAGCGCCCCTGAGGGGTGGTCATCACTTCCAGTCCGGCGCTGAACATGGGATAGCTGAAGTCGAGCGCCTGCTCGCGATCCTTGGTGATGGTGATCCCGGCGATGCCGACGTCGACGGTGGAGGTTTGCACATCCCTCAGCAGCGGCGGGAGGGTGTCGTACCAGACGTAGCTCGTCTGCCAGGAGTTGCGCCGCGCGATCTCGTTCCACAAGTCGATGCTGAAGCCGTGATACTGATCGCCGTTTTTGGTCACGAATGGGTCGAGCGGCTTGATCCCTACCTTGATGGTGCTGCCTGGTGCTCTGTCGGCGTCGCGCCTCGTCGTATCCGCGGACGCCGCTGACCCTGCGGCCACGGTCAGCATCAGCCCTACCCCAACAGTGGCCGCCCATCTGCGTGTTCGGATCATCACGAGGTGACAGTAGGCCCCCGGGGAATGGTTACGCCGCTTGATGAGCGCGTGCTCGTTCCACGATCGGGACGGCGAGCAGCGCCAGCATGGCGCCCTCGGTCAGCACGCTGAGCAGGGCCTGGGCGGGCTGGAAGCCGCCCTCGACGAACCCGAACACGCCGACCGCCCGGGAGAGCCCGAACCCGACCAGCGCCCCACCGGCCAGTCCGGGCGGCCACCGGACCATCGCAGGCGCGCCGAACACCAGCCGCACAACCACCACGAAGGACCCAACCTTGGACGAGGCATCTGATCAATAGCAATATCCAGCACATTTGCGGCGATACCGAGCCGCGGGGTGCCGTTGCGTTGACGGATCACCAGTTCGGGCAGGCTGAGTTGATGCGTCGTCGCCACCCTCGGCTGCCAGTACCGCGGTCTAGCTTCGCTGGGTTCCGCTTTCCGCCGGATGTGATCATGATTGCGGTTCGCTGGTACCTCCGCTACGCGCTGTCCTACCGTGACGTCGAAGAACTACTGGCCGAACGGAGCATCGAGGTCGATCACACCACCGTCTACCGGTGGGTGCAGCGCTACGCACCCGAGCTGGATAAGCGGTGCTGTTGCAAAGGTGGGGTGAGGGTGCGGTGGGGAGGCAGCGACCGTCACCCTTCGTAATTCCTCCCAGCGAACTGTGAGGTTGCCTCCAGGTTGCTTGCAGGTTGATGAGCAATAACTGGAGCCGCGAATCTGACACAGTTTTGAGGGGAGGTGTGGGTAATGGCGGTGACGGCCAGGAAGGTCAGGATGCCCGTGCTGGTGGTGCGCCGTGGTGCTCGGTGGGACAACGCAGGGCCACGGTCACCTGACGCAATTCCATATTGAATTTCTTACTACACCCTTGCACGCTGCTGTTCTGTTCGACGAGGCACATATCATGACGCGCGCCATCGGGCCCAACATTGAGCACGTGCTGCAGCCGCAAATTGGGTAGTTGTTCCTGGTTGGCAGCGTGTGAAAACCAATTCATAAGCTGGTCGGGCGACGGGGAACGGCGTTAAGTACAATCTTTTGACCTTCGGGAATGCTCTACTTTGTGACTGGGACACGTTCGGGAGCTCCGGGTTTCCCGTGGGTTCAGCCGGATTGAAGCGGTTTCGGCGGGAACTCATGGCCTTTGGGCTGTCGCGGGGTGGGATCGGCCGTGGGTTCATGGGCGTGGTCTAGCGTTCTGGCCGGTTTCGGTCGCTGCTGCGGTTTCGAGTTCGTCGTTGAGCAGGTGCTCGGCGACGGTGGCGTAGCGCAGGGCGGTGGAGTGCTCGATGTTGAACACCAGGGTCAGGTGCAAGGGGTCGGGTCCGGTGGTGAGCGCTTCGTGGAGGATGCGGTCGGCGCGGATGCGGTCGATGCTGAATCCGTTGCGGCCCAGGTTGAAACGGACGAATGGGCCGCTTACTGGTCCTGTTCCGAGGACGGTTTTGGTGTTGACCAGCACGTGCCGGTTTGGGGTGAGCGGCCAGGTGGCGTGGCGGTGGTCGAGCCAGGCCGTCAACGCCCGGTGGGTCAGCTCGCCGAGGCGCTGGTGGTGTCCGTCGAGGGTGATGCGCCGGTTGGGCATGTCCAGGTCGTCGAGGGTGAGGTTGCGGATGGCGCCGGTGCGAGCGGCGTGCTCGGCGGCCAGGGCGACGGCGACCCGCTGCGCCGGCTTGGAGGTGAGCTGCTCGATCGTGCGGATCTCCTGCTCGGTCATCGGCACCATCTCGGGGTCGATCTGGCGTGTCTTGACGCCGACGGTCGGGTTGGTGAAGACCAAGCCGTGCTTCTTGGCGAAGCCGAACAGCGAGCGCAGGGCGTGGATCGCGTTGTTGCGCTGATAGCCCCGCAGCAGCTCGAGCACGGCGTAGATGTCGCTGTTGGTGATTTCGCGCAGGTGGGAGTGCCGGTCGGCCCACTGGTCGAGGAACGGGCGGAGAGACCCGAAGTAGGCGTAGAGCGTGGCCTGGGAGCGCGGTCTGGCGCGGGCGTCGCCGTCGAGCAGCACGATCAGCCACCGCCGGAGGGTGTCGGCGAACCCGGGTGCTACCTCGCCCACGACGCGGTCGATCCAGGCCCTGATCGCCGGCGTGGTGTCATCGTCGAGCAGGTCGAGGTCGGCGAGGACTTCGGCGAGTCGGGGTTTGGGTACGTGGCGGTGGGTGCGGGCACGGACCTCGCTCATCGGCACCCGTTGCCCTCTCGGGCGGCCTTCGAGCACGGTGAGGATGCCGTCTAGCACGCAGCGCACCGACGAGCGGTCCCAGCCATGCGCCTCGGCGAGCCGGAGGGCTGTCGCGGCGGCGGTCCGGATGGCCGGGTCGCCGGAGGACAACGCGGGATGCTGCCAGCGCGGTGGGACCGGCAGCCCGGCCTTGCGCCGGTAGTACGACGCCAGCGCCGAGCATCTGTTGTTGCAGTACTTGCGATCTCGGCGGCTCGCGGCCGACAGCGGGGTGTCGCAGTGCAGGCAGTTCATCTCGGTGGCAGTGACCGGCCCGACCGTGCGCGTGGGGTGACCGGCCGTGCCTGGCCGACCACAGCGGTCGGCTGGTCTACGACGGGCGCGGGTGCGGCGACGGTGTCAGGCTCGGGGATCAGCAGCTCCTCGATGCCGCAGCCCAGGACCGCGCACAGCACGTCGAGGTCGTGCAGTTTGACAGCGTTAGGATTGCCCGACCACAGGCCAGACATCTTCCCGGCGCTGATCACCAGGTTGCGTTCGGCCAGCATGCGTTGCAGCTCACTGGCTTTCCAGATACCGCGGTTGGCCGCGGCCAAGCGCAGGTTCCACTTCATTGCAATCCCTTCCATCTGTCGGCGACTCGACGTTGCCCGGTGACCCAGGCGTCCTCGACGTGAGTGGTGTGGACGTGGATGTACCGGGCCGTCGTGGCGGTCCAGGCGTGTCCGAGCAATTCCTGGATCGCGAACAGGTTCATCCCGCCCATTTAGAGCTGCGAGGCGCAGAAGTGACGCAGCACATGCGGTGTCACCTTGCCCGCCCACGCCGGCAGGTGCCGCTCGGCGGCCTCGGCCAGCGACCGACGGAACACGTCGGCCGTGGCGCGCATGCAGGTGCCGTCGGTGTTGCGGCGCTCGGACGGGAACAGCGGCACCGAGTGGCCGGCCGGGTCGATGTCGAACAGGCCGAGCACGTCCTCGATGTACCAGCGCAGGCTGCGGTCCGCGCCGTTGATCAGCGGCGCCAGCCGGGCTTTCGGACCCTTGCGACGAGAGCCCTTGCCGTGGCGGACGTTGAGCTTGCCGAACCGGCCCAGCTCCCACCGCACGTCATCCAAATCGAGCATCCGCGCCTCGTTGATCCGCAGGCCGACATCCGCGGCCAGGCGAGCGACGGCGTAGTTGCGCGCGGCCGGGGCGAACTTGCGGCAGGTGGCCAGCTCCCCGCGCCACCCGGCGAACAGCTGCTCCACCTCCTCGATGGTCGGCGGGATGCGCAGCTGCGCGTCGACCGAGGCTCGTGGCCGGTTGATCTCATCAAGCGGGCACTCCACCACACGACCGGTGAGGTTATGCAGCTCGACCTTGTGCCGTAGCTCCAGGAACCGGAAATACACCGTCAGCGCCGCAGCCCTGCCCGTGCGGGTCGATGGCCGCGCGTCGCGCAACACCTTGCCGAAGTAGGTGTCCGTTCTCTCGCTGGTTGTGTGCTGTTGATCCAAAGGTGTGCTATAGCCCTGGATGCCTGGTCGGCGCCGATCGGGGCGGATCACGGCTGTTGGTGTGGTTGTCGGCGAGTACTCAGTGATGTGACTGTGCCGCTCTGGTCGG
>DATDHI010000144.1:0-5914 GCA_036521655.1 Pseudonocardiaceae bacterium | reverse complement strand
ACTTCAACGCGCCGGTAACCGAGTTGCCGGGCGAGGGTGAGGGCTTGGGTGTGGTAGTCGCGGGCTTGCCCGTACTCGCCGACGAGTCGCTCAACCTGGCCCAGTCCCCGCAGCGCGTCGGCTTCCGCGCGCCGGTAACCCAGGTGCCCGGCGAGAGCCAAGGCTTGGACGAAGTATTCGCGGGCCTGGCCGTACTCGCCGACGATCCGCTCGACTTGACCCAGTCCCCGCAGGGCCTCGGCTTCCGCGCGCCGGTATCCGACGTCTCGGGCCAGCGCCAGGGTCTGGATGTGGTAATCGCGGGCCTGGCCGCACTCGCCGACGATCCGCTCGACTTGACCCAGCCCCCACAGTGCATCAGCTTCCAGGCGCCGGTAACCCAGAAGCCGAGCCAAGGCTAATGCCTGCGCGTAGTACTCGCGGGCCTGGCCGTACTCACCCACCAGCCGCTCAACCTGACCCAGCCCCCACAGCGCATCGGCTTCACCGCGCTGGTCACCGAGCTGCCGGGCGAGAGTCAAGGCCTGGGTGTGGTACTCGCGGGCTTGGGCATACTCAGCGACGAGCCTCTCAAGCTCGCCTAGCCCCGTCAGCGCGTCGACTTCGCCGCGCTGGTCACCGAGCTGCCGGGCAACAGTCAGGGCCTGGGTGTGGTACTCGCGGGCCCGACCGCACTCACCGAAAAGCCGCTCAACCTCGCCCAGCCCCCACAACGCGTCGACCTCAGCACGCCGGTCACCGAGTTGATAGGCCATAGCCAAAGCCTGGTCATAGAGGTGCCGGACGTCGGACCAGAAGCCGAAGTCGCGGAAGTGCATGGCCAGTACCGTCGCTAGGTCCGCGGCGTCGGTGCTGGGGCTCATCGCTCGCACACATCCGAGCAGATTGTGCCGCTCCACGGTCAGCCAGGTACGCGCCTGTAATGCGTCAGCAAACGCCAGTACAGTCCCCCGAGCGGTGCTCTCACCTGGGCCGCCCGAGATATAGGGCCGCAGCAACCGGTCAGCCTCACGCGTGATCGCCAGGTAGCTGCCGGCCAGGCGATCCACCACCGCAGCCCGCTCGGCCGGCGGCTCCTCAGCGTCGGCCCGTTCCCGAGCGTAGAGGCGCACTAGATCATGCATGCGGTAACGCGGACCCCCGGGAACACCGGCGACTGACAGCTGGTCCAGCAGGTTGTGGTCGACCAGCTCTCGCAGCAGATGTCTGCCCCGGGCAGGCGACACAGCGGCCACCGCAACGATCACCACCGGGGTGATCTCGGGTCCCGGATGCCAGCCCAGCAAACGGAAGGCTCGACGCTGGTCGTCGGCCAGCAGCCGGTAGGACCACTCGAATGCCGCCCGCACTGAGAGGTGTTCGGCCACAAACGCATCCAGCGCCGCGGTCTGGTCAGCCAAGTCTGTAGCGACCTCAGCAAGGAGCTCACCCCGGTGATGACGTAACCGCCCGGCGATGAGCCTGATCGCCAGCGGCAACCGACCACATGCGGCCAGGATCTGGCGCACCGCGACACGGTCCTCGCATCGGTGCTCGCCGACCAGCTTGACGAACAACCGCTCCGCCTCGTCCCACCCCAGGACGTCAAGGGAGAGCGGGTAGGCGTCGGTCAGCCCGGTCAGCTTTCGCCTGCTTGTGATCAGGACGAGGCAACCGGGCGCCTCGGGGAGCAGCGGCTGCACCTGGTCGCTGGTGTAGGCGTTGTCCAGCACGATCAGCTTGCGCCGAGCGTGGATGTGGTGTCGCCATTGGTCTTGACGTTCGGCCAGGTCGGCCTTGATCGCCTCGGGCGGCACGCCCAGTTGGAGCAGCATCTGCTCTAACGCGCCGGAGGATTCGCGCGGTTGCATGCCGGGGGTGTGGCCATAGAGGTCAACCCAGATCGCCCCGTCCGGGTAGCGCGTGGCGAACTCTTGGGCGGCACGCCGGGCGAACGCCGTCTTCCCGACCCCCGCCATGCCGTCGATTGCGTAAATGGTCACCACGGTGCCCTGGGGGGCCTGCTCGGCGATCCGAGCGCTCAACTCGGCCATCGGCCCATCCCGCCCGGTGAAGTGCGTGATCTCACCGGGCAGTCCGCCACCGGGCCGCTCAGCCGACCGTCCGGGTAACGGTACGATCAGCTGCTCACGGACGGTTGCCGATTCCTCGGCGGTGACCGGTCGGTTAACTCGCGCGTCATCATCGCCACGTGGCGCGCTCGGGCGACGACCTCCCTGCCGCGGCACCGGTAAGTCCCAGGAATCGCCATAGCGAAGGTCGCCGACGTCCAGAAATACCTGCTGTTCACCGGCGGGCATACTCTCAAGATCGTCGACGTCAACGAGCCGATCCCAGGTGGTTTCATAGACGGCCGCCAGAATCTTCAGTGTCCGCACCGACGGCCGGACGCCTCCCGCCGGCCACTTCTCATACTCACAGATACGACTGCCGCGCATGCGGACGCTAGCGTCGTTTCTGATCTGGTTGAACCGCGCGGCGACCTCATCTTGAGTGAGTTCCCAGGCCGACCTCCAGGCCTCGCGTGGTCGGTATCCACGGCGCATCAGGTCAGCCACAAGCTGTTCGATGAGCTGGCGACCGTCCACTCCGAGCCTGACCAGACGTTCCCGCTGTTGATCGCGGTACGCCTTGTTACCCGGTCTCCGCGCCATGGTCATCTCGCCTTTCCGAGCCACCTTTTATACACCCTGTTGCGAATTCGCTCGACGTAACTGTCGGATTCGTCGGTGTTCACCGGAGGTGATCTCGTCACCGTGCCGTAAATTTCCACCCCAAGGTCGAGGATTTTACCAGCTCAAGCAGGGTCCAACCAGGTGAAGAAATCTCTCAGCCGGACGTGAGTGACGGTACCGGTAGCGTATGCGAACATGATCTATATCGCGATCGAGCGACACATGAAGGACCGCCAGCACGGCGCGGTCCGCGATCTCTCGAGGAGGCCCATGACCAGGGAGGTGATCGTCGGTCAAGAAGAAATAGCCGAAGAGTTGCGTCCATCACGAAAGGAACAATCATGGCCGTCATGGATTACCGGACACAGGACCGGCTTGCTGACTACGGTTTCTCGATCGAGTTCCAGCCGGACGTGGGCTGGCGAGTGTACATCATCTTCGAGTCCTCCCATCAGGATCACGACGACAACCCGCCGCTACCATATCAAGCCATCGATGGTAACGGACGTCGTTATGTGAACTGGTCCGCGAAGCTCGATAGCCTGGCAGAAGCGAAAACTGTGGCCGCGCTCTGGGCCGAACTGATCCATCGTTACCGGCACGGCCAAGAAAAGAGGAGAGACAACAATAAGTCAGCCAAGGGTCCGGGTGCCGAGGGCCGGCGGAGGACAGCGGCAGCCTGATCGTCGCGTTCGGCCGCCGTTGCGGATCAGTGTGGCAGGTAGTGATCGGCGCAGACTTGACCGGTGACCAGATACGCAATATGGTCACCGGTCAAGGAGGTAGCGGGTGCCCGGCACCAGGCATGAGCAGCGGGCCCAGCGGATCCTGGACGCGGCCGCCGGGCTGGTACTGCGCTGGGGCTACAAGAGAGTCACCATCGAGGAGGTCGCCAAGCACGCCGGCATCGGCAAGGGCACGGTGTACCTGCATTTCGACACCCGTGCCTGGTTGTTTATGTGCGTGTTGATGCGCGAGTCGCTGGAGTTGGTCGACGAGTTGGTCGCGGCGATCCGGCGGGATCCGGCGGCGCTGCTGCCCTCCGAACAGGCCCGGCTGACCTACCTCGGCGTGGCCCGTCGTCCGTTGTTGCGGGCGATGTTCGGCCGTGACGTCGACCTGCTGGGCGAACTGGCGCACGAGACGGCCGTCGAACCGTTGCGCGCTCTGAAGATCGACTTCGCCGATGAGCTGTTCGAGCTGTTGCGCGAGCACGGTCTGATGCGCACCGATCTGGACATCGACACCCAGCGCTACATCCTCAGCGCGGTCCAGACCGGGTTCTACCTGTCCGAGCCGATCGCGGCGGTGACGGCCCCGCCCGAGTTCGCCGCGGCCGCGCTGAGCCACACCATCTGTCACGCGCTGCAGACGCCGGGATCACCCGACCCCGACGCACTCGCCGCACTGGCGCCCAAGGTGATCGCGATGTACGAGCAGTTCCGGGGCACGCTGGCGGTGGCGTCGAGGGGCAAGGCGCCCGAGGGGGAGATGAGCAGGCCATGTCCTACGTAACCCGCTTCGAGCTGGTCGGCCGCGACGACGTTGACGTCGCCGGTGGGAAGGGCGCCAACCTCGGCGAGCTCACCCGGGCCGGGCTGCCCGTGCCACCCGGGTTCGTGCTCACCACTGCCGCGTACCGGGAGTTCGTGCGGACCGCCGGGATTGGCGAGAAGATCGTCACACTTGCCGGCGGCGGGCCGGACGCCTACGACGAACCGTCGGCCCGCATCCGCGAGCTGTTCACCGCGGCCCCGGTGCCCGGGGACATGGCCGCCGAGATCACCGGGGCGTGGCAGGAGCTCGGCGGCGGGGCGGTCGCGGTGCGCTCCTCGGCCACCGCGGAGGACCTCGAAGGGGCCAGCTTCGCCGGCCAGCAGGACACCTACCTCAACGTGCGCGGCGCCCAGGCGCTGCTCGCGGCACCGTCACCCTGCTCGACGAGACCGACCAGTTGGCGTGTCTTCAAGTACCACCAACCCGGTTCCGAGCGCCTCTAACGGTGGCCAACCCCCGGCGCCTGGTCACTCCGGAGCCGACGCGCAGTGAGAATGGCTCGCTTCGTGGAGATCAGCGTCCGATGCCAGGGAGCGGTATCAGAGGCGGGGGGGTTCTCGTCACTTCGCTGGGCGCCGGCGTATCCGAGGTCTTGGCTGGGCTCCGCTCACCGCCAGTGCCACCGTCCGGGGTAGTGGTCGTGGTGGGGTTGCCGGGGACCGAGGTGGTCTGAGTAGGCGCCTCGGTCGCCGGAGCGCTCGGACCGTATGGCGCGGGCGGGGCTGCTGGTTTCGGTGATCCGGTCTGATCGGTGACAACCTGCCCGATGGTGGTCCCCCTGCCGTTACCACCTACAGCCTCGCCGTTGGCCCACTCGAAGCCGGTAATGACCACCATGGCCACCAGGAAGGCGCCAAGCGCCCCCACAGCCATCGCCCCCCAGCGCAGCGTGACCCACTGCCGGGAGCGGTGGTCGGTACTGCCGGCGAGTTGGTTGTCGTCGAAGGGCGCCGTGGGAGGGTACTCGACCCTGGATTGCCTCTGGGTAGGCGACAACGGCCGGGTGCGCTGCGCGAGAGTGCGGACCTTCTCCCGGCTGCGTTCCAGTGATGCCTGGTAAACGGTGGTGCCTACGGTGGTGATCACGCTGGCTGCGGCGGCCCCGATGAGGGTACCGGCAGCGCCGAGCTCGGAGCCGACCACGGCGGTGGTCACCGCGGCTAACGCGGCCCCAGCGACATGAGCCACGTTGAGGTCGGATTTGCGCGGGGCGTCGTCTGGGTTACTAGGCGAGTGCGGCGCAGTCATGATCTCCGTTAGGTAGGTGGCCTGCTGACGCCGCACAGGTTAGCCACCGGGCCGGCCATACCCAAGCGGGCCCCGCAAGTTGAATGTCGCTCCGGCGACGACTGAACGCAAATGATGACGACTGAACGCAATGATGGCGCCGGGCACGGGCCGCGTCGTCCGCCGAACCCACCGGACAGCCATCGCCCGCCCGCGAGATCTGTCATGATCGGTGCTTCGCGTTCTGCCGGTGGCTGGTAGGGGAGCTCAGCTTCCGGCACGCTGTGCTGGCCGGGTCGGGGACCACGCGCTGAGTGCACTGGGAGCAGGAGATGTCCGACGAGGTCCGGCCTGTGGCGCAGCCCTACCTCGACGGGCTGGCCGACGAGCAGCGCGCGGAGCTGGTGAAGGCGAACGGCGCTGGTTGGACGTTGCTGCGGGGGATCCTCGATGAG
>DATDHI010000143.1:0-18413 GCA_036521655.1 Pseudonocardiaceae bacterium | reverse complement strand
GGTGGTGGTAGCGACCACCTGCAGCGTGGCGCTGCGCACCCCGCCGAACAGCAGCGGGAGCGCTCCCGGCAACTCAACCTGCCACAGCCGCTGCGCCGACGTCATACCCATCCCCCGGGCAGCGTCGACGACCCCGGAATCGACGCTCTGCACCCCTGCGTAGCTGCCGGCCAGCACCGGGGGCACCGCCAGCACGACCAGCGCAACCACCGTGGCACCCCCCTGCGAGCGCAGCAGCAGGAACACGAAGGTCAGCAGACCCAGCGTGGGCAGCGCGCGCATCGAGTTGGCCAGCCCCACCAGCACCACTCCACCCCGGCCGGTGTGCCCCACCGCCAACCCGAGCGGCACCGCGATCGCCGACGCGATCAGCACCGTGATGATGGTGTAGTACAGGTGCTCGGCAACCCGCGCCGGGACCCCAGCTGGGCCCCGCCAGTGCTCCGGGTCGGCGAACCAGGCCAGCACCTGGGACAGGATCATGCTCGCGTCCAGGGGGTGCACACCCGGCGCAGCCCGACTAGCACCAGGTCCATCACCAGGGCCAAGGCCAGCGTCAACACGATGCCGATCACGATCGGCGCCAGATACTGGGTCTGGAACCCTTCGGTGAACAGCTGGCCCAGCCCGCCGATACCGATGAAAGCCCCCACGCTGACCAGGCTGATGTTGCTCACCGACGCCACCCGGACTCCGGCGGCCAGCACCGGAACAGCCATCGGCAACTCGACGGCGACGAATCGCCGGGCCGGCTGGTATCCCATCGCGGTGGCTGCCGACACCACGGGTCCGGGCACCGCGTCCAGCGCGTCCACCACCGGCCGCATCAGCAGCGCAGTCGTGAACAACGCCAGCGCCACCACCACGTTCACGGGATCGAGGATCCGGGTGCCCAGGATCGCCGGCATGATCACGAACAGGGCCAGGGACGGCACGGTGTACAGCACGCTGGCCGAGCCGAGTGCCGGTGCCCGCAGCCAGCGCACCCGCTGCGCCGCCCAGCCCAGCGGCACCGCCACCGCCAGCCCGATGAGCAGCGGCACGATCGCCAGGACAGCGTGTTCGCCGAGGAGCTCGAGCACCTTGGACCGGTTACTCGGGCTGCTCAGGTAGCTGCCGATGTCACCGAGCATCGGCACCCCGTTGGCTGCGCCACGCCACGAGGACCTCCTCGGCCACCACACCGCCCACCGCGACACCGCCGCCATCGACTACCACGCCAAGCCCGGATGGCGAGGACAGCGCCGAGTCCAGCGCAGTTCGCAGCGGGCCGCCGCGCCGGTGCAGCGACCCCCCGGCTCGCAGCGCGCCGCCGTGGTCCAGCCAGCCGCGCGGCCGGCCATCGGCATCGACAGCCAACCGCCATTCCCGGGCGGCCCCGGCCTCGCCGAGGCGCACCGTGTCCAGTTCATGCACCGCCAGGCCGTCGGAGGGGATGAACGACAGTGCCCGGTACCCACGGTCGCGCCCCACGAAGTCGGCGACGAACTCGTCCGCGGGTTGGGCGAGCAGCCGCTGCGGCGGGTCGAACTGCGCCAGGACCCCGCCGGTGCGCAACACCGCGACGGCGTCGCCGAGCTTGACCGCCTCGTCGATGTCGTGGGTGACGAAAAGGATGGTCTTGCCCAGTTCGCCCTGCAGCCGCAGCAGCTCGGCCTGCAGGCCCTCCCGGACCACCGGATCGACGGCGGAGAACGGCTCGTCCATCAGCAGCACCGGTGGGTCGGCGGCGAGCGCCCGCGCGACCCCGACCCGCTGCTGCTGGCCACCGGACAGCTGTGCGGGATAGCGCTGGCCCAGCTCGGCCGGCAGCCCGACCAGCTCGAGCAGCTCAGCGGCCCGAGTCCGGGCCGCTCGCCGGGTGGCACCGGTGAGCAGCGGCACTGTGGCCACGTTGTCCACCACGGTGCGATGGGGGAACAGGCCGGCCTGCTGGATCACGTAGCCGATCCCCCGCCGCAGTTCGGCCGGCTGGCGGGAACGGATGTCCTGCCCTCCGACCAGCAGCGTGCCCGAGGTGGGCTCCACCATCCGGTTGACCATCCGCAGGGACGTCGTCTTGCCGCAGCCAGACGGCCCGACCAGCACGGTGATCTGCCCGGTAGGTGCGAGGAGATGCAGCGCCTCGACAGCGACCGTGCCATCGTCGAACCGCTTGGTGACACCCCGGAACTCGATCATCGGCGTCTGGCAGCCTTCCCGGTCGCTGCGTCGCCCTCATCGGCTGTCGAGGGCGCGCTCCGACGGTAACCCCCGACGCCGACGCTCAACGCGGGCATGAGGCGCGTACACGCCGTGCATGAGGACACGACACGCCGGGGCCGGGGTTAAACGAGGCTGCCGCGCTCTAGGAGGTCGCGGAACTCGGGGCCGGGCACGGCGCGCGAGAAAAGCCAGCCCTGGTAGGCGTCCACTCCGAGCCCCCGCAGCACCTCGAACTGGATGGCGGTCTCCACACCCTCGGCAACGCAGGTGCGACCCATCGCGCGGGCCATGTCCACCACCGCGCGGGCCACCGCAAAATCCGACGGGTCCACACCCACCCCGGAGACGAACCGGCGGTCCACCTTCACGATCTGCGCGGGCAGGTCCTTGAGCCGGGCCAGCGAGGAGTATCCGGTGCCGAAGTCGTCCACCGCGAAGCGTGCGCCACGCTGGACCAGGTCGGCCATCGCCTGCCGGGTCTGGGAGGGCAGGCCCACCAGCGCCGTCTCCACCAGCTCCAGCACCAGGCGCTCCCAGGGCAGCCCGCTGTCGGCCACCGCGTTGACCACGGTGGCGACGAAGTCGGGTTCGCCGGGCACCAACCCGGAGAGGTTGACCGCGACGGCGACCGGGCGTCCATCCGGTGCGACCCAGCCGCGCGCCTCACGCAGCGCGGTGCGCAGCACCCAGCGGTCCAGCTCACGCATCAGACCGCCCTGCTCGGCCACCGGCAGGAACACATCCGGAAAGACCATGCCGCGCTCCGGGTGCGGCCAGCGGACCAGTGCCTCCGCGCTGAGCACCTCCCCGCCAGGCCCGACCACCGGCTGGTAGTGCAGCTGCAGCTCGTCACGCGCCAGCGCCTCACGAAGCTCGCACTCCAGCTCCACCTGCCGGTCGGCAGAGGCCATCAGCGCCGCGTTGGCCATCGCGCACTGGCCCGCACCCCCGCGCTTCGCCTCGAACAGGGCCGCGTCGGCGAAGCGCAGCAGGTCCTCGGGGCCGTTGGTCGAGTCATCTGGCACTGCCACCCCGATCGCGCCCGACACCCGGATCAGCTGGCCGCGTAGCGGGATCACGGTGCGCAGCAACGCCGAGACCATGGCGACGAGGGACTCGGGCCCGCCCTGGGCTGCGACGTCGGAGCAGATCACCACGAAGACATCGCCGGAGAGCCGGGCGGCGGTGCAGCCCTCGGGTAGCCGGTCACGCAGCCCCCCGGCCATCGCGACCAGCAGCTCGTCGCCCGCGTCATGGCCCAGCGAATCGTTGACCCGCTTGAAGTTGTCGATGTCGCAGAACAGCACTGCGATGTCGCGGTTTGGCGATGCGAGCAACTCGGTCAGGGTGTGCTTGATCGCGGCCCGGTTGGGCAGACCGGTGAGCTCGTCATGCGTCGCTCGGTACGTGAGTGCCTCGGCCACTCGGCGCCGCTCGGTGACGTCGGTGAAGACCACCAGCAGGAAGCGCTGCCCGTCGTCCTGCACCGACGCCGAGACGTGCAGCTCGCAGTACACCGGCTCGCCGTCGGCCCGCAGCAGCATCCGCTGCGGCACGGTGCAGCTCATGGGGCCCGCGGAGGTGTGATTACGCAGACTGCGCTGCGGCTCATCTGGATGGGTGAACGCCGCGGCACTCATTCCCCGAAGTGTCTCCAGGTTGTAGCCCAGCAGCCGGCACAGCGCATCGTTGGCGTCGACCAGCCGATCGGTGTCGTCGAAGATTCCGATGCCCACCGGCGCGATCGCCACCAGGTCGGCGAAGCGCTGACTGGAGCGCTCCATCCGGGTCTGCGCGGCCCGCTGCTCAGTGACGTCCTGCGCGGTGCCGATCAGACGGACACCGCCTGACGTGTCGGAGGTGGCGGCGCCGTAGTAGCGGAAGGTGCGCACCTCCCCGTCCGGTCGCACCAGCCGGTGCTCGCATTCCACCGGCACGCGGTCGAGCACCAGCTGGCGCCACAGCTCGTCCACCCAGTCCCGGTCCTCGGGGTGCACCAGGGAGAGGTAGGTCTGATAGGTCGTCGGCAGTTCTACTACGGCCACCCCGTAGAGCTCTTGCATCATGTCCGACCAGATGAGCCGGTCGCAGCCCGGTTCCCACTCCCAGGTACCGATCCGCGCCACCCGCTGCGCCTCGGCCAGCCGGCGCTGCTCCTCCCGCAGCTGGTGCTCCAGCGCTCGTGCCTGGGTCACGTCCTGCACGGTGCCCACCAGGCGCAGCACCTCCCCGCTGTCTGACCGCTCGGCCCGCAGGCGGCACACGTAGCGGGTCTCGCCGTGCTCGGGCAGCCCGCGGAACCCCGCCTGGAGCGTGCCCGCCTGGGGGTCGGAAACCATCTGATGCACCCTGCCCAACAGGTCGGGAAGGTCCACGGGATGGATGTGCGCCAGCGGGTCTGCGGGGTTGGCGCAGCGCCCGGAGAACATCTCCGCAAGGGCGGGGCTGTAGCTGAACTCGCGGGTAGACCACTCCCAGCTGACGTTGCCGATCCGGGCTATCCGCTGCGCCTCCAGCAGCCGCGCGCGCTCCTCGGCAAGCTCGCCGGCCGCCCGGAGCTGCTCGGCCACGGGCCGGACGGCACCGGCGGCGACCCGCTCGACCTCGGTGAGCCGGTGACGGTCGATCCGCCGGAGGTCGCTGGCCAATCTCAGGTCCGAGACATCCACCAGAAACACCGCATCCAGGTTCGTGCCCGGCACGCTCCAGCGCGTCACCCGCACCGGCACTGCCCGTCCCTGCGGCCCGATCAGCTCGGCGTCGGTGCCGACGCCCACCAGCAGGCGACGCAGCGAAAACCCGATCAGCGACTCCGGGTGGGGCCAGCCGGCGAGGCGAGCCGCTGCCAGGTTTGCCTGAACGACGACGCCGTCGTCACAGACCAGTGCGGGCGACTCCGGCAGCGGGATCTCCTGGCCCAGCCGGACGGCCGCGAGTGGGCGGCCACGGGCGGCCCGACCCGCATCATGGAGGTCCCTTGATCGGGGCACGACCTCTCCCCACCCAGCCCGGTCGGCCACGACACCACCCTTCCGCGATGCCCACCGAAACCCCCAGTTGCCCGCATGACGGTCACGGGCAGCAAACGTTTCGGCCCTGGCAACTGCGTGTCACAACCCTGTCGTGTGCCCAACGCGCGAACCGGCGATTGGTTATGCGTCGCCACAACCGGTTGTGACGTTTCGTGGTTCACCCACAGCGGGGGAGGATCAGGGTGTCACCGGATCAGGTGGTTGGCGTCGCTCTGTGCCTCCCCAGCAGCCTCCGCAGCCGCAGCCGCTGCCACCGCCTCGGCCACCGCGGGCGCCACCCGCGGATCCAACGGGCTGGGCACGATGTGATCCGGCGCTAAGTCCTCGGTGGCTACCGCGACGATGGCGTCGGCGGCCGCCAGCTTCATGCCCTCGGAGATGTGGCGGGCACCGGCGTCCAGCGCTCCCTTGAAGACGCCGGGGAAGGCGAGCACGTTGTTGATCTGGTTGGGGAAGTCGCTGCGACCGGTGGCGACCACCGCCACGTGGGCGGCGGCGACCTCCGGATGGATCTCAGGATCCGGATTGGACAGGGCGAACACGATGCCGTCCGGCTTCATCGTGGCCACCAGCGACTCGGGCACCTTGGCCGACGACAGGCCGATCAGGACGTCTGCGCCGTCGAGCGCCTCGGCCAGCCCACCCCGGTGACCGTCCGGGTTGGTGCAGGCGGCGAGGTCCGCTTTGACCGGGTTCAGGTGGTCCCGCCCACTGTGGATGATCCCGCGGGAGTCGACCACCGTGATGTCGGACAGGCCGACCGCGAGCAGGATCCGGGTGCAGGCCACCCCGGCCGCCCCGGCACCGGTGATCGCCACCTTGAGCGGGGTGATCTCCCGGTTCAGCGCCAGGCAGGCACCGCGCAGCGCAGCGAGCACGACGATTGCGGTGCCGTGCTGGTCGTCATGCATCACCGGGCAGTCCAGCGCGTCGATGAGCCGGCGCTCCAGCTCGAAGCACCGCGGCGCGGAGACGTCCTCCAGATTCACCGCTCCGAAGGTCGGGCGCAGCCGCACCAGAGTCTCGACGATCTCCTCGACATCGGTGGTGTCCAGCACCAGCGGGATGGCATCCAACCCGGCGAATCCCTTGAACAGGGCCGCCTTGCCCTCCATCACCGGCAGCGACGCCCGGGGTCCGATGTCGCCCAGACCCAGCACTGCAGTGCCATCACTGACTACCGCCACCAGCCGGTTCGCCCAGGTGTACTGGCGCGCGAGGGCCGCGTCACTCGCGATCGCCCGGCTTACCCAGGCCACCCCCGGGGTGTAGGCGATCGCCAACGCGCGCTGGCTGTTGATCTCGAACGGCAGTCCGGTGGACAGCTTGCCACCCTTGTGGGCGGCGAAGATCTCGTCCTCGGTGAGGGCGGTCACGTCACTCCTCCATGCGAAAGCGGAGCCGATGTCGGGCGATGACACCAGCGCAAGCGGCGGGGCTTGGGTTGGCCAATAGCAGCCTGGCGCCCACCTGGGATGAACCGGGGGCCGACGGGGATGCCGTCTGGCGCGACCGGTGGCGAACAAGATCATGGGCGCAGCGCCAGGTCGTGGCACCGCACGACGCCACCGCCGTGGGGGTTCAGCTCCAGTGTGTCACGTCGGCGGCAGAGCCGATACCGCGGCGGCACCCCGCCCGCGCGTGTCGCCCTGTGCTGCACGGTGTGTCGCGCTCTGGTGCCCACTAGGGTGGGCCACTGTGCAGTTCCGCGAGCTGGCGGTGCCCGGAGTGGTCGAGTTCACTCCGAAGATCTTCCCCGACGAGCGCGGCCGGTTCGTCGCACCGTTCCAGGAGCCCGCTTTCCTCGACGCCGTCGGGCATCGGCTGCATCTGGCGCAGTCCAACCACAGCGTCTCCCGGCGCGGAGTGATCCGCGGGGTGCACTTCGCCGATGTACCGCCTGGCCAGGCCAAGTACGTGCACTGCTCGGGGGGCGCGCTGCTCGACGTCGCGATCGACGTCCGGGTGGGCTCCCCCACCTTCGGCCGCTGGGAGGCGGTGCGGCTGGACACCGAGACCTACCGCGCCGTGTACCTCGCGGAGGGGATCGGGCACGCGTTCCTCGCGCTGGCGCCGGACACCGTCATGACCTACCTGTGCTCCACCGGTTACGACCCCGACGCGGAACGCACGGTGTACCCCCTGGACCCCGCCCTGCAACTGCCCTGGCCCGCGGACCTCGACCTGCTCCTGTCGGACAAGGACCGCACCGCCCCCACCCTCGCCGAAGCCGCGGCAACCAACACCCTCCCCCACTACCACACCTGCCAATCTCGTTACGCCGAACTCCGCGCCACCCTCCCGCATTCAGCGGGCTGAGCGGGGTTATTCGGGTGCCGATTACCCCGCTGAGCCTGCTGAATGCGGGGGGCGCCAGGTGGGGGTGGGGCGACGGAGGGTGCGGGGGGTGGGGTGCAGGCGAGCTAGGGCTACCGCTACCGGGGTGGCGGAGCCTAGGTGGCGGGAGTCGGTGGAGGCGTGGGGGTTGTCGCCCTGCACCCACCAGCCGTTGCCGTGCCGGCCCACCGCCCGCTTGACCGACAGCTGGCCGGGACGGTGCGCCCATCGGACCAGCACCACCGCCCCCGGGCGCGGCCGGGCCCGCAGGCTCACCAGCAGCACGTCACCGTCGGACAGGGTCGGGGACATCGAAGGACCGCGGACCGTCGCGCGCCGCCACGGCCACCACCCCACCAGGCGCCGCCACGGCCACCACCCCACCAGGCTGGGTCCCACCAATGATCACCATCCCGGTTTGGTCGCGCCCCGCGAGGGTAAGGTCGGGTTACGTCGGAACACCACACGTCAGGGAGGCATGATGCGACTGCTGTCGCCGATTCTGCACGGTCCCCGCTTAGAGGTCACTGCGCACTGCGACCTCCCGTGCGGCGTCTATGACCCGGCTCAGGCCAGGATCGAAGCCGAGTCGGTCAAGGCGATCCAGGAGAAGTACCAGTCCAACTCCGACCCCGAGTTCCGTGCGCGCGCAATCGAGATCAAGGAGCAGCGCAGCGACCTCGTCAAGCACCACCTCTGGGTACTGTGGACTGACTACTTCAAGCCACCGCACTTCGAGAGGTACCCGCAGCTGCACGAGCTGTTCAACCAGGCCACCAAGGCGGCGGGTGCCAGCGGCACCAAGGGCTCAAGTGATCCCAAGACCGGGCAGGCTCTGCTCGACCACATCACGGAAATCGACAAGATCTTCTGGGAGACCAAGCAGGGCTGAGCCCGGCAGTGGTGCTGACCAGCGGAGATGCTCCTGCGCTGGTCAGCACCGCCGCTCCGGAGTTGCAAAAGCGAGTCCTGAATGTACTGTCGGGGGCCATGGCTGAGTCCCCTGAAGGCGTTGTTCAGCGGTATGAGCTGAACATCGCAGCAGCGGTGCCGACCGCTGGCAAGCACCGGGAACTGCGGGTGCTGTCTGGGCTGAACGATCTCGTGGATGTGTTGAGGCAGCGCACCGGCGAGATTGTGGCGATCTGCCGGGAGCATGGTGCGACGTGGGACGAGATCGGCACAAGCCTGGACGTGAGCAGGCAGGCGGCCCACGAGCGCTTCGCCAGCAACGGCGGGACGGCGTAGGGGGGATACGCCAAGTCCTGACCGGGAGATCTCCGCGCACCCGGTCGGTGCAGTATCGACACCGGGCCCGGCGGGGCGCACGATCGATGACACCATGAACGCAGTCGAGCACTTCATCACGCTGCTGGCCGGGCGTGGGCCCGGGCCGGAGCTCGACGTGGGCTCGCTCGCCATTGCAGCCGGCGCGGATCCCGATCTCGACCCCAGCATCTGGCTCCGTGAGCTGGACCGGCTGGCCGAGCGGGTCGACTCGCTCGAGACGCTCATCGACCGGTTGTTCGTCGGTGAAGGTTTCGTCGGCAACGAAGCCTCCTACTACGACCCTCGCAACTCCCTGCTGGATCAGGTGCTCAGCCGCAGGCTCGGCATCCCGATCACGCTGTCGATCGTGTGCATCGAGGTCGGGCGCCGCGCCGGGGTGTCGCTGGAGGGCGTCAGCATGCCCGGGCACTTTCTCGTCCGGCCGCTGGCAACCAACCATTATCTCGACGCCTTCAACGGGGGTGCCCTGCTCGATGTCGCCGGCTGCGAGGCACTCTTCCGCGAATCGAACGAAGCAGGTCCGGGCGCCCGGTTCGGCGAGCACCTCCTCACAACCGCACCCAGAAGGGCGATCTTCGCGCGCATCCTGGAGAACCTGCGGATGATCTACCGCCTCCTCGGCCGGCCCGCCGAGCTCGAATGGGTGCTACGGATGCGGCTGGCGCTGCCCGGAGCGGGAGATCAGGAGCTCCTCGAGCTGGGCTACACGCTCGGCCGGCAGGGCCGGTTCGTCGAGGGCGCCAAGTTCCTCGAGTCCCAGATCTCGGAATGGCCGCAGCATGCAGAACGCCTCGAGCTGGCCGCCCGAAGCCTCCGGGCGCAGCTGAACTGATCCACTCCGCCGACGGTCAGTCCGTTCCGGTGGACCAGCGCAGCGCAGGTGGGCAGAACAGCAACGCAAGCACGGCAACGCAGAACGCCGCGGCCGGCACGCCGTAGGCAGGTTGCGACGATGGGCCGCTGGCATACCAGCAGACGCCGAGCAGCAAGATCTGCGCGACGATGGCCGGAGTGCGAGCTCCGTGGCGGCTGCGCACCAGATTCGCGCCCACCGCCAGCAGCAAGGCCCCGAAGCCGGCCAGCCAGGCCGCAGTCGCCAGCACCGGTGCTGGACCGGTGGGTTCGCCCAGAGCCGGCACGAACAGTAGGCCGACCGCGATCGCGACCCCGGTTGCGCCCTGCAGGCCGACCAGCACGCCCGCGATCCGCACCGGGCGGGGGGCGGCGCCAAGCGTGGGCCGGTCGGTCACCGCTTCAGAGTAGCCACGACCTCGCCACGGCCCGGTCACGCAACCCGGCTGAAATCGGGGCGGAACGTTGGGGTAGTCGGCCTCGTTAAGGCTGTGGAGCGTGGCTACGCCGATCGGAGCGGGCAAGTCGTCTGAGCGACCGTGACGCGCAGCTACGCCCTGGGAAAGGCTTCTGAATCGTTTTCGGGTGCCGCCAACAGCTTGGCCGGTGGTACCAGTTGGGTGAACAGGCCCAGCACGCTCAGCGATACCTCTTGACATCGCGGGAGATCGTGAAATCATTCACAAGCCAAATTGACAGCCGATGACGCCGCTGGGCCACCTGACATGACCAGCGGGATCGACGAGGAGTAAGCACCATGGACTGGCGCCACCGCGCGGCCTGCCGAGACGAGGACCCCGAGCTGTTCTTCCCTGTGGGAACCAGCGGTCCCGCTCTGCTGCAGATCGCCGAGGCGAAGACCGTCTGCCGGCGTTGCTCGGTCAATGCCGAGTGCCTGAACTGGGCACTCGCGTCCGGGCAGGATGCTGGCGTATGGGGCGGCATGAGCGAGGACGAGCGGCGCGCCCTCAAGAGGCGTAACGCTCGCACCGGGGCCCGTACCGGCGCCTGATCCGCGCACGTAGCACGACCGGCGAGGGGCCCGGCACCGTCACGGTGCCGGGCCCCTCGTCATTGGCCCGATCAACCGCCTTACCGGCGCTGGGTCAGCGGCAACCGCAGCACTGCCACGGTGCCGCGGGGCTGCCTACGTTGCAGGTCAAGGGATCCTCGCAGCTCAGAGCCGACCAGAGTGCGCACGATCTGCAAGCCCAGCCGCTCGGCCCGTTCCAGTGAGAAGTCCACCGGAAGCCCGCGGCCGTCGTCGGAGACGGTCACTTCCAGAGACCCGGCGGATCGCTCGGCTCGCAGCACCACCTCGCCCCCGGTGGGTTCGAAGGCGTGTTCCAGGGCGTTCTGCACCAGCTCCGTGAGCACCATGACCAGTGGCGTGGCAAGCTCGGCGGCCAGCACCCCGAAGGCGCCCTCCCGCCGTACCACGACCCGGCTCGCCTCCCCCGCCACTTCGGCGATCATCGGGAGCACCTTGTCCACGACGTCGTCGATGTCTACCCGCGGGTCCAGGGACATCGACAGCGTCTCGTGCACCATGGCGATGGACGCCACCCGCCGGACCGACTCCTGCAGCGCTTGACGAGCCTCGACGTTCGGCGTGCGGCGGGCTTGCAGCCGCAGCAGCGCCGCCACCGTCTGCAGGTTGTTCTTCACCCGATGGTGGATTTCCCGGATGGTGGCGTCCTTGGACAGCAGCGCACGATCGCGGTTGCGCACCTCCGTCACGTCGCGGACCAGCACCAGCGCTCCTGCGCACTCCCCCCGCGGGCGCAGCGGCAGGGCCCGGAACAGCATCGTGGCGCCGGCCGCGTCGGCCTCGATCCGCATGCTCGGCCTGCCGTCGACCGCGGAGCGGATCCGCTGCGCGACCTCCGCGGCGTCGAACGGGTCCGAGACCAACCGGCGAGTCAGTGGTGCGAGCTGCTCGCCCCGGAGGTCCGCCGCGTGCCCCATCCGGTGATAGGCGGACAGCGCATTCGGACTCGCGTAGATCACGACCCCGGTGGAATCGAGGCGGAGCAGGCCATCGCCTGCTCGCGGACCGCCCTGCCGGTCCGGGGCGGTGCCGGCGTCCGGGTATGTGCCGTCGGCCAGCATCTGATAGAGGTCTGCGGCGATTCCCAGGTAGGCGATCTCCAGCGGGCTCGGCACGCGGGGCACCCCCAGGTTCGCATCCCGGCCGATGACCGCGATCTGCCGCTCGCCCAGCCGCACCGGCACCGCCTCGCGGCGCACCGGGACGCCCATCAGCCAGCGCGGCTGATCGTCTCGCAGGATGCGGCCTTCGCGCAGCGCTCGGCCTAGCCGGGGGTGCTCAGCGTCGGCGGCGAGGGTGCCGACCACGTCCATGGGATGGGCGGTAGGACCGGTGGTGGGCCGGACATGGGCAACGCAGAGAAAGCCCCCAACCGGATCGGCGGCGTCCAGCGGCACCCACATCATGAGGTCGGCGAAGGACAGATCAGCGAGCAACTGCCAATCGGCGACGACCCACTGCAGGTGCCCGACGGCGGCACCGGGCAGGTGGGTGTGCAAGGCGAGCAGCTCGCTCAGCGTCGACATTGCGGGTCAGCCTCCGCCGCATGACCTCACTCGACGACGGCGATCAGATCGCCCTCCTGCACGACGTCGCCCTCCGAGACCGCGAGCGTCGCGACCGTTCCATCGGCCTCGGAGATGACCGGGATCTCCATCTTCATCGACTCGAGGATCACGAGCGTGTCACCATCGGACACGGTGTCACCCTCGGCGACCACGATTTTCCACACATTGGCCACCATCTCGGCCCGGATCTCATCAGCCATGGATCGCCTTCCTCGAACGCTTCGCCCAGCGTCATCCAACCACGGTCGGCGGCACGGTCACGGCGCACCGTGACACACTCTGTCCAATCGTCCATCAGCCACCCACGAAGGAGACACGCCGTGTCCAAGCGGGGCCGCAAGAAACGTGATCGCAAGAAGAGTTCCGCCAACCACGGCAAGCGTCCGAACACCTGAGGACCTCTGAGGGGCCCGCCGGACGCCCGGGCGGGCCCTGCTGATGGTCTCAGCGCCCGGGCGAGCGCCGGGCGCCGGCGTCAGAGCTGGTCGAGACCTCGACGATCGTGCCATCGTCCCGGCACTCGACGGTCACTTCCGCGCCAAGGACGGCCTGGCGGATCACAATCTCCTGGATCGACTTGCGCAACCTCTGCTTGAGCGCGTCTGGGGCGTGGTCACCACCGCACTTGCGAGCCAGCAACGCCTTGAGGTGCCCCTCCAGTCCGAACTCCTCCAGACACGGGCCGCACTCGTCCAGATGCCGCTGTAGCAGTTCACGCCGCTCACGGTGGCACTCGTTGTCCAGGAACAGCCACAGCTGGGCGAGCACCTCGCTGCAGTCCGTGTCGTGGGGATCTCCGCAGCTCACGACGCGACCTCCGCGTCGCGCAGGAAGCCCCGCTCGCGGGCCACGCCGGTGAGCATGTCGCGCAGTTGCTTGCGCCCCCGGTGCAGCCGCGACATCACGGTCCCGATCGGGGTACCCATGATCTCGGCGATCTCCTTGTATGCGAAACCCTCGACGTCGGCCAGGTAGACCGCCATCCGGAACTCTTCCGGCAGCCGGCTCAGGGCATCCTTGACGTCGGAGTCGGGCAACCGGTCCAGCGCCTCTATCTCCGCCGATCGCAGGCCCGACGAGGTGTGTTGCTCGGCCAGGGCAAGCTGCCGGTCGGTGATCTCCTCGGTGGGTTGCTGGACCGGCTGACGTTGCCGCTTGCGGTACCCGTTGATGTAGGTGTTGGTCAGGATGCGGTACAGCCAGGCCCTCAGGTTGGTGCCGGCGCGGAAGGACTTGAAGGCGCCGTAGGCTTTGAGGTAGGTCTCCTGCACCAGGTCCTCGGCGTCGGCCGGGTTGCGGGTCATCCGCAGTGCTGCCGCGTAGAGCTGGTCGAGCATCGGCATGGCGTCGCGCTCGAAGCGCGCGGTGCGCTGCGCGGGCGTCTCGCGAATGTCCTCGTCCTGGGCCTGAGTCGGCAGATCCGGGTCGAGCCCTTGCGGCTCGGCCGCACTCACCGGAAGGGTAGGCTCTTCGCCGTCGGCTACCATCCCGCTGGCCACCCCCACGCCTGGGTTCGCATTGGGAGCCGAGGGTACGCGCTGGCCAGGTATCCGGCACGGTGACGCGGCTCTGCAGTGCTGCGTGGCCCAACCAAGAGCGCCGCGGCGAGCCGACTTCTCGAGCGTAGGCATCACGTCGGGCGCAACACCACTCCCGGCGCCCGCATTCCACCGCATGATCACCGCGCCGTCAGCCACTTGGCCACAGCGCGTCCCACCGCGCCGGGATCGGCTTTGAGCGAGTGGTCACCGGGCAGCAGCACGACATCCCGCCCGGCGGTGGGCTCGGGGCGGCCGAAGGGATCCCGCTCGCCCTGCACGACCAGCACCGGCACTTCCACCTCATCCAGCTCACCCATCCGGCTGCGGTCCGGCCGCCCCGGTGGGTGCACTGGAAAGGCCAGGCACAGCACGGCCACCGCACCCCCGGTCGCCGCGGTGCGGCAGGCGACCCGGGCGCCCGAGGAGCGACCCCCGAAGATCAGCGGGAGACCTGCGAACACCCCACCCACCAGGTGCTCCGCGACGGCCAGCCACGCAGCGTCGAGCTGCCCGGCAGGCGCCGGGGCCCGCCGGCCAGCCACCCGGTATGGCTGCACTACCAGCGCCACGTGCACTCCGGCGGCGATCGCCGCGCTGGTGGCGGCCACCAGGTCCGGCGCGCTGGTGGAGCCACCCGCACCGTGCCCGAGCATCAGCGCCCCGGTGGCTTGCGGCGCCCAGCGCGGAGCTGCTGTTCGGGCCCAGCGCGGAGCTGCTGTTCGGGCCCAACGTAGGTCGACGCGGGCGGGCCCGGTTGGCGTCGGGACAGTCATTCCGGTCACTGGAGCTGGTCCAGATCCAGCAGGGCAGGCTGGTCCGGCTCGATGCGTTCGACCAGCTCCGGGCCGTCGCAGCGGACGTTGTTCACCGCTGTGGATACCGGCCGCAGCTCCAACCCGGCCACCAGCTGCGCGGGCGGCGGTGCGAGCAGCGGGCCGGGGTCCTCGGAGTCCGGATCTAGCCAGCCCTGCCATGCTGCGGCGGGCAGGATCAGCGGCATCCGGTCGTGGATCTCGGTGAGCGGGCCCACTGCGTCGGTGGTGAGCACCGCGCAAGTCACGAGTGGAACGTCCGCGGCTCGCCAGGTGGCCCACACCCCGGCCATGGCGAGCCCGGAGCCGTCTGCCGGCGTGATGAAGAACGGCTGCTTGCGGCTGCCCGGAGTGGCCTGCCACTCGTACCACCCGTCGGCCGGTAGCAGGCAGCGCCGCCGGGCCACCGCGTCGCGGAACGCGGGCGTGGTGCTGGCAGTCTCAGCTCGCGCGTTGATCATGCGGGATCCGATGCGCGGGTCCTTGGCCCAGTGCGGCACCAGTCCCCAGCGCATCACCCGGACGCTGCGCACCGTGCGGTCCGGGTCGGGGACGCCCTCACCGTCGCGCGGATGCCGCGTCACCACCGACAGCACCGGTGTGGTCGGCGCCACGTTGTAGACATCCCCCGGGGCGGACCCTTCGGTGGCGTCGAGGGCGTCGAACTCGACGGCCAGCGTCGCGGGATTCCTGGTGGAGGCATACCTACCGCACATAGGCGCCATCGTGGCACGCCGCGTGCGGGATGATGGCCCCATGATGACCTCGGCCGAGGTGCCACCAAGCGCAGGAGTGCCGGGCATGACAGCACGACACACCGGGCATGACAGCACGACACGCCGGGCATGAGAGCCCGACACGCCGGTACGGGGGTGCCGTGGGTGGCGCCGCTGGCGGGCGGACCGGTGCGGGCCACTGTCGCCGTGCCGGGATCGAAGTCGATCACCAACCGGGCGCTGCTGCTGACCGCGCTGGCGGGCACCGGCGGCACCATTCGCCGGGCGTTGCGCAGCCGGGACACCGATCTCATGGTTGGTGCGCTGCGCGCCCTCGGGGTTGCGGTGACCACCCGCGGTGACGAGCTGCAGGTGGCCGGGCACGGCGGGCTGCGCGGAGGCCCCACGGTGGACTGCGGGCTGGCCGGCACCGTCATGCGCTTCGTCCCGCCGCTGGCGGCGCTGGCCGAAGGCCCGGTGCGCTTCGACGGTGACGAGCAGGCCCGGCAGCGACCGATGGGCGCGGTCCTGGGGGCACTACGCGCACTGGGTTGCCAGGTGGACGGCGATGCACTGCCCTTCGTACTGCACGGGGTGCCCGGCCGGGCCGGCGGCGAGGTGGGGATCGACGCGTCGGGGTCCTCGCAGTTCGTCTCCGGATTGCTGCTCTCCGCCGCTGGGTACGACGGCGGCATCACCGTCCACCACGACGGCCCACCGGTCCCCTCCATGCCGCATATCGAGATGACCGTGCAGATGCTCACCGACCGCGGGGTGCATGTGGACACCGACGGGGCCACGTGGTGGCAGGTGGCGCCCGGGCCCGTCACAGGCGGTGACTATGACGTCGAGCCGGACCTGTCCAACGCAACGGTGTTCCTGGCCGCAGCCGCAGTCACCGGCGGCGAGCTCACCGTGCCGGGCTGGCCACGGCGCACCACCCAGGCGGGTGACGCGATTCGCCCACTGCTCGCGCAGATGGGTGCCAGGGTGGAGCTCGACGAGCGCGGGCTCACCGTCACCGGGCCTGACCGGCTCGATGGGGTGGATGCCGACCTGCACGACATCGGGGAGCTCACCCCGACGGTGGCGGCGCTTGCCGCTCTCGCCTCCAGCCCGTCGCGGCTGCGCGGGATCGCTCACCTGCGCGGGCACGAGACGGACCGGCTGGCCGCGCTGGCCACCGAAATCGGCGCGCTGGGCGGCGACGTCCGCGAGACACCCGACGGGCTGGAGATCGATCCCCGGCCGTTGCGCGGGGATTCCGGGCGACCCTGGCGCGCTTACGCCGATCACCGGATGGCCACCGCAGGCGCGATCCTCGGTCTGATGGTGCCCGGGATCGCGGTCGATGACATCACCGCTACGAGCAAGACGCTGCCCGATTTCCCGCTGCGCTGGTCGACGATGCTGGGCTGGTCGGCGATGCTGGCCGGTGGTGCCAGCTGAGCCGACCTGACAGCGCACACTCCCTCGACGAATCCGACGTCCGGGTCCGACCGGGGCGGCGCGGTTCCCGCCCGCGCACCAAGCGCCGCCCCGAGCACGCCGACGCCGCACCCGCGATGGTGGTGGCGGTGGACCGCGGCCGGTGGACCTGCGCACCCGACGCCGACCCGACCATCCGGGTGACCGCGATGCGGGCCCGCGAGCTCGGGCGCACCCCGGTGGTGGTGGGCGACCGGGTCGGGCTGGTCGGCGAGGTCAGCGGTGCGCCCGATGGGCTGGCCCGGATCGTCCGGGTCGAGGAGCGCTCCAGCGTGCTGCGCCGCACCGCCGATGACAACGACCCCTACGAGCGGGTCGTCGTGGCCAACGCCGAGCAACTGCTCATCGTGGCCTCACTGGCCGACCCACCGCCCAGCACCGGGCTGATCGACCGGTGCCTGGTGGCCGGCTACGCCGGGGGCCTGGAACCAGTGCTCTGCCTGACCAAGTGGGATCTCGCCGCACCGGACGCGGTGCTGGAGCGCTACGCCGCACTCGATCTGCCGGTGCTCGTCACCGCCCTGGAGACGGGGGTGGACACGGTGCGGGCGCGGCTGGCCGGCCGGGTGTCGGCGCTGGTCGGGCACTCCGGGGTGGGCAAGTCGACGCTGGTGAACCGGCTGGTACCGGACGCTTTACGGGCCACCGGGGCGGTCAGTGGGGTGGGCAAGGGCCGGCACACCTCCAGCTCCGCGGTGGCGCTGCCGCTACCAGGCGGTGGATGGGTGGTGGACACCCCCGGGATCCGGTCGTTCGGGCTGGCGCACGTGACGCCCGACGATGTGGTCCGCGCCTTCGGCGACCTGGCTGAGGCGATCGTGAACAGCCCGCGGGGCTGCACCCACCTCGGCCCGCCCGCCGACCCGGAGTGCGCGCTAGACGAGCTCCAGGGTGCCGCCCATCGCCGCGCCATGTCCGTCCGGGCCCTGCTCGCTGCCCTCAAGGAAGCTGGCTGATCCGCGCTCGCCGCCGTTCTGGTGTCGCAGTGGGCGCAGTCAGGTGCGCATGTGGGGGTAGGTGGGATCGGTTGGGGGGACGAAGGTCTCCTTGATCGTGCGGGGGGTGGTCCACCGGAGCAGGTTGATGAGGGAACCCGCCTTGTCGTTGGTGCCCGAGGCCCGGGATCCGCCGAAGGGCTGCCGGCCTACCACCGCTCCGGTGGGCTTGTCGTTGATGTAGAAGTTGCCTGCGGCGAAGCGCAGCGCCGCCTGGGCTTGGGCCACCGCGGCCCGGTCGGTGGCGAACACCGCGCCGGTCAGGGCGTACGGGCTGGTGGAGTCGACCACGTCGAGGATCGCCCGGTAGTCGTCGTCGGGATAGACGTGGACGGCGAGGATGGGTCCGAAGTACTCCGTGGCGAACACCTCGTGGGTGGGGTCAGCGCCGAGCAGCACCGTGGGCTGCACGAACCAGCCCCGTGAGTCGTCGCAACCGCCGCCGACGAGCACCTCGATGGACGGATCGGTAGCGATCCGAGCCAGCAGATCACGATGCTTGGCGAAGGCCCGCGCATCGATCACC
>DATDHI010000142.1:0-7035 GCA_036521655.1 Pseudonocardiaceae bacterium | reverse complement strand
CCTCGTGCTCCGCCGCGAGCTCGGTGGCCAGCCGGTTGACGTCGTCGTAGGTGCCGTCCACCGCAATCAACGCGCCGTCGTAGACCGCAGTGGTGAGCACCTTGGCTCGTTCCAGCGAGGAGGGGATCAGCACCACCGACTCCCACCCGGCCCGAGCGGCCGCGGCGGCGACCGCGTTGGCGAGGTTGCCGGTCGATGGGCAGGCCAGCACCCGGAAGCCGAGCTGCCGCGCGGCCGCCAGCGCGACCGCCACCACCCGATCCTTGAACGAATGGGTGGGGTTGCCGGTGTCATCCTTGACCCACAGCCGGCGGATCCCCAGCGCCTCGCCGAGCCGGTCGGCGCGGATCAGCCGGGTGAGGCCGGGATGGGTGTTGGGGTAGTCGTCGACGTCCTCCGGTACCGGCAGCAACCCGCGGTAGCGCCAGATTGACCGGGGTCCGGATTCGATATCCGTGCGGGTGATCCGGCCGAATTCGTAGCCAACCTCCAGCGGGCCGAAGCACTCGGCACAGGCGAACTCAGCAGCCAGCGGTGTGCTGGATCCACATTCCCGGCATGTCAGCTGGCGGGCCGGGCCCAGGTCGAGGGCAGCGGAGGTCTCTAGAATGCCAGTCATCGCGAGGTCTCTCCTCATCTCTCCCGCACTTGCGGGTCGGAATTGGCACCGTGATCGCCAGCGGCCTCGCGGCTCGAGACACGCATCAGCTAGCGTCGGTTGCCGGGGCTTCGTCGGGCCGATCCCTCTGCCCCTCTGGATGAGCGGTATTCGGTTGTGCTCTTCACCGTACGTCAACCGGCACCGACCGCCCAGTCGGGTCCACCATGCGGGAGGTCGGAGTCCGGTCGAGCGTCGGTGCAAGGATGGGCCGGGTGACGACGTCCGAACCGGTGCAGCTGGTCCTCGGCGAGGAGGAGCTGCTGGTCGAGCGGGCGGTGCAGGCCGCGGTGGACGCCGCGCGGCGGGCCGACCCGGCGGCGGAAGTGCGCCGGCTGCGAACCACCGACCTGGTTGCAGGCGAGCTCGACGAGCTGGTCAGCCCGTCGCTGTTCGCGCAAGGGCGGGTGGTGGTGCTGCTGGCCGCGCACGAGGCCGGCAAGGACATCGCCGGGGCGATCCTGGACCACGCGTGTCACCCTTCCGATGGCATCGTCCTCGTCGTCGTGCACGCGGGAGGCGCCCGCGGCAAGGCGCTGGTCGACGGGCTGCGCGCAGCCGGTGCCGCCGTGCGCGAATGTGCCCGGATCACCCGCTTCGAGGATCGGGCGAGCTTCGTTCGCGACGAGGTCCACCGGGCTGGCGGGCGGATCAGTGCCGGCGCCGTCACCGCCGTGCTCGATGCGATCGGCTCCGATCTGCGCGAACTCGCCGCTGCCGCGGGCCAGCTGGCCACTGATACCGGTGGCTCGGTAGACGAGGCCGCAGTGCACCGCTACCACCGGGGCCGCGCCGAGGTCACCGGCTTCTCGGTCGCGGAGAAGGTGATGACCGGGGACCGTGCCGGCGCCCTGGAGACGTTGCGCTGGGCGATGCAGCTGGGCGTGCCGCATGTCCTGGTCGCCGACGCGCTGGCCGACGCCGTGCGCACGGTTGCCCGGGTCAGCTCCTCCGGCCGCGGTGACCCCTACCGGCTGGCCAGCACGCTGGGCTTACCGCCGTGGAAGGTGAAGAAGGCGATGGCGCAGTCCCGCGGCTGGGAGCGCGACGGGCTGGCCCAGGCGATGCAGGTGGTCGCCGCCCTGAATGGCGATGTCAAAGGCGTCGCCGCAGACGCCGAGTACGCCTTGGAGCGCGCGGTGCTCGCGCTGTGCGCCGCCCGGCGTTAGAGCTGGTTGGCTCGCTGGGCCATCGCGGACTTGCGGTTCGCTGCCTGGTTGCTGTGGATGACGCCCTTGCTGACGGCCTTATCCAGCTGGCGGCTGGCGGTCTGCAGCTCGCTCAGCGCCTGGTCCTTCTCGCCGGCGGCGGCGGCCTCGCGAAATCGGCGGACCGCGGTCTTCAGTGCCGACTTGACGGACTTGTTCCGCAGCCGTGCCTTCTCGTTGGTCCGGATCCGCTTGAGCTGGGACTTGATGTTGGCCACGCGTCTACCTTCGATCTCGCCTGGGGAGGGGTGCCGTCGCGCGGCACGATGCGTGAGCTTAACAGCTGGTATGACGCAGTGATGGAGGTACTGGGTGATGGAGATATTGGGCAGTGGACGTCGAGGTCCTGGCCCGCGCGCGGTAGGGCTGGAACGCGCAGATCACGCGGCGTGCAACCATGAAGTGATCCCCTGCCATTGAGGACGGCTGAGTGACCACGTTCGCCGACAAGACGTTCACCCCTCCCGGGTTGATCCGCAACTTCTGCGTCATCGCGCACATCGACCATGGCAAGTCGACCCTGGCCGACCGCATGCTGCAGCTCACCGGCGTCCTCAAGGACCGCAACTACCGGGCGCAGTACCTCGACCGGATGGACATCGAGCGGGAGCGCGGCATCACCATCAAGGCGCAGAACGTCCGGTTGCCGTGGCGGGTCGGCGGGGTTGACCACGTGCTGCACCTGATCGACACCCCCGGGCACGTCGACTTCACCTACGAGGTGTCCCGGGCACTGGAGGCGTGCGAGGGCGCGGTCCTGCTGGTGGACGCCGCGCAGGGGATCGAGGCGCAGACGCTGGCCAACCTCTACCTGGCGCTGGAGAAGAACCTCCAGATCATCCCGGTACTCAACAAGATCGACCTCCCGGCGGCCGACCCCGACCGGTATGCCGCCGAGCTGGCGCACGTCATCGGCTGCGAGCCTGACGACGTGCTGCGGGTCAGCGCGAAGACCGGGCAGGGCGTGCGGGAGTTGCTCGACGAGGTGGTCGCGCGGGTCCCGGCCCCGGTCGGCGACGACCAGGCACCCACCCGGGCGATGATCTTCGACTCGGTTTACGACTCCTACCGTGGCGTGGTCACCTACGTCCGGGTGGTGGACGGCCGGATCACCCCGCGGGACCGGATCCGGATGATGTCCACCAACGCCACCCACGAATTGCTCGAGGTCGGCATCATCTCGCCTGATCAGAAGCCCTGTGACGGCCTCGGCGTCGGGGAGGTCGGCTATCTCATGACCGGGGTGAAGGACGTCCGGCAGTCCCGGGTCGGGGACACCGTCACCAGCGAGCGCAAGGGCGCCGCCGAGCCGCTGGCGGGTTACCGCACTCCCCGGCCGATGGTGTTCGCCGGCCTGTATCCGATGGACGGCTCGGACTACCCGGAGCTGCGTGACGCGCTGGACAAGCTGCGGCTCAACGATGCCGCGCTGAGCTACCAGCCGGAGACCTCCGCCGCGTTGGGCTTCGGCTTCCGCTGCGGGTTCCTGGGCCTGCTGCACCTGGAGATCACCCGGGACCGGCTGGAGCGCGAGGCCGGCCTGGATCTCATCTCGACCGCACCGAACGTGGTCTACCGGGTGGTGCGCGACGATGCCACCGAGCAGACCGTCACCAACCCCGCGGACTGGCCCACCGGCAAGGTCGCCGAAGTGTACGAGCCGGTGGTGCGCTGCACCCTGATCGCTCCGTCGGAGTTCATCGGCACGATCATGGAGCTCTGCCAGGGCCGCCGCGGCACCCTGCTGGGGATGGACTACCTGTCGGAGTCGCGGGTGGAGTTGCGCTACACCCTGCCGATGGCCGAGATCGTGTTCGACTTCTTCGACGCGCTGAAGTCCCGCACCCGCGGCTACGCCTCGATGGACTACGAGGAGTCCGGCGAGCAGACCGCCGACCTGGTGAAGGTGGACATCCTGCTGCAGGGTGAGCCGGTCGACGCATTTTCCGCGATCGTGCACCGCGATGCCGCCTACGGCTACGGCACGTCGATGGCGACCAAGCTGCGCGAGCTCATCCCGCGCCAGCAGTTCGAGGTGCCGATCCAGGCGGCCATCGGCTCCCGGATCATCGCCCGGGAGACCATCCGCGCCATCCGCAAGGACGTGCTCGCCAAGTGCTATGGCGGGGACATCACCCGCAAGCGCAAGCTGCTGGAGAAGCAGAAGGAGGGCAAGAAGCGGATGAAAACCATCGGCCGCGTCGAAGTCCCCCAGGAAGCCTTCGTAGCCGCCCTCTCCACCGACCCCCGCAAGTAGCCCGTTCTCCCCTCCCCCCGGCGTGTCGCGGTCTCGTGCGCGGTGTGTCGCGGTCCTGTGCCCGGGATCAGCGGGTGAAGACGATCTTGCCGGCGGTGTCGCCGTCCAGCATCGCCTTGAAGCCCTGCTCAGCCTCCGGCATCGGGAGGGTGAGGCCGATCTGGGGGCGGAGGCCGGTGATGTCCAGGTAGGACAGCAGGTCGCGCAGTTCGTCGCGGGTACCCATGGTGGAGCCGACCATCCGCAGCTGCAGGAAGAACAGCCGTTGCAGTTCGGCGCGGTCGGCGTCGCCGCTGGTGGCGCCGCTGCAGACGATGATGCCGCCGGGCTTGAGGCACTTCGCCGAATGCGACCAGGTGGCCTTGCCGATGGTCTCGAACACCGCATCCACCCGCTCGGGCAGCCTCGCCCCGGGTTCAAATGTCTCGTGCGCGCCCAGCTTGCGGGCCAGCTCGCGCTTGGTCTCAGTGCGCCCGGTCACCCACACTCGCATCCCGGCGGCCCGGCCGAGCTGTACGAGGGCGGTGGACACCCCGCCCGAGGAACCTTGCACGAGCATCCTCTGCCCAGGCCGCAACCCTGACTTCACGAACAGCATCCGGTAGGCGGTGAGCCAGGCGGTGCCCATACAGGCAGCTTCGGGAAAGGTCAGTGACGGTGGTTTGGGCACCACATTGCGCTGCGGCACCACGACGGTGTCGGCGAAGCTGCCCTGCAGCTTCTCGGTGAGCAGCGTGCGGCGCGGATCCAGGGTCTCCTCGCCGACCCAGCCCGGGCTGGTAATGACCGAGTGCAGCACCACCTCGGACCCGTCGGGCAGCACGCCGGCACCGTCGCAGCCCAGGATCATCGGGAACTGCTCCGATGCGATGCCTACGCCGCGCAGCGTCCACAGATCGTGCATGTTCAGGCTGGCTGCGCGCACGGACACAGCAACGTGGCCCTCGGGCACCTCCGGCTCGGGGCGGTCCCCGATGCGCAGCGCCGCCAGCGGATCGTCGTGATCGGGCTCGGCGGCGTAGACGGCGAACATGCCGCCAACCTAGCGCCCGGCCACCGGCGGCCAGGTCACGGCGGGCTACCCTGCGGCTGTGCTGTGGGCAGGCTGGGAAGCCGTGATCCGCTGGTGGGACGGGGTGGAGCTGTGGCTCACCCAACTGGCGCTCCCGCTGCAGCTGGTCTTGCTCATGCTGGTGCTGCTCCCGGTCTGCTGGTGGACCGCCCGAGCCATCGACCGGGCCGTCGACCTGGCCTCGGAACGGCTCGTCTCCCACCGGGATTCCGAGAATGGAGACGAGCCCTGAACTCCCGCCGGCGGGTCAGCGCCGCGCTGATCGGCCTGCTCGTGTTGGTGGCCGGCGGCTGGTTCGGGAAGCAGGCACTGTCGAGCCCTCCCGACGCCGGCGCGGACCGGCCGGCCGCGATCGCCCCGGCGGCCGGCCTGCCGGTGCGGCCCCTGTCTCAGCTCCCGCCGCAGGCCGCGCAGGTGTGGCAGCTGATCCAGCACAGCGGCCCCTTCCCGCACCGGCAGGACGGGATCGTGTTCGGCAACCGGGAGGGGCGGTTGCCTGACCGGCCCGCCGGCTTCTACCGGGAGTACACGGTCCCGACCCCGGGCGAGCCCGACCGGGGCCCGCGCCGCCTGATCACCGGTGGGACCGCCGAGCTCTACTACACCGCCGACCACTATGTCTCGTTCGTCGCCGTCGATCCTGCGCGGTGAGGCGCGTGCTTCGTTATGTCCCCGACGCCGCCGGCGCGCTCGACGACGCCCGCACGCGCGGCGCGATCGCCCACCTGATGGGCCCGGTGACCAGCAAGGCTCAGGCCCTGGACGCGATCGGCGTAGCCCTGAACTTCCCGACCTGGTACGGCCGCAACCTCGACGCCCTGCACGACTGCCTCGCGGACCTGTCCTGGCAACCCGCCGGTGAACACGTACTGATCTGGGCAGGCCACCGCGCCCTGGCGGCCGCCGACCCCACCTCCTACCAAGCCGTCCTGGCAGTCCTCTCCGACTCCCCCCTCTCCGTAGTACTCGCCGATGCGTGAGCGTGCCGGATCGCCATTCGGAGCCGACGCCGCCCATCGAGCGGAGCGGAAGCGGACGAGGCCATCCTCAGCACGGTCCGCCGGAAGCCGGGGGCACCTTGACGAAGGTGATCGGGGCGCTGCCCTCGGTCACCACCAGAGTGACCCGATGCTCCCACTCCGCGGCGCGCGAATGCTGGCCCCACGGCAGACCCTCAGAAGTACGGGCAGTGACGGGCTCTCCCTGCGGGTTGCTGCCGGCGGTGAGCACGGTCGCGAGTGCGCGGTCGCCGTCGAAACGCACCCGTGTCCACCGGTCCGGCCGCCACGACCACAGGTGGGTGGCCCCTACCGGGAGCCGGGCCGGCGTGGGCCCGTGGTGGACTCCGCCCAGGTCGACCCAGAGGCATTGGTCCTTGCCAAGCATTGCAAGGACGCCGGCCCAGTCGATCCAGCCCGTGCTGGTGAGCTCACCTGCGACGGCGTCTCTCATGCGCGCTCCCCTCGTAGCAAGGCCAGAACTGCGGACCCCGTTGGGTGTGTTGGGGCGAGTTCATCCAGCACCGCCGCGCTGTCGTGGGCGAGTCGAAGCGAGCCGTAGCCGCGGGTGGCAGCACGGCCAACGCCGATAAGACCGTCGTGCAGGTCGCGCACTGCGTGCAACAGCAGGCCGCGTTCGGCCGGTGAGAGACGATCGGCAGGGTTCGTGAGGTGCACTTGCAGCGAAAGGCTGCCTTCGGCCACGACTTCGTCGCGGAACAGCAGTGCGCGCCGGGCGCCGCCGGTGAACCGGTCGATGCCGACGTGGTCGCGGTGCGTCACCGTGCCGTTGATGACGCTGTCGTGGGTGGCGAGCCGCCCGACCCGGCCAGTTGGGATGC
>DATDHI010000141.1:0-3751 GCA_036521655.1 Pseudonocardiaceae bacterium | reverse complement strand
GGTCCTGCGGCGTCTGTTTCGGCTGCGTGCTGAGACGAGCGTCGTTCAGGGCGTCCGGTGTTACCGACCTGACTGAATACATCGCGCCGAGCAGCGACGCTGTTGTGCAAAAGTGGCTCGACGGCAAGTCAGTTGAGCAGCCGGTGCGCAACTTCATCCGCCGAGGCGTGAGGGGCCAAGCGGAACCTGTCAACCTGAATGAGGCACCGTCGAGTTGTAATTACTGAGCGGTGGTCTCTTTCTGGTCGGGTGGGTTGATCCGTGAGCTGGTGGGCAGGGCGGGTGGTTCGGGGGGCTTGCGGGTGAATCGTTCGGGGTGGGCGTGGTAGGCGGCGGTGAGCACGGTGGCGCGCTGTTGGCGGATCTGGGTGGCGGTGCCGTAGTGGACGTCGGCGGGGGTGTGCAGGCCTAGGCCGCTGTGCCGATGTTCGTCGTTGTACCAGGGGAAAAAGATTTGGCAGTGCTGCCGGGCGGCCTCGATTGAGGTGAAGTGGCCGGGGAAGTCGGGCCGGTATTTCATGGTCTTGAACTGGGCCTGGGTGAAGGGGTTGTCGTCGGATACGTGCGGGCGGGGTGTGCGACTGGGTGATGCCTAGGTCGGCGAGCAGGAACGCGACGGGTTTGGAGGTCATCGAGCTGCCGCGATCGGCGTGGATGGTCAACTGCCCGGCACCGATGCCCTGCTTGGCGCAGGTTTGGCGGATCAGCACCTCGGCCAGCGCCGCCGATTCCCGGTGCGCGACCATCCACCCGACCACGTACCGGGAGAAGATGTCCAAGATCACGTACAGGTGGTAGTAGGTCCACTTCGCCGGCCCATGCAGCTTGGTGATGTCCCAGGACCACACCTGATTCGGCGCGGTGGCTAGGAGTTCGGGTTTGACGCTGGCCGGGTGACTGGCTTGGCGGCGTCGTTCCCGGCTTTCGCCTGCTTGGCACAGCAGCCGGTAAAACGTCGAAATCGACCCGAGATAAATGCCCTCATCGAGCAGCGTGGCCCACACTTGGGCCGGCGCGAGGTCGACGAACCGCTGACTGTGCAGCACCTCGAGGATCGCGGACCGCTCCTGGCCGCTCAGCGCGCGTGGCTGCGGCCGGTCACGGTGCGCGGTCGGCGTCGGCCGCGGGGGTGCGGGGCTGGCTCGGTGGCGCCGGTAGTAGCTGGCCTGCGCGACGCCAACCGCGTCGCACGCCGCCCTGATGCCGATCACCGGGGCCAGTTCGGCGACTGCGGCGTCGGTCACGACCTCGACCCGTGCTCGGGCTGGTCGCTCTCGGAGATCGCCTCTAAGAGCGCGTGCAGTTTTGCCTGCACCTCCACCACGAAGCGGGCCTTAGCCAGCTCCTGCTCCAGCTGGCGTTTCTCCTGCTCCAAGCGGGCGATCCGATCCTCGCGCGCATCGCGCTGCGGCCTACCCCGTGGCCTGGCCAGCCCCGCCAGCGCGCCCGCGTCGCAGGCCCGGCGCCATTCCACGATATGGCTGCAATACCGCGTCCCAGCATTAGTGGACTAAAAACCAACGCCACCGTGGGGTGAGGGACCCGGGGTGGCGGTCGTAGGGTCTGCGGGGTGCCGGTCCGGTTCCTGTCGGATGCGCAGCGTGAGCAGCTGTCGGGGTTTCCGGCGGAGTTCGACGATGAGGCCCTGGATCGTTTGTTCACGCTCAGCGGCGCCGATTTGGTCGAGGCCCGCCGGCGTCGCGGCGATGGGAACCGTTTGGGTTGGTCGTTGCAGCTGTGCGGGTTGCGGATGTTGGGGTTTTGCCCGGATGACGTGACTACGGCGCCGGCGGTGGCGGTGCGGTTCGTGGCCCGTCAGCTCGGTGTTGACCCGGCTGTGCTGGCCGGTTACGGGGAGCGGGCTCAGACCCGCACTGATCATGTGAACCAGGTGAAGGCCTATTTGGGGTTCCGCTCGCCCACCACCGCGGACCTGGACGAGGTGCGGGACTGGTTGGCGGCCGAGGCCCTGGCCCAGGACCGCCCGGTGGTGCTGTTCCGGCTGGCTTGCGAGCGGCTGCATGAGCTGCGTGTGGTCCGCCCGGGGTTGACGGTGATCGAGCAGTCGCTGGTCGGTGCGGCACGGGAGGCCGCCCGCCGGGAGACAGCGGCCCGGGTGGTCGGGTTGTGCACGCCTGAGCGGTGTCGGCTGCTCGATGGCCTGTTGCGGGTCGACTCTGAGTTGGGGGTGGCCAGGGCGAGTTGGTTGCGCCGGTTCGCGGTCGCGGCCTGTCCGAGGGACATGCTTGAGGAGATGGACAAGCTGGTGTTCCTGCGTGAGCTGGGTGCTGGGGAGTGGGATCTGGGGGTGCTGCCGGTCCAGCGGGTGGTGACCCTGGCCCGTTGGGTGCAGGCGGCGTCGAACCAGGCGTTGGCCCAATCCAGCCCGGAACGCCGCTACCCGGCACTGCTGGCCTTCGCCGCGCAGCGGGTGGTGGAGGTCACCGATGAGCTGGTGGACTTGTTCGACAAGCTGCTGGGTGACACCAACGCCAAGGCCCGGAAGCGGTTGGGTGACTACCAGCAGTCCATCGCCGCCGCCGCGAACGACAAGGTGTTGCTGCTGGCCGAGATCGCCCGGGTGCTGTTGGACCCCGACCTTGAAGACGAGAAACGGTTGGCAGCCTTGTTCGCGGCGGTGCCCAAGGGCCGGTTGGTGGCGGCGTTGGCCGACTGCGAGCGGATCGCCCGCCCGGCCGACAACTCCCACATCGACCTGCTGGGCGATCATTACTCCAAGCTCCGGCAGTGCGTTCCCCGGTTGTTGGAGGTGCTCACCTTCCGCTCTCACCGCGACGCCCACGAGCTGCTGGCCGGTATCGAGGTGCTCCGGGAGCTCAACCGGACCGGACGGCGCAAGGTGCCCCGGGATGCGCCGTTGACCTTCGTTCCCAAGGCCTGGATGCCGTTCGTCGCCGCCGGGCCCGACACGGTGTCCCGCCGGTTTTGGGAGTTGGCCCTGTTGTGGCGGTTGCGCGATGGTCTGCGGTCGGGGGATGTGTGGGTTGAGGGTTCCCGGCGCTACGCCGATCCCGAGACCTACCTGCTGGGCCGGGAGCGCTGGGCCGGGATGCGCAGCGACTACTGCTCCGCCGTGGGGCGCCCGGGCTCGGGGGCAGAGCGCATCGCCCAGCTCGGCCAAGAACTCGACGAGGAGCTGGCGTCGTTTGCGGGCATGCTGGCCCGCGGTGAGGGCCCGGTACGCCTCGATGGTGATCGCCTGGTGGTCGGTCGGGACACCGGTGATGACCTACCGGCCTCGGTGAAACAGTTCAAGGCCCTGGTTGGGGAGGTGTTCCCGCAGGTGGAGCTGGCCGAGGTGGTGATCGCCGTCGACTCGGTATGCGGGTTTTCGAAGCACCTGCTCCACGCTGGTGGGGCCAAGAACCGCTCACCGGCGATGCTGGTCCACCTCTACGCCGCCATCCTGGCTCAGGCCACCAACCTCGGGCCGGTGGCGATGGCCCGCGCCTCGGGCCTGTCTTATGACCAGGTCGCCCACGCCACGGCGTGGTACCTGCGCGAGGAGACACTCACCCCGGCCATCGACGCGGTGGTCAACTACCACCACCGGCTGCCGGCGGCCCGGCTGTGGGGTGACGGGACGTTCGCTTCCTCCGATGGCCAACGCTTCCCCGTCCAGGTCAAGGCCGCCAACGCTGGGGCGTTGCCCCGGTACTTCGGGTTCGGTCGGGGCCTGTCGGTGCTGACCTCGGTGACCGACCATTACGCCACCTTCGGGACCAAGGTG
>DATDHI010000140.1:0-41919 GCA_036521655.1 Pseudonocardiaceae bacterium | reverse complement strand
GGTCGGCCGGATCGTCGCCCAAGACGTCCCGGCGGGCAACGGGTTCGCCCGTGACCAGACCATCACCGTCAAGGTCGGGAAGAACACGCAGGCCACCACCACCACGAGCGAAGACCCGATCATCCCCTTCCGCTAACCCCCCCGCGTGTCGCGCTCTGGTGCCCGCTGTGTCGCGCTCCCCTGCACAGCTGGACGTCAGCGCACTGCCGCGGCAGAGGCGAGCTTGCGCATCCCGGTCTCCAGTTCGACCACCCGTGGCTCAGGCACATCGGCACCTGCAATGCGCAGCCAGTTCGCCAGCAGCCGGTGACCACCGTCGGTGAGCACTGACTCAGGGTGGAACTGCACTCCGTGCACCGGGAGCTCCCGGTGCCGCATGGCCATGACGACACCCGACTCGGTTCGGCCGGTGACCTCGAGCTCGTCCGGGATGGTCTCCGGCAACACAGTGAGCGAGTGATACCGGGTAGCGATGAACGGCTGCGGCAACCCAGCCAGCACGGCCACGCCGTTGTGGCGCACCGCTGAGGTCTTGCCGTGCAACAGTTCCGGTGCCCGCGCCACCGTGGCACCCCAGACCGCCCCGATCGCCTGGTGGCCCAGGCACACTCCGAGTACCGGACGGCCCTGGTCGGCACAATCGCGGACCACGTCCATGCTCGCGCCGGCCCGCTCGGGGGTGCCCGGCCCGGGGCTGATCAGAACCCCGTCCACGGAGGCGACGTCCCCGGCCTCGACGGCGTCGTTGCGCCGCACCACGCACTGGGCCCCCAGCTGCGCCAAGTACTGCACGAGGTTGTAGACGAAGCTGTCGTAGTTGTCGATCACCAGGATGCGCACGGGCACAGCCTACGACTGCGCTCAGGCCGTCGTCACACCGTTGAACGGCAGCAGCGGCTCCAGCCACGGGAAGACCACCAACAGCAGCAGCACCACCACCGCCACCACCACCAGCACCGCCTGCAGCACTCGCACGGCGAACGGCCCGGGCAGGTGCCGCCAGATCCAGCTGTACATGTGCCCTCCTCAGGAGTGGGCGGTCAGCTCGGCGGGCCGTTGACCGTCGATCTTCCGGTACTGGGCCACCAGGACGCCGTGCACGATGAGCCGCTGCCGGGCGGAGAACTGCGGGTGACAGGTGGTCAGCGTGATCAGCCCGAGCTCCCGCTTGGCAGGCAGGACCAGGCCTGGCTGACCGGGCACCGGAGCGATCACCTCGGTTTGCGAGGGCAGCACGATCGTCTTACCCATCACGTTGGCGTAGCGGTCGCGCAACGGGCCGACGCCCCGGCACTGCGGCTCCTTGGCCCTGCCCGCCTCCCAGCCGGCGGCTTCGCCCTGCAGCGGCAGAACCCGATAGACGAACCAGCGGTCGGCCGTCTCCACCACTATGGCGTCACAGGAGGACAACTGGTCCAGCGAGTTGAACGGCGAGCCCCTGCCGACCCGGTGCCCGGCCACCGCGAAATTGCCCAGCTGCCCAGGCAGTGCGGTGCCCTGGTAGTGGCCCGGGCCGACCGCCAGGACGTCCTGACTGGTGCCCTCCAGAACGGTGTAGGCGAAGTCGGGACCGAACGAAGGGATATACATCTTGGCGATCCCGGCGCCCTCGATCGGCCGACCCACGAGGCTCCGCGGGTTAAGCCAGGTGTCGTCAAGCTGTGCGGTGGCCTCGCGCTGCTTCTGGGCGGAGGTCAGGTCGGTGATGTACACCTCATAGAACACGAACAGTAACGCCACCAGGCCCAACGTCAGGAGAAGCTCACCCACCCCGCGGATCACTGTCCGCGCGGCGGCTGGCCGCCGGCCGTGCGGCGCTGGGGACAGCACGTGGGTCACGAAACCTCCTTCAGCCCTAGACGAGCCGCAGGCTACCGGCGTCCGTCGACGCCGAGACGCTACAGGGTGTGCGCACGGAAGTGCTGCCCGCAACCCCCGTCGAGCCTGGCACGCGGCATCGACGGCCCGCACGCGAGTTACCAGCAGAAAGCCGCGCTACGTTACCGTGTCCGAAGCGCCCCGCTTGTGGCACTGTGTCGTTGGAACTCCTGTGTCGTTGGAACTCCTGTGGCCCCGCCCGCCGAACGAGGATGAACATGCCGAAGTCGAAGGTCCGGAAGAAGTCGCTCTACACCCCACCGGCAGACCAGCGCACCCCGGTGAAGGTCCGGGCCGCAGGTCCTTCGCACCCGTTCTACGTGGCTGTCATGCTGGGGCTGATGCTGCTCGGCCTGTTGTGGCTGGTGGTGAACTACCTGGCAGTCGAGACGATCCCGCTGCTGAGCAGCCTGGGTAACTGGAACTTCCTGATCGGCTTCGCCCTGATGATCGCCGGGCTGCTGATGACCATGGGCTGGCGCTGACGGGCCCTCGAACCACAAGGTTGTCATTCCATCCCCACTGTGGACAACTCCTGTGGACAACCGCTGCTGGGACGTGCACAGCGGGCCGACACACCGGGCACCAGAGCGCGACACGCCGGGTTAGAACTGGGCGTCCCGCGCCAGGATCCCGACCGCGATCACCGCCAGCAGGGCGAGCACGGTCACGGTCTGCGCCGCGACCCGGCGGTCCCGCGGGGCGTACACCATCCCGGCCGTGACCACTGTCCCGAATACCAGCCCGCCGAGGTGGGCGAAAATCGAGATTGAGAGGCCGGGCGCAAAGCTGATCGCCACGTTGATCGCGATGATGGCCAGGACAGGACCCGGGCTGCGGCGCATCCGCAGCAGAACCACCGCCAGCCCGCCGAACAGGCCGAATACGGCGCCAGAGGCACCCGCGGTCATGGACCTCACGTCGGCGAACACGAAGACGGCCAGCGACCCGCCCAGCAGCGAGACCAGGTACACGATCAGGAAGCGGGTCCGGCCCAGCACCTGCTCGAGGTCCCGGCCGACCACCCACAGGGCGATCATGTTGAAGGCCAGGTGGAGCAATCCGAAGTGCAGGAATCCTGAGGTGACCAGCCGCCACCAGGCACCACCGGCGACCTCCGTCGGCGACAGTCCCCACTGCTGGAACAGCTGCGCCTTTTCATTGTGTGACAGGCTGCCGGCATACACCGCGGTGACGATGTACACCGCGACGTTGACAGCGACGAGCACGGGGACCACCACTGAGCGGCCGGTCGGCTCCGCACCCGCGACGGTGGTGGCGCGACGCCCGGAACGGCTGCCCTGCGCGACACAGTCCACGCACTGGTAGCCGATAGATGCCTCACGCAGGCAGTCGGTGCAAGCTGGACGATCACACCGTGCGCAGCGCACCGCCGTCTCGCGGCGCGGGTGGCGCGCGCACACCGGGACCGGTGGTGGCGTCACCGGCGAAGCACCATCGGTGGGTTCACACCCCCGCCGGCTCGATCGTCACCCGTTCGATGACGATGTTGTCCACCGGGCGATCCTGGCGGGTCGGGGTGTGCGCGATCGCATCCACCACGGTGCGCGACGGCTGGTCGACCACCTCGCCGAAGATGGTGTGCTTGCGGTTCAAGTGCGGCGTAGGGCCAACGGTGATGAAGAACTGCGAGCCGTTGGTGTTCGGCCCGGCATTGGCCATCGCCAGCAGATAGGGCCGGTTGAACTGCAGATCGGGGTGCGTCTCGTCGCCGAAGCGGTAGCCGGGCCCGCCACGGCCGGTGCCGGTCGGGTCGCCACCCTGGATCATGAAACCGGGGATCACCCGGTGGAACAGGGAACCGTCGTAGAACGGCCCGGACAGCTCCCCGCTCGCGTTGCGCTGGGAGTACTCCTTGCTGCCTTCGGCCAGGCCCACGAAGTTCGCGACGGTCTTCGGCGCGTGCAACGGAAAGAGGGTCACGCGGATGTCACCCTCGCTGGTGTGCAGGACGACCTGCGTCTCATCTGCCTTGCTATCGGTCACTGTGCCCATCCTGCCACCACGCACGCTCGGTTGCGGGAGGGGGCAGGATGGGTGTCCTCGGCAGGGATGCCACCTGAGCACACACGCCCACCAGGAAGATGAGGACGTAACGACGTGACGACCAACGAGCGGGCCGGTGCTGCTGTGGGTAGCGCTACACCGACCGTGCGGGCCCGCCGGCGCAGGCGGTGGCCGTGGCTGATTCTGCTGCTGCTCGGGATCGCTGGTGCCGCGGGCGCTGCGGCGCTGACCCGTGGACCGCGGCAGTTCGAGCCCGAGCTGTTGGATCCCCAGCCGGGCCGGGGCCCGGGTTCTCGCCACAGCGGCCAGGACGCCCCGCAGGGTTCCCCGTCCGGCAACGGCGTCGTTCGTGCCGAGCGTTCATCCCCGGGCACGGAATGATTGGTCATGAGTGCGTGACAATGTTATCGCACTCAATGCCACTCACGAGGCGCGCAGCGCCAAGATCACCTGCTCCGCGATCCGCCGCGCGCTGATCGTGCGCTGCTGGTTGGTCGTGACGACGACCGCGGTGCCCTCCCGGGCCACCGCGAAGACCGCTCCATCTGCGGTCGGCTGCGACCCGCCCGACCAGCCACCGGGGAGTTCGGCCAGGTCGGAGGTAGCCACCGGGGCAGCAGCGTCGACTGTTGCCCGGGCCACCTCCGGCGTGGCCACCACGATCCAGGTTCGCAGCTGCACTCGCTCACCAGCGGATCCCCCAGCAAGGAAGAAGCAGGCCGGATGCGGCCGATCCGCGGAGATCCGCACCGCGCCGACATGCTCACCGTTGGCCGACTCCACTGCCGCCGCGGACAGGTAGGGACACGGTCCGGCGCCGACCGGCTGTGGTGCAGGCGGTGCGACCGGCGGCGGAGTCCACGTGGGGGGAGGCGGCGTGGTAGGCGAGGACTCGACGCCGGCTGGGGACCCGCTCCACTGACCGCACGCCCCGGTCGTGAACAGCAGTAACCCGGCCGCGACAACGACGGCTGGCCAGCGGCCACGGGAAGGTGACATGTCGGTGCGCAGTGAACCACGCCCGGGACAGCGGGGCGAACCCAGGTCAGGACAAGCACGCAGAGCGACAATGATCACCATATGAGTCACCCATTGTAGTGGTCACACTGGCCCGATTGACAGCAGAACCGGCATTAATACCGCTCAAAGAAGGCAACGCCCGAAGAAAAGATCACGTTCGGGGCATAGTCGGGGTGCTGGTCGTATCTGCGCCGACTCCCGCCTCGTTGAGCCGATACCTGGACGGCCTGAGATCGCACAGTCGATCGCGTCGGGGTATCAAACGCCAGGTACGAGGGATCCACGGCCATTCAAGAACGGGATAGCCGTACCACCCTCTCGCGGAGAGATCTCGAACGAGGAGGAACACCGGAACATGACGTCACGCACGCCCAGGAGGCACCGCCGCCTGGCTCTTATGGCCGCCGGGACGGCAGCCGCGATGGTTCTGCTGCCGGGTGCTGCCTCGGCGCAAGGGATTTACTCCGTGCAGCAGGTGGCGGGCGCGGCCGGTGCCCCAGCAGTGCCCAGCGTTCCCGGCGACCCGAACAACCCCAGCAACCCCAGCAACCCCACCGCTCCCAGCGTGCCCCCTGCGGGCATCGGCGACCTCCCTGGTGGGCTGAAGCTTCCTGGGCTGGGTGGGGACCTTCCGCTCCCCGCGGGAACTCCGAGCACGACCGGCGCCCCCGGTGGAGATGACGCGAAGCACGACGACTCTCCGAACAGCAAGCAGATCAAGGACCCCAAACCTCCTGATCACGCTTCCGGAGCCGTCGGCGACATCGAGCTGCTCAGGACGCACCTCCTCGACATCACCAAGTACGACGCGACCATCGAGGACAACGGCAGCACGCACTCCGACTCGACGGTGCTTGCCGTGGGCGGACTTCAAATCGGCCACAGCAGCGCTTCGTCGGATGGCCAAAACCGCAACGGCAGCAACCCGACCTCCTTCCTCTGCCAGGCCACCGGTGGCGCGCTCTGCTTGGGCCTGCTCTACAACAACGTGGTCGCCACCGAGGACAGGAACGACTCTCTCGCGGCCGCCCGTGGTGGCCTTCTGGCGCTGTGCCTGCTCGGCCACGACAAGGACGCCACTGCCTCCTACGACTGCAATGGCCTGCTTTCTTTGGGTGTTGCCGAGGGTCTCGGCGTTGCCGAGCGGGACAAGGCGCGCGGCCACACCAAGGCCGAGTCCGCCAACGAGCTGGTCAACCTCTGCATCGGCAAGCGCGAGAAGCTGAACACCCCCTGCCAGGGTCTGGGTCTGCAGGTTCTGCACTCCGACTCGGAGTCGAGCTCGAGGGAGCCAGCAACCAGCCGTCACTCCTGGTTGCTCGGCATTGACAGCAACGGCAAGTCCTCGTACCTGCTCGACCAGCCTACCGGGCTGTCTTTGCCGGAGGGCTGCGGCGACTCGGCGATCCTGTGCCTGCTCCTCAACCAGGGCAAGTCGGTCATCTTCCACAACCCCAAGGGTGCTGGCAGCGCTCAGGAGGCACTCCGCCTCGAACTGCTGAACCCGCTCCTACTGGTGGTGCTCGGTCAGTCCGAGACACTCGTTCACGAGACCGCGGGTAACGGCGGTAACGGCGGTAACGGCGGTGACGGCGGCAATGGCGGTGACGGCAACTGCGATGGCAAGGACAAGGACTGCCACGAGGGTGACCACGGCAAGGGTGAGAACGGGAGCAATGAAGGCAATGGCGGTGGCCTCGCTTCGACCGGTGCCGACGTTACCCCGCTGCTGGCCGGTGGCTTCCTGCTCGTCGGTGCTGGCGCACTGACCGTGGCGACTACCCGCCGACGGGCTGGCAAGCACAGCATCTGATCAAGCACAGCATCTCAGCATGCTCGACGGGGGGCTGGCGATCGATTCGCCGGCCCCCCGTCGTCATGTCCGCCAACCCGTCCCTCTACGATCGGCGCCCTGATGAAGACCTTGATCTCCCGGCTGCGCGGTCGGCCGATCACCTCGCTCATCGGTATCGTGGCCCTGCTGCTGGCCGGTGGGTTCGGGGTGGCCGCTTGGATTTCGAAGGCCCACGAGCCTGTCAAGAACACCCATGAGGTGGTCAACCTCGAGGGTGGTTATCGCTTCGAGGCCCCCAATGACTGGTCGACCAAGCCCTCTGGCCGCACCACGACCTTGACCAGCCCCGACGGGTCTACCGTGATCGCCCTCGGCGTCGGTCGCACCGGCTCGCTTCCGGTGGCCGGCACCCACTTCTTCCAGCAGGTCGCTGGCGCCTACCGGGACGTCAAGGTGATCCCGCCGGAATACAAGAGCGTGGGACCGCGGCAAGCGCTGGCCTACGGTGGGCAGGGCACAAACGGTCAGAACACCGTCATCCGCTTTCTGGCGATCACCGTCGAGAACAACCCCACCAACTACGGCATCACCGTGTTCACCGCAGCTAACTCAGACTCCAAGACCGTGCTCCCGCAGGTGAACGGCGTGGTGGACAGCTTCCGTACGCTCCCGCCGCGCTGAGCTGAAGCGCCGTTCGTAAGTCGGCTCACACCTCATCTTGGCCTGGCGGGCCCGATGGCCGAGGTCTCGACGCCCACTGCGAGGCGCGCCACTGCGCTAGCCAAGCATCGTTGGCGATCGCGGGCAGTAGGAAGCGCCACGCCTCGTCCACCCGCCTCCACAGATCCTCCCGGTTGCCCAGAGCGTCGCAGATCTGCCGATGCCCGGCCAGCAAGGCGACGACCTGGCGGGCCACTATCGGGGCTTCGATCCCCTCGCGGAGCAGGCCGCTGCGCTCCGCGTCGGTGAGGAGCGCGAGTGCGTCGCGCTCGCCGAAGGCATAGTGCCCGCGCGCGTCCGTGGCGCGCATCGGCAGTTCGTTGATCAGCCGCGTGCCGCCCCGGGCGATCGGGCTGTCGATCAGCCGGGCGATCACTTCGTCCACCAGCGTCAGCAGCGCCGAGAGCGGGTCGAGCCCGCGTTCGCTGACCTGACCGCGGAGTAGCGCCCAACGCTGCACCATCTCGGCGACGACCGCGCGCGCCAGAGCCTCCTTGGATGCGAAGTGGAAGTACAGCGCTCCCTTGGTCCCCCCGCTGTCTGCCAACACCCGGTCCAATGAGGTGGCGTGATAGCCGTCGTGCGCGAAATGCTCGGCGGCGGCATTGAGGATTGCCAGCCTGGTCGCCCGGGCCCGCGGCTGCAGCTCAGGACGGCCCGCGGGGTCGTCGCTGCCTGCCGTTTCGGGTCGTCGAGGGACGGTTGTGGCCATGACCCCTTGAAAATACTCGCCTCCGACCAAACGGGCTTCCCCAAGTGGGGCCGCATGTTCCGGCGTGGGGGTGGCAGGTCAAACACACCGACTGGTATGTTTTGCGCATGGTCCTGCCTGGGAGCCGCCTGGGAGCCTAGGCGAGGCCCATCAGTTCGTTGGGGGTCCCGAGGGGGGTTGCGATCGCCCGGGGCGGTAGGGACAACCGCCCCGGGCGATCGCGGATAACCTCCATCAAGCCCCGGTCTCAAACGTGACAACGGCCGCGTCGCCTTACCCGCTCCGGCCCGATCGAGGTCACCTCCGCACCGTGCACCAGGGCACGACACACTGTGCACCAGGGCACGACACGCCGGGAGGTGGTCAGTCGCGATGCCGGACCGCCGGGAGGTGGCTGCGGTCTTCGCCGGTGGCGCCGTAGGCGCGCTGTGTCGAGCGCTGCTGGGGGAGGCATACCCGGCCGCCACACCGGGCTGGCCGTGGGTGACCTTCGGTGTGAACATCGTTGGAGCCTTCTTGCTGGGCTACTTCGCCACCCGCTTGCAGGAGCGGCTACCGCTGTCCAGCTACCGGCGACCCCTGCTCGGGACGGGTTTGTGCGGGGGACTGACCACGTTCTCCACGATGCAGGTGGAGCTGCTGACGATGATCGACACTCGGCACTACGGGCTGGCGATCAGTTACGCGACCACGAGCGTCGCCGGGGGATATGCCGCGATTCACCTGGCAACCGCCATGGTGCGGCGGGTCCGGGTCCAGGTGCGAGTATGACGCGTATGACGGTGCTGGTGTGGCTCGGGGTGGTGCTCATCGGAGGTGCAGGGTCCGTGCTCCGCTTTGCGGTCGATGGTGCTATCAGCTCCCGGACCCATCGTTCCTTCCCGTACGGCACGTTGGTGGTCAACCTCTCCGGGGCGGTCCTGCTCGGGCTGGTCACCGGGTTGGCGCTGAGCCATGATGCAGCGCTGCTGGCCGGCACCGCCGCGGTCGGCTCCTACACCACGTTCTCGACCTGGATGTTCGAGTCCCAGCGTCTCGCCGAAGATCGCCAGGTACCGAGCCTGGCGGTGAATATCGTGGGAAGCCTGGTCGCCGGCGTCGCCGCCGCGGCACTCGGCCGGTTGGTCGGGAGCCACCTGTGATCGAGGACTGCCTGAAGCTAACCACCTATTTCGGCGAGCGGCAACGGACCGGCCGGGCCTATCTCGCCGACGCCCAACTGGACCTGTTCGACCGCCGGAAGATCGCCATCAGTGTCCTGCTCCGCGGTACCGAGGGTTTCGGGCTCAAGCACCATCTGCGGACCGACCGGCTGCTCACGCTGTCCGAAGACCTGCCGATCGTGTCCGTCGCGGTGGACACCCGGGCAAGGATCGAGGCGCTGCTCGATGACCTGCAGGTGATCAAGCGCCGCGGGCTGGTGACACTGGAGCGGGCCCGCTTGCTACGCGGTGACGTCAGTCCCCTGGCTACCGGTCCACCGGGCCTGCCCGAGGAGCTGGCCACGGCCACCAAGCTGACCGTCTATGTCGGCAGGCAGGAGCGCGTCTACCGGGTGCCGGCCTTCGTCGCGGTCTGCGAGCTGTTGCACCGCCGCGGCCTCGCCGGGGCCACGGTGCTGCTGGGCGTCGACGGGACGGCCCACGGCCAACGCAGGCGCGCCCGGTTCTTCGGGCGCAACGCCGATGTACCAATGATGATCATCGCGGTCGGCTCGGGTGCACAGATCGGGCGAGTCCTGCCCGAGCTCGGTGGCCTGCTGCACCGACCGCTGGTCACCCTCGAACGAGTGCAGGTCTGCAAACACGATGGCAAGCTCGTCGAGCGCCCACGTGCCCTGCCAGCCACGGACGGGCACGGGATGGCCGTGTGGCAAAAGCTGATGGTCTACACCTCCGAACGGTCGCTGCGCGACGGGCAGCCAGTGCACCGAGCGTTGGTTCGGCAGTTGCGGCGCTCCGGTGCCCGGGGCGTGACCGCACTGCGCGGGATGTGGGGTTTCCAGGGCCAGGCCGCCCCGCACGGCGACCGTCTGCTGCAACTGAGCCGCCGCGTCCCGGTGGTGACGGTCATCATCGACGCGCCGGACCGGATCGCGACGTCCTTCGACATCGTCGACGAGCTCACCACCGAGCACGGCCTGGTCACCAGCGAGCTGGTTCCGGCACTAACCCAGGATAACGTCATGATCCCCCTGCATAAGCAGTAGTTACTTCCGGTCATGCAATTCTATTATACAACCCGAACCGCTTTTACTGTCCTCGCCAAGACCTGACAGGTGCTATCATTCAGCTTCTCAAGCTCTGTGGCTAAAGGAATTAGTCTCTCCTGTAGTTGCCACGACCCAACCTGCTTCACCAGCGTCAGGGCCTTCTGGGTGTCCTGTAAGGCTTCCCGGACTTCCCCAGCCCGTATGTCAGTTGTCGCTAGGATGATGGTATCCAGTGCGTTACACCAGTGGTCATATTTCGGGCGCTTGCGCAGAGCGGTTAAGATTTCCTGTCTCGCTGCGGTGAAGTTTCCAAGTCTCAGTTCAACAGATGCTAAAACTCCGTGACCGTTACCATATGAGGCGAAGCCTGGAAGCGACTGAGTGATATCCGCATCAGCAAACAACCTTCTCGCACTCGCAAGTTCCTTGCGGGCCATATCCATCCTACCCGCAGCGACATACCCATCTACCGTTTCGCCCCCGATCACGGCCCTAACCTGTGGGTCAGGTGAAGCGTTGCCCGCCACCTGGCCCATCTGAAGAAGCTTAAGGGCGAAATCTGAATGACCCAATGACTTCTCCATGGCTCCGGCTGTTTGAAGGATGAGAGCCACCCGGTCACTGTCGCCAGCGGCGAAGTCGAGCGCCGCGTGCATGTGCGTGCGGTAATCGTCTATGAGCCCTATGTCTCCGGCTGCCCATCCGGCCCGACGATGCACGTCCGATACCAGGAGCCTGAGCTTCTGATGCACCTCTGGGGCCGCCTGAGCTTCTAGGAGACGTTCGCCAGCCTTGGCCGTCGCTGCCAGGGGTTCGCGGGTTGCACGACCTCCTACGTGCCGCTGGAGGGCCTGGAGTTGGAGCATGGTGGCTTCAAACATCCTGATTTCAGACGCCCCGATGCGCTGAGGTGGGTCAGTCAGGACACGGCGAACGGCTAGGGGCTCCGGCTCACCGAACACCGGCGCTCCGGTAAGGATGGCGCCGGCTAGGGCGAGAAGCTTGCGCCGTTCCATGTCATCGTCTACCTCATCCTCGACAGGCTCGGCGGACCGAAGTCACGGCTGACCCGAATGGTCACCGACGTGCGCCTCAATCCGCATCCGGCGAGTCATCTGCGGGTAGTGCAGCTCGAAGGCCGGTCGCTCAGACCGGATCCGGGGCAGTTCGGTGAAGTTGTGCCGCGGCGGGGGACATGAGGTCGCCCATTCCAGCGAGTTACCGTAGCCCCACGGGTCATCGACGCCGACCAGCTCGCCGTAACGGTAGCTGCGGAACACGTTCCACAGGAACGGCAGCGTGGAGGCGCCCAGCACGAACGCACCGATCGAGGACACCATGTTCAACGTGGTGAACCCGTCGCTGGGCAGGTAGTCGGCGTAGCGGCGGGGCATCCCCTCGTTACCCAGCCAGTGCTGTACCAGGAACGTCATGTGGAAGCCGATGAACGTGGCCCAGAAATGGAACTTGCCCAGCGGCTCGTCGAGCATCCGGCCGGTGATCTTCGGGAACCAGAAGTAGATCCCGGCGAAGGTGGCGAACACGATCGTGCCGTACAGCACATAGTGGAAGTGGGCTACCACGAAGTAGGTGTCGCTGACATTGAAGTCGATCGCCGGGGCGGCCAGTAGCACGCCGGTCAGGCCACCGAGCAGGAATGTGATCAGGAAGCCGATGCAGAACAGCATCGGGGTGTCAAAGCTCAGCTGCCCGCGCCACATGGTGCCGATCCAGTTGAAAAACTTGATCCCGGTGGGTACCGCGATGAGGAAGGTGGTGAACGCGAAGAAGGGCAGCAGCACCGCACCGGTGGCGTACATGTGGTGCGCCCAGACGACCACGGACAGCGCGCCGATCGACAACGTCGCGAAGACCAACGTCTTGTAGCCGAACAGCGGCTTGCGGCTGAACACCGGGAGAATCTCTGACACGATGCCGAAGAACGGCAGGGCGACGATGTAGACCTCGGGGTGGCCGAAAAACCAGAAAAGGTGCTGCCACAGGATCGCGCCACCGTTGGCCGGATCGAACACGTGCGCCCCGATCAGCCGGTCGGCCATCAGCCCCATGAGCGCCGCTGCCAGAACTGGGAACGCGATGAGGATCAGCAGTGACGTGACCAGGATGTTCCAGGTGAAGATCGGCATCCGGAACATGGTCATGCCGGGGGCTCGCAGGCAGACCACCGTGGTGACCATGTTCACCGCGCCCAGGATGGTACCCAGCCCGGCGAGCGCCAGGCCCATGATCCACAGATTCCCTCCCACGCCCGGTGAATGTGTGATGTCGGACAGTGGGGTGTAGGCGAACCAACCGAAGTCCGCAGCACCGCCCGGCGTGACGAACCCGCTGATCACCATCAGCCCGCCGAACAGGAACAGCCAGAAGGAGAAGGCGTTGAGCCGGGGGAACGCGACGTCCGGAGAGCCGATCTGTAGCGGGAGCACCAGGTTGGCGAACCCGAACAGGATCGGCGTGGCATACAGCAGCAGCATGATCGTGCCGTGCATGGTGAACAGCTGGTTGTACTGCTCGGTGGACAGGAATTGCATACCCGGGCGGGCCAGCTCGGCGCGCATCAACATGGCCATCCCGCCGCCGACCATGAAGAACCCGAACGAGGCGACGGTGTAGAGCACGCCGATCTGCTTGTGGTCGGTGGTGCTCAGCAGACCGAGAAAGACTGAGCCCTTGGGTTGCGGTCGGGGCGGGTACCGCTCCGTGACGACCAAGGGCGACGTGGTGGCTGTCATCGCACCTCCCCGCGGCGCCGGATAAGCGGGCTGCCCGCCAGCAACGACCTCAGGTGAGTTCGACGGTACGGCACACCCCCGGTGCGGCGCGACCACGTGAGTCGTCCCACTAACATGGTCGTTACTAAGGCATACTGCGCCCGACATGAACGTCCGGATCGGTGTCGTAGCGGTGCGCATCCTCACAGTGGGGGTGCTCACCGCAGCGTGCTCGTCGGCCGCCGGACCGCCGATCGAACCGAGTTCGGCGCCGGGTCATCCAGCGAGTTCTGCCGGACCCCTGGAGCCGGCGACGCCGCCGGTGCGCTGGCTGAGGGTATCCCCCGAACTGGTCGCGCCGGGCTCCACGGTGTCGCTCAACGTGGCGTGCCTCGACAAGCTCGGCCCGGTGAGCTCGCCGGCGCTGGACATCGGTCCGCTCAAGGGAAACCCCGACGGCCACCAGCCGTGGAATCTGTTCGGTGCCGCCACCGTGCACTCCAACGCCGCCCCGGGTCCGTACCGCGTGTCCGCGACATGCGGCCCTGACGAGCTCTCCGCCCCCGTCACCGTCACACCGCCGGCCTGATCTTCCAGCCCGAAAATCGCCTGGGTGGGGATCAGGGGATCAGGACGGCGGCGCCGCGCACCTGGTCGGCCGCGAGGTCAGCCAGTGCCGTATCGGCCTGATCCAGCGGGTACGGGGTCGTCACGACGTGCAGCCGGTGCCCGGCGGCGAAGCGCAGGAAGTCGTGACCGTCGCGGCGGGTGTTTGCGGTGACGCTGCGGATCTGCCGCTCCTGGAACAGGTGCTGCTGGTAGTTCAGGACCGGGATGTCGGTGAGGTGGATGCCGGCCACGGCCAGGGTGCCGCCCCGGTCGAGCGCGGCCAGCGCAGGCGGCACGAGCCCTCCAGCGGGGGCGAACAGGATTGCCGAGTCGACCGGCTGCGGCAGCTGGGCGCCCTCGGTCGCCGAGGCGGCGCCGAGTGCCAGGGCCAGCTCCCGCGCAGCCGGACTGCGGGTCAGCACGTGCACAGTCGCGCCCTGGGTCAGGGCGACCTGGGCAGTGAGGTGGGCACTGGCGCCGAACCCGTAGAGGGCGAGTCGGCCCCCCGGCGGCAACGCGGCCCGCTGTAGTGCGCGCCACCCGATGATGCCCGCACACAACAACGGCGCGAGTTCGGTGTCGGGATAGCCCGCCGGGAGCGGGTAGGCGTAGTCGGCGGGCACCGTGGTGTAGTCGGCGTACCCACCGTCGGCGTCCCAGCCGGTGTACTTCGAGTACGGGCAGAGGTTCTCCGACCCTCGGATGCAGTACCGGCAACACCCGCAGGTGTGGCGCAGCCAGGCGATGCCGACCCGCTGGCCCACCTCGAACCCGCCCGTCCCGCCGCTTCCAGCCTTTTCCAGGCCCACACCCAGCCCGATGACCTCCCCGACCACCTCATGCCCGGGGACCACGCCGGGCCGGTGGACCTCCAGATCGCCCTCGGTGACGTGCAGGTCGGTGCGGCACACCCCGCAGGCCAGCACCCGCACCAGGAGCTCATCGGGCGCTGGCCGGGGCGCCGGCTCGCGCGCCGGTCGCAGCGGATGGGTTGTCATCGGGCCCGGCCGCCGCACCCGCCAGACCCGCCCCAGCTCGGTACTCAATGATTTACCTCGCTAGAGACCGGTCACTGTCGGTGAGTGCCGGCACCGTCAGCGAGACGAGGCCGAAGGTCCCACGAACCAGGGCCATAGGTCACTGCCAACCGACGGATCGTGTGACGGAGGGTTATTCGATTGACCGGCCGAAAATCCCCGCAGGCCGAGAAGGGCAGCGTAACAGTGCAGAAAATCGACCGGGTGCTGTGGGAAAGAGAACTAAACCACCATATGAGCCAGCACCCCGACCTCCACAACGTGCCAGGCTTCGCGCATGCGTTACGGGATTTCATCGGTCACCTGCTCTTGGTGGTCATGTTATGCATAACCCTGATGGCGGCCGGCGTTTTCGGGTGGCTGATCGGCTTGCACCTCATCTGATCGGGGGGCCGCCTGCGCCGCTGGGTGGGACAGGGCTGATGACCAGGTCCGCCCAGACGGTCTTGCCCCATGCAGTGGGATTACAGCCCCAGTTGCTCGCCAGGGTGTCGACCAGCCGCAGACCGTGCCCGGGTGAGTCCAGGAGGTCGGGCAGCATGTCGCTGCGGTCGCTCACCTCGATGCGCAACACTCGACGACGAACGGTGACGCACAGCTCGACCGGCCCGCCGACGTGCTCCACCGCGTTGGTCGCCAGTTCGCTGACGATCACTTGTGCGTGCTCCCGCAGCATGCTCAGCCGCCAGCGGGTACACACCTCATCGAGAACGCGGCGCGCGGTCCGGCCGGCCTGCGGGTCGGCTGGCAGCTGCCGGGTCACCCGGCGGCGGGCCGGCGCTCGCTCCGCCGCCTCCATGGCCTGGCTACAGGTATCGAACATCCGGACGGAGAGGGGCGCAGACTGGCGCAGGGCGTCTCGGGTTCCCGCGCTGGGTGCGGCGAGGATCAGCTCGCCGTCGGCGACCGCCGCGACTGCGCGGGCCAGCGCCGGGAACACCGATGCGCTCAGCTCCTCGACGCCATCCAGACGGGCGAGATCCAGTACGATCGCGTCCGGCCGCTCGGTGAGGACCTTCTGCACGACCTCCCGCAACCGGGCGACGGTGTCCAACCGCAGCACGCCGGCCAGCTCGATAAGTCCAATCGGCGAGGTGCGATGCACCCGACATTGCAGGGTTGGCTCGCGGGCTGACTCATACACGGCACACGGCTCCCCTTGACCGTCTGGCCTCGTACGGACTGACGCTACTCAGGACATTCGTGCCGGGCACCACCGATCGAGTACTGATATGTGCTGAGTGTCACCGTCAGTGGCACCAGGTTTGTCCGATAACCTCCGAATCCGCACCGTTTCCCTGCGCTATTCGTGCAATATCGGCGATGGTCACCACCCGGCACGGCGATCACCAGGCACTATGGCGATGTGGACACCGACGCGGGGGTCCGGGTGTTCCTGCTTGATGATCACGAGGTGGTCCGTCGCGGAGTATGTGACCTGCTCGAACACACCGGCAGCGGCAACTTCGAGGTGGTGGGAGAAGCCGGCCGCGCCGACGAGGCGCTGCGCCGGATCCCCGCCATCCGGCCCGATGTGGCCTTGCTGGACGCTCGGCTACCCGACGGCAGCGGCATCGAGGTCTGCCGGGAACTCCGGTCGTCGGTGCCCTCGGTGGCCTGCCTGATCCTCACCTCCTACGACGATGACGAGGCGCTGTTCGCTGCGATTATGGCCGGGGCCAGCGGTTACCTGCTCAAACAGATCCGCGGCACCGACCTGGTGGACGCGGTACACCGGGTGGCGCTGGGTCAGTCCCTGCTGGATCCTGCCGTCACCGCCCACGTGCTCGCCCGGCTGCGAGAGGGTCCGCCGGCGGCCGACCCACGACTGGACGCGCTGTCTGATCGGGAGCGGGCGGTGCTGACGCTGATCGCGGACGGACTGTCCAACCGGGAGATCGGTGCCCGCCTGTACCTTGCGGAGAAGACCGTCAAGAACCACGTCTCGCGGCTGCTCGCCAAGCTTCAGATGGAGCGGCGCACCCAGGTCGCGGTGTTCGGTGCGACCCTGCGGCACCAGGGAACGGTGGGCCCCCAGCTCAACGGCAGCTGAGGAGAGTCGGGGCGCTGGATCGGCGCCGCGCGGTCCTTCTCCCGCACCAGCGGAGTCCGTGTTGACATCCACCCGTTTCTGCGTATCTTTTGGTCGCCAACTCCGCACTTGCGGACACCGCCGGTCCCGGGAGATGCCTGCCTTCGGGGACCGGCGGTGGAAACCTCCGGGTGCGCCCCTGCCATGATCGCAGCGGACCTGCGCTGCGGGTGGGGCTGGGCTGCTGCACGCCGACCCTGAGAGTCGTTGCGTCATTCGCCCCATCGGACATTACTCCATCCGGCGCAACACATTAGCCCGTTCGCCGGTTAACAGGGCGTGAACCACCTGCACGGCGTAGCACTGAGGTTTGCAGTGACGTGACGACGCAGTAACATTCCGCGGTCTGCAACCTAGATCTGAGTGAGAAGTGCACATGAAGACTGCTGCGCCCAGCCTGCTCCGACCCGCTGGACCATCTAACGAAGGGCGGGCTAACCGGTGACGTTCTCGAGGCTGCTGGACTACCTACCGCGCGGCAACCTGCTCGACGACGAGGCCTGGCACCGGCGGCACACGTTTCTGCTGTGGGTGCTCGGTCTGCACGTGCCGGCGTTGTTCTTGTTCGGGCTGTGGCGCGGCTTCAACCCGCTGATCGTCGTCTACGTGCTCATCGCCCCGGCGCTCTGCGTGTTGCTCGCCACCCAGATACGCCAACGACGGGTGGCATCGTTCTTCGCCTCCGCCGGGCTGGTGTGGTGCTCGGCGGCGTTGGTGGTGTTCTCCGGAGGCTCGATCGAGGCGCATTTCCACTTCTTCATCATCATCGGCTTCATCGCGCTCTACCAGGACTGGGTACCATTCCTGTGGAACATCGTGTTCACCGTGATCAGCCATGCTATGGGTACGCTCTGGCAAGCCGGCTTGATCTTCAATCATCCCGATGCCCAGGTGAATCCCTGGGCCTGGGCGCTCATCCACGGGGTGTCGGTGCTCTTCGCCTGCGTCGGCGTAGTCGTCTTCTGGCGCACCACCGAGGATGAGCAGCAGAAATCGATGCGCCTGGCCACCCAGCTGGCCGATGCCGAACTCGGCCAACGCAAGTTCACCTCGGAGCTGCTGGTCAATCTAGCCCGGCGTAACCAGAGCATGCTCTACCGGCAGCTGGACATCATCAACCAGCTGGAGGAGCAGGAACGCGACCCCGACGCGCTGGGCGAGCTGTTCCGCCTCGACCACCTGGCCACCCGCATCCGGCGCAACGCGGAGAGCCTGCTGGTGCTCTCCGGTGAGGAGGCGCCCCGGGTCTGGAGTGAGCCGGTCCTGCTCATCGACGTCGTACGCGCCGCGATCGCCGAGACCGAGGACCTGGAGCGGGTTGCCTTCTCCGTCGACGAGCGCCTGGCGGTGCTCGGCCACACCGTCACGGACCTGACCCACGTGCTCGCCGAGCTGACCGAGAATGCGGTGCGGTGCTCCCCGCCGCAGGCTAACGTCACCATCCGGACCCGGCCCTACCTCCGCAATCCCGGCGCAGCCGTCATCACCGTCGAAGACTGGGGTGTCGGAATGCGGCCAGACGACATGGCGCAGGCCAACGACCTGCTGGCGCACCCCCGGGACATCGACCTGTCGGTCTCCCAGCGGCTCGGGCTGCACGTCGTGGCCCGGCTCGTGGCCCGGCACCACATCCAGGTCTCGCTGACTCCCACCCCGGGCTCCGGCGTCACGGCGGTCGTCGTGCTGCCCGCGGAACTGTTCGCCGCCGGCCACCTGGAGCCAGCCGGGGCCGTCCCGGGCGCTGCCATCCCGGCGCAGAGCAACGGTCACCGCAGGGCGGCCCCGTCGTACAACGGCTACCACGGGGTACCGACGCACAACGGAAACGCGGCACCGCCGCTCAGCATCCCGCAGCCGAGGCGTACGGGCCAACCGGGGCTGAACGGCTATGGAGGCGGTAACGGGGGTGTACACGCACGGCCCCAGCCCGACCCCGAACCCCAGTACGAACTCGGACCGCAGCACGACCCCGAACAGGGTAATGCCGCGCACTGGATCGGCTGGTGGACGCCAGCCCGGCTATCCACTGTCGAGTCGTCCAGCTGGCAGGCCGCCCCGGTGTACGCGACCGCCGAGAAGATGCCGCCTGCCCCCGCGCCGGCGCCGGCCCGCGTTCCGAACCATCCCCCGATCGTCGCCTCGGTGGCGCTGCCGGCCCGCCCGCCGCGATGGAACAGCAACGACGGCGACGCCGTTGCCGCCGCACCACCGACCGAGCACGGGCCACCCGGCCCGATGCTCAACCGCCGCGTGCCGCAGGCCAATCTAGCCCCAGAACTGCGTCGGAAGTCGACCGAGACCCCGCCCAGCAACGGGGCGGCAAGCGCCGGGACCACCGCGCACCCCGACGCCGAGCGGGCCAGAGACGCACTGTCGCGATACCAGGCCAGCCGTCAGGCCGCCCAGGAGCAGGTCGACGGCTCATCGTCTGGGAGCCGGTCGTGAGCGCGCCGGGCCCGGCGCCAGGGCAGCTCGACTGGCTGGTCACCGACTTCGCTCGGAGCACGCCAGGAGTGCTCCACGCGCTGGTCGTCTCCGGGGATGGCCTGGCGCTGGCCTCATCGGAACGGGTCGACACGATGCTCGCCGACCAGCTCTCCGCTGCCACCTCCGGGCTGGTGAGCCTGTCCAGGGGCGCCGCCCAGCTGCTCAACCTGTCTCCGGTGAACCAGACCATCATCGAGATGACCGGCGGTTACCTTTTCGCGACGTCGATTAGCCAAGGATCCACCCTTGCGGTCGTTGCCCACCGGCATTGTGACATGGGTATGGTCGGTTACGAGATGACGATGCTCGCGTCGCGGGTAGGGCATGCCCTGACCCCGGCGCCGCGACCTGCTCCGGAGCGGATACCACCGTGACCGACGACGACTACGGCTGGCGCCAGGGCGACCGACTTGTCCCAGCCTATGCGTTCACGCAGGGACGCACCCGGACCGAGGGTCAGGAGTTGCCACTCGAGGCGTTGGTCACTGCCACCGAACTTGCTGTGCAGAACCTGCCGACATTGCAAGTGGAACGCGGGGCCATCGTCCGGATGTCGATGCGGCCCACCTCGGTCGTAGAGATCGGGGCAGCACTGCACGTCCCCGCCGGGGTGGCGCGCGTGCTGGTCAGTGACCTGGCCAGCGCGGGTTTCCTCGCCGTACACCTACCTCAGACCACCGACGGCGTCGGCGGCCCCGGACAAGAGATCTTGGGGAGACTGCTAGATGGACTTCGCGCCCGTTAGGGGGTCCCGTCGACCTACCCCGGCCGCCAAACGCACGCTTATTCCGCTCAAAATTCTTGTGGCCGGTGGGTTCGGCGTGGGAAAGACCACCTTCGTCGGGTCACTGTCGGAGATCCCCCCGTTGAGTACCGAGCAGGAGATGACGTCGCTGTCGGTTGGCGTCGACGACTCGGCCGCCGTTCCGGACAAGACCACCACGACAGTGGCGATGGACTTCGGCCGGATCACGGTCGACGACCAGCTCATCCTGTACTTGTTCGGGGCGCCCGGGCAGAACCGGTTCTGGTTCATGTGGGACGAACTGGCCCGTGGCGCGGTCGGCGCCGTGGTGCTCGTCGACATGCGACGGGCGGACGACTGCTTCGCGGCGATCGACTACTTCGAGGACCGCAGGCTGCCGTTCGCGGTGGCGGTCAACCAGTTCCCCGGTGGCCCTGCATACCCGGAGGACGCCGTGCGGGAGGCGTTGGCACTGCCACCGGATTGCCCGCTGGTGCGGATGGACGCGCGGGAAATCCGCTCCAGCCTCGACACGCTGGTCATCCTGGTCGAGCACGCCTTGGCTCGCAGTGCTCATGCAGGGGCTCATTGAGGGGCTCATGAGGGGGTCCGCTGACGATTCCGTTGAACGGTACCTGCCACACCAGCTCGGTACCTCGCGGGGCCACCGCGCGCACGTCGAGCCGACCACCGAGATGATCGGCGCGCTCACCCAGGTTGCCCAGGCCACTGCCCGGGCCCCTGTCCAAGCGCTGGGCGGGTATCCCCACGCCATCGTCACGCACGGTCAGCCGGACCGCCGTCCCGGTCACCACGAGCTCCACCCACGCGCGCGCCGCGCCGGAGTGGCGTCCGATGTTGGTCAGCGCCTCCCGCAGCACCGCAGTCGCCTGCGCGGCCACCGCGGTGGGCACCGCGGAGTCCACCGGCCCGTCGAAGCGCACCGAAGACTCGAATCCGTGCACCTCGGTGGCTTCCCGGACGAGCCCGATCACCTCCTGACGCAGGCTGTGTCCCTTCTCCGGGGGCGGGCGCAGCGAAAAGATCGCCTGGCGGATCTCACGGACGGTGTCGTCCAGCGCCGTGACGTAGGACGCCAACCGCTGCTCGACCTCCCGGCTCCCAGCCAGCCGCGTGGTGCCCTGTAACCCCAGTCCGACGGCGAACAGCCGCTGGATGACCAGATCGTGCAGGTCGCGCGCGATCCGGTCGCGGTCCTCCAGCAGCACCAGCCGGTCGCGGTCGTCCCGGGACCTGGCTAGCGCCAGGATGAGCGCTGCTTGGGCGGCGAACGCGGTGAGAGTGGCGATGTCAGCGCCGTCGAACTGCTTCCCACCGGTGCTGTTGGCGACGACGAGTACGCCGAGCACCTCGTCGCTCGAGGCCAGCGGCACCAACAGCAGACATCTCCACCCGAGGGCGACCATCGCCCGGTCGCAACGGGGGTCTGCACCGGCGTCGAGCACCGACTCAGCCCGACCCGAGGCCATCACCGCCGCGGCCATCGAACTCTCCGCGGAGATCCGCGCCTCGCGCACCTGGGTTACGATCTCCCCGGGCGGCGGCGGCGACCCGTAGGTCCCCCGCGGAGTGGTCGGGCACCACGATGCAACCCAGCTCAGCCCCGGCCACCGCCCGGGCGCTCCCGGCGACCTGCTCCAGCGCCTCGACCGGCCCCATCCCGCCGAGCAGGTCGGTGGCCAGCCGGGAGGAGATCTCCACCGAGCGTTGGCGGCGCTGGTCACTTTCGTCGAGCCGGGAGCTGTCCACTGCAATGCTCGCCGCCGCGGCCAGCGCCACGATACGGTCCTCGTCACCCTGGGTGAATTCCCCCCACCCCGTTTGTCTGCCAGGTATAGGTGGCCGAACACCTCACCCTGGACGGCGAGGGGCACCCCGAGGAACGAGCTCATCGGCGGGTGGTGTTCCGGGAAGCCACACGAGGCGGGGTGCTCAGATATCCGGTGCAGCCGCAGTGGCCGGGGGTCGTTGGTCAGCAGCCCAACCACGCCACGCACCCCACAGCCCTGCGGCAGAGCACCGATCCGCTCCGCCAGACCCTGATCAGTGCCCACGTGCACAAAGGCTGCGAGCGTGTCACCGTGCGGTGCGAATAGGCCCAACGCGCCGTACCGAGCATCGGCGAGATCACAGGCAGCCTGCACGATCCGGCGCAGCATGGCGGCAGACTACAACTCGTGAGTGAACTCAGCTGACGCCGAGCTTCTCCGCAGCCATCCTGGTGCCCTCGACCCGGTTCTTGATCTTCTGGAACGCGACGTCGCGAGCGTAATCGGGCGAACCGTGGTTCGGCTTCTCATCGATGCTGAACGGCGAGAAACCGCAGTCGTCGGTGGAGCCGAGCCTTTCCTTCGGAATGAAGTTGGACGCCCTCACCAGTGCATCGCGGATCTCCTCAGCGCTCTCCGGCCGTGGGCTCTGCGTCACGCACACCCCGACGTAGGCCATCTGCGCCACGCCCTCGGCGTCGTCGCGCAGGCACCTGCCGATGGACTCGTAGACCGGATCCCGGTCGCGCTCGCTCGCCAGCTGGATGAGGAAGTAACCGGCGTTCATCTGGAACATGCTCGGCAGCAGGTTGTTGTAGGGCACGTCCGCACTGTGGACCGAGTCCCGGTCTCCACCAGGACAGGTGTGGATGCCGATCTTCGCGCGCTCTTCCGGCGTGAAACGGGCGAGCACCCGGTTGTTCAGCTCGATGAAGTGGGGCAGGAGGCCGGCCCCGGTCCACGGGTTGCGTGGATCTTCCCTGGTGGCGAGCCGACCCTCGGTGAAGTCGATGGAAACCCGGGCAGCTCCGGCCGCAAAAGCCTGGCGGATATCCTTTTCGCATTCGTCGACGAGGTCCGCCTCGAATTGCTCCCGCGGGTAGCCGGGCACGTCATCCTTCAGGGGGTACAGCAGGGCCAGCATCGAGGGCGCGATGACGGCTTGCTTCATGGGCACGTGCGCGAGGCCGATCGATTTCCTCAGCATGTCGGCCGCGTACGTCTTGTACCTCAACGGCCCGCCGGTGAGCCGGGGCAGCTGCCGCCCATGGCCGTCGGCGAAGATCGCGAAAAACTGGCCACCCGGGGCGAGGTTGTCGGCGAGGCCAGTCCCGGCCAGCGTATCAATGATGGGGTACGTGGCGAAGCTCGACCGACGTTGCTCTCCGTCGGAGATAATCGGTGATCCGGTGGCCTCAAAGCGCTCGATCGAATCGCGGACAGCGGCGTCCTGTTCGGCTTCCAGTTGTTCTTTGGTGATCTGTCCTTGGTCATATGACGCGTAGGCGGTCTGCAGCTTCGACGGACGGGGTAGGGAGCCGACCGGCTCGGTTGGAATTCCAGTGGCTGTCCTCGGGTCGTACTCGGTCATAACTGTCCTCTCTCTGGTTTGAGTAGGTGGACCGGTTCGTCGTTCGCCGCGAACTCCCTCCGACGGCAAACACCGCCCCCGCCCCGGGAGTGGCCACCGCCGACCAACCACCTGGTGGCGAAGACCCAGGCAGACACAGACAGGTCTGTCTAGCTGTGATTCAGATCATAGTCAGCCGACAATAAGTCGGTCAACGTTACCTGTCCGTAGTATTATCATTACTAATCGTTAATAAGGTCCGCCGCCGCCGGATATGCGCCCGCACCCACAGCGCCAGTGCCGCCGCAACCAGCGCAACGAGCGCGATGTTGCTCACCACCCCAAGCTGCTGCTGCGCTGTCGACAGGCCGGCTCCAGCGATGTATCCCAGCATGGCTACCGCAGTCCCCCAAGCAACCCCGCCGACAACGTTGTAGGGCAGGAACCTTCCCCAGCTCAGTCCGCTCATGCCGGCCAGGCTGGGGACCAGGGCCCGCAGCAGGGCCGTGAGGCGACCGATCAGTACCACGATCGGTCCGCGCCGCTGCAGCAGCTCGGTGGTCGCGCGCACCGCCTCCGGCTTGATCAGTCGAGGCGGAAGCCGCTGCACCAGTCGCTCACCGTAGCGGCGGCCGGCGCCGAATCCGACCGCGTCGCCGGCGACCGCCCCCGCCACCCCCACCGCGATCACCGCCCACAGCGAGAAGGCACCGGCGTGTGCCGCGGCGCCCGCCACCAGGATCGCGATCTCGCCGGGGAAGACCACGCCGAGCATCGTCGAGGCTTCCAGCGCCGGCATGAGGAAAGCCAGGATGAGCATGGGCACCGGCGGAAGTGCCCGGAGCGCGTCGAGCACCATGCCTCGATACTGACCTACTCGACGGCTGCCCGACAACCCGGCTCACTAACGCCGGGCCACACTGACTCCGGCCCGGCTGTCTGGACCAGCGCTCATCGAGTGCGTTCAGCTTTGCTGGGTCGTCCGTCCGAGGCGCGGATTTGCCATTGCGGGTCGGTGCTGCCGTCCCAGGGTGGCCGGGGGCGTTGGGGCTCGATCTCGCGCCATACCGATAGTGCTGACACGCCGGGTGGGGGCATTGTGACCTGCGGTGCCGGGATCCCGTGCTCGCTGATGCCGTGGTCGAATCCGCCCGGGACGAGGGTGTTGAGCACTCGGCCGACCTCGGAGTCACATCGGAATCCGTGCAGTGTCCCGGGTGCGATGTAGATGTAGGTCCCCGGCCGTGCGGCGATTTCCTGGTCATCGAGCAGGAAGACCAGGTCGCCTTCGAGCACGTAGAAGGCCTCCTCCTCGTTGTCGTGCACGTGCGGGGGAGCGACGACGCCGGGTGGGCAGAGCTCCTCGAAGGTGGTCGATCGACCGCTGGTGGTCGCGTCGGTGGACAGGAATCGCCAGTAGGTGCCGACGTTCCAGAACGCCGGGGCGTCATCGGCCGTCATCGCCCATCCCTTGTTCGGGCCTGGGTGCTGACGCAAGAATTCCTCGAGTGCGTGATCCATGAGGTTCCTTCCACTTGTGATGCGTCGACTGGCTATGCAGGTAGCGGTTTTGACCATTGTTCGGTCGTCGCCGAAGTCAAGGTCGTAAGGATTTCAGGACCGAACTGATGCCGCCAGGGTGCAGGTGGCGAGGCGGTCTGGCCGGTCAACATGAACAGCATGTACATGAGCATGACCGGGGCGGCCGGGTCGTTGTTGGCTCGGCGGGTGCCGGTGATGATCTGGCGCAGGTCATCGACAGTGCCCAAGCTGTGACGGCTGTATGCCTGGCCGGTGGCGGCCTCGACGGTGTCGATCATGTGCCCGAACGGCAGCTGTTCGGCCGCTACCGCGAACTTGCCGCTCGGCAGGGTCAGATCGAGTGCCGCTCGCGCGGTGTAGCGCGCAGTGTCGGCGACGGTGGTGGCGACGGTGGTGGCGTCGAAGGTCTCCGCGCCGCTTCCGCAGCACGTCGCGGTGTGTGTCTGATGGTCGAAGAACGTCTCGACAAAGCCGTTCCGCGCCCGGCTGCAGCACGCCCTCTGGCTTGCTTCGAAAATAGGGTGACCACGCCGACCTGCTCTGCTGTTGCCGAGTTCGACGCCAGAGCTGTGTGAAGGCGCCCGGGCAGCCCTGGTGTCGAACTCGGCGTACGCAGGGTTGTCAGGCGGCCACGACCGGCAGCTGACGAACCCATTTCACGCCTCAGGGCCCTCGGCGTTGGCTCCGCGACCAGCTCGGCGACCACTTCGTTGCAGGGGCCATCCTGAACACTGGTCGGTGGGCTTCCCCTGGAGGAACGGATCACCGCAGTGCCGATCGTCGGGCTGCGGGCACGTCTGATCAGTGATTCCGCGGTCTGGCCGTCGAGATTTTACCTTCCTCTAACCGAGGGTAGTCAGGACGGTAACCCTCTGCTCTCTACTGTCAGGTGCATGGCCACTCCTGAGATGCACCTTGACCGCCTTGAGCTGAGTGTGCTTCCGGGCGAGTCGGACCCGGCACGGATGCTGTGTCTAGTCCTGGTGCTGCTCGTAGCCGTCGTGCCGATGGCTGCCCTGGCCCTGGCGTGGTGGCTGGCCTGACCCCACTCGTTCCCCAGGTTAGCCACCAGGTCGGGTGCAGCGCGATCACGGCAGCGTGGTCCAGCCTCGGATGCTGAACGGCAGGCCGTCGCGGTAGGCGCGGATCCCGGTGGCGGGTAGTCGATGACTGCTTCCAGCGCGGCCCCGTCTGCAAGACCATCTCGGAACCGCTCTTTGGCATCTTCTCGTTTCGGATTCTCGTGGGGGTCGGGCCGGTAGCGCCGGTTTTTGTCGGTGCCCGGTTCTAGAATTGGGGTATGTCGACGGCGCCGGTGTGCCCGCCAGTGTGGCAGGGCAGTGATGCGGGATTGCTGGCTGAGCTGGGTGTGTTGGAGTCCCGGTTGCATTCGACGTGGGCGCGGATGCTGGTGGTGGTCGCCGAAATCGATTCCCGGGGTGTGGCCGGGGGGTTGGGGTATGGCACCACGGTGGAGTTGGTGCGGGCGATCGCGCGGGTGCCGCGGGGGGAGGCCCGGGCCCGCATCGCCGCCGCGGCTGAGGTGCTGCCCGGCCGTGGGGTGAGCGGCGCGCCGGTGGAGCCGAGGCTGCCGGCCACCGCGGCCGCGGTGGCCGAGCATGTGATCGGCGCGGCGGATGTGGCGGTGATCCGTTCGGTGCTGGCCCGGATCCCCCCACACGTCGACACGGAGCGGCGGGCTGGGGTGGAGGCGGAGTTGGCTCGCCACGCCCGCACCCTGGACGCCGGGCAGTTGGCGGTGCTGGGTAAGCGGATCCTGGCCTATGTGGACCAGGACGGTCCGCGTCCCAAGGACACCCCCGAGACCCGGCGGCGGCTCAGTTTCCGGGACCGGGACGGTGGGAATGAGCTGGCCGGATGGCTCGACCGGGAGGCCGCGGAGATCCTCCGGGCGGCGTTGAGCCCGCTGGCCGCGCCCCGCCCCACCAGCGACACCGACCTCGACCTGCGCGACACCGCGCAGCGCGACGCCGACGCCCTGGTCGAACTCGCCCAGCGCGCGCTGGCCGGTGGTGAGCTGCCCACCGAGGGCGGGGAACGCCCCCAGGTCGTGGTCACGGTCCCGCTGTCGGTGCTGCAGGGCCGGATCGGGACCGGGTCGCTGAGCTTCGGTGGCCCGATCAACGCCGACCTCGCCCGGCGCCTCGCCTGCGATTGCGCGGTCATCCCGGTGGTGATCGGCGCCCGCGGTGAGCCGCTGGATGTGGGGCGCGCCAGCCGCACCGTACCCACAGCGATCCGCCGCGCGGTGATTCTTCGGGACCGCGGATGTGCCTTCCCGGGATGCTCAGTACCGGCCCGCCACTGCGATATTCATCACGTGACCCATTGGGTCGACCACGGCCCCACCAGCCTCGGGAACTGCGTCCTGCTCTGCGGCCGGCACCACCGACTCCTGCACCATTCCGACTGGCGAATCGAGATGCCCGGCGGCATCCCCGAATTCCACCCACCACCATGGCTGGGCGGACCCCCACGCCGCAACCCCCTCCACACCACCCCCAACCTGACCCGAATCCGCCAATAGCGGCAGACACCTGCCGTCACCTGCACATCATGAGGTCGGAGGAAACAACGCAACGCCCGGCTCGTGGTGGCACGGCGCGCCGATCGTCGGTGCCGGGGCGGGGCACGACGCCTCGCCCGGAACGGGTGAGCTCTGCCGCGCGGACAGCGCTCACCCGCCGCGGGTGAGAGCGTGCGCGCTCGCCGTGACCATAGCTGATCAGCGGTACGGCCCTTCGACACGAAGGAGGATGTGTGCCGGCAGTAATCGGGCCCGCAGCAGGCGGACGCGCCTGAACCCGCGCCAGCGGCCGCGCAGATCACCGAGGATGTCGTGACGCAGATCAGCAGGCTGGGCGAACTGCTCGTCGCCGGCCTCCTGACCGAGGACGAGTTCGCAGCGCAGAAAGCCCGGATTCTCGGCTCGTAGCCCCGGGGCGGCGCGAGCCGGTCAGGGAGTCCGGGCCACCTGCCGCCGTTGGACTACCCACCCGGCGGCCGCCAGGGCAATCCAGATCACCGTCTGCAGCGCGTTCTGGGCCGCCGTCTGCGGGTCCCGAAGGAAACCCAGGGGAGTGTTCGGGCCGAGCCGGCCCAACCCGGCGAGGACGAGCCCGGCCCCGGCGAAGGCGGTGAGGACGGCCAGCGCAGGGCTGCGGAACTGGTTGAGGAGGACTCCGCCGATGGCGGCCAGCGCGAGCACGACGAGCAGTATCAGAGCGGCGTCAAGGTGCAGGCTGCTGGCGAGCAGCACCCCGACCACGCCGCCCGCCAGCGCCCCGACGACGAACAGCCCGATGCGGCCAACGACCCTGGTCAGGATCACCGCACCGAGGCCGCCGGCGACGGCGACGATGAGCGCCACGACGAGCCCGCCGCCAAGCGCGGCGGCGAGGGCGGCTCCCAGACTGAAGCCGACGCAGCCGGCCGCCAGGAGCAGGGATCGGGCGCCCGCGAAGCACAGCAGCAACCCGACCACGATTTTCACGACCTCAAGCGAGACCGTCAGGTTCATGCTCCCCCCTCCGCGTCGCTCGGGTCAGCATCGGCCGTGCTCGACGAGTTGGCCTCACCCGCAACCGGTGAGTCCCGCCGTCGGCCTGGTGATGTAGTCGGATCAACGGGACACTACCGGCATGATCAGTGGCGGGAATGCGACGATCTACGTCGCGGACATGGACCGATCAGTGTCCTTCTACAACGAGACCCTGGGCCTGCGGCTGGCCTTCCGGGCGGGCGACCACTGGGCCACCATCGACGCCGGCGGCGGTCTGCAGCTCGGCCTGCACCCGGCGGGCCCGGCGACCCCGGTGCCCGGCACGGTGGGTGCGGTGACGGTAGGGCTTGCGGTCGATGAGCCCATTGAGAAGGTGGTCTCGGCGTTGGAAGAGCGCGGCGTTGCCGTCCGCGGTCCAGTCGTCGACGAGGGCTACCTGAAGTTCGTCTACTTCACCGACCCGGACGGCAACGAGCTCTACCTCGCGGAGACCGCACGCTGACTTGCCCGCTCTGGTGCGACACCAGGGCAACCGGAGCTCCGGCCGGGGAGCGGCGTCCGGGGTAGCGTGAGGGTGCTGGCTGCGGTGTGGAGGTGCCCGATGAGCCAACAGGGAGAGACCTTCAACCCGTGGAGCATCGTCAACCTGGTGTTCCATCACCTGGCTGAGCAGGGTCTGCATCCTGTGCTGGGGGATACCGGTGATCCCGGTGAGCCGGCAGCACAGCTGTTGCGAGCGCTGGGCATCGAGCCGGCTCCCGAGGGGAACCAGCAGGTATCGCAGGATATCCGGCAGCACCTGGCTGAGATCCGTGCCGCCGTGCTCGGCGAGAGCTGACCCCGAGCTACGGCACGTTGATGCCGTAGTACCGGATCTTGCGGTAGATGGTGGCCCGCGACATGCCGAGGTGGCGGGCGGCCTGGGCGCGGTTGCCGGCCGCGTCGATCAGGGCCTCGACGACAGCGTCCCGCTCGATGGACTCCAGCGGGCTGAGCACCCGCCGGGCGGGTCGCCAACGCATCGGCCGGAAGGTCCGCCGGTTCGATCACTCCGGTGCGCCGATGCGCCACGGTCTTGAGCAGCGTCGCGCGCAGCTGCTCGACGTTGCCCGGCCACCGGTTGCGCATGAGCAGCCGCATCGCTTCCGGCGAGCACGTGAGATGGGCGCCCCGAGTCAGCCGCGCAATGAGCACCCGGACCAGCTCGGGTAGGTCTTCAATGTGCTGTCGCAACGGCGCGACCTGCACGGAGGACGGGAAGCATCCGATCAGGTCGGCCAGCTCGTCACTGCTCGGCGTGCTGCTGCTGCGGGTCGCCACGACCCAGCTCCGCGGCCCCTCGGCGCTGCGCCGGGCGGCCTCGAGCAGCTCGGTCAGCGCCTTGAGCACCTCGGCGGGGAGCCGGTCGACGTGCCGCAGGACCAGCGTGCCCGCCCCGCGAGCCAACTCGTCGGCTACCACGCCAAGCCAGCTCTCGCCGTCGGTGCAGTCGTCGGCATCCACCACCCGCAGGTGCGCGCCCGGAGTGTCCGCCAGGTGCGCGCCATGCGCCACGGTCAGCTTGCCGGTCCCGGCCTCACCCGCCAGATCCAGCCACTCGCCGGAGCGCAGGTGTGCCTCGACCTCCCGGCAGCACCGTACCCACGGCATGCTCGAGCCGACCACGCCCGGCATTGTGGGAGCGCGCGGGGGTGCCCCGCGGGTCGCCGACTCGGTGGCGAGCTGCACCTGCACGATGCCGCCGATCGTCGCTGACTCGCTCCACGTCGGCTTGCACTGCACCCGCGCGGTCGTGCCGCTGGGCAGCGACGTGGTGAACACCCGGATCTTGCCGCCGGCCAGGGCCTCTGCGGCCTGCCCGAGCAGGGCCACCTGGTCCTGCGGATCGATGAGCTCCCGGGCGCTGTCGTTCATCATCACCAGATCGGTGCTGATCGCCAGGACGGGACCCCGGTTGCGGCGGCAGGCCAGCAGGTAGTCGTGCAACAGGGCTAGCTCGCGGCGGGCCAGATGCGCCAGCAGCGCCTCCTCGATCTGCTCGGCGATGCTGGAGGCCGCCGCGATCATCGCCGGGTTCGCGTCTTTCCGCCAGCACGTCAGGTCGAGGATGCCCAGCACCTTGCCAGTGGTCGGATGGCGGATCGGTGCGCCCGCACAGGCCAGATCCTCCAGGTGCTCGACGTAGTGCTCGTGCCCGAAGACGTGCGCTGGTCCGCGGCCTTCCAGCGTGGTGCCGATCCCGTTGGTCCCGGCGAACTCCTCGGCGTAGCTGAACCCGGGCGCCAGCCACACGTCGTCCAGCTTCTGCTGCAACCCGGAGTCGCCGGTGCGGCGGTCCAGGACCACGCCCGCGGCGTCAGTGAGGATGATGCTGATCGGTTCGCTGGCATACTGCGCACATGCGGTGCTGATGACCTCGTCCGCGCTGTGCGTGAGGCGGGACTTGCGGTCGAGGTTTGGGTCGAAGGGCAGCTCAAAACTGTCGGCGGCCACCCGCCACTCCCGGGACCGCGTCCACGACGCCAGGATGCTGTCCCGGACCACCCCGGGTTGCACTGGTTCGGAGGTCAGGAACAGCTCACGGGCCTGTGCCAAGTCGTCCCGGTCCGTGACGGAGGCAGCCGGGTAGGCGACTGGTGGTAGGCGTGCATCAGCCAAGGGGGTCGCCTCCTTGGAGCTCCCTCGGTCCTGTCCTACTCCTGCGGCCAAGTGAACGGTAGGCAGCCGGGCAGGTTCGCAGTGTCTCAAGTTGAGACCGCGATGTGTCTCAGCACCCGGTGTGATCGGGACCACGGGAGTTTGGCGCCGCGCGAATGTCGTGCGGCCGGAGAACTTGATCAAGGTCAGCCGATCCGAGCCCGGGTAAGGAGTGACAATGAGTCGCCAGAGTGTGGCAAAGGCTCACCAGAAGATCCAGGAGCTTGCCTGGGAGCCGTTGTACCACGAGCCGGTGAAGCACTATGGCACCGACTACACTTTCAGTAAGGCGCAGAAGAAGGACCCACTCAAGCAGGTCCTGCGGTCTTATTTCCCCATGCAGGAGGAAAAGGACCACCGAGTTTACGGGGCCTCCGATGGCGCCATTCGTGGGAACATGTTCCGCCAGGTGCAGGAACGCTGGATGGAGTGGCAGAAGCTCTTCCTGAGCATCATCCCCTTGCCCGAGATCTCCGCCGCCCGGGCGATGCCGCTGCTGTTCCGGACCGTGCCCAACCCGGAGCTGCACAACGGTCAGGCCATCCAGATGATCGACGAGGTCAGGCACTCGACGATCCAGCAGAACCTCAAGCGCCTGTACATGAACAACTACATCGACCCGGCCGGCTTCAACTCGAGCCTGCGGAACTTCCAGAACGACTACTGCGGGACGATCGGCCGGCAGTTCGCCGAGGGATTCATCACCGGCGACGCCATCACCGCGGCGAGCATCTACCTGACGATCGTGGCCGAGACCGCGTTCACCAACACGCTGTTCGTGGCCATGCCCGCCGAGGCCGCGGCGAATGGCGACTACCTGCTGCCGACGGTGTTCCACTCGGTGCAGTCCGATGAGTCCAGGCACATCAGCAACGGCTATGCCACGCTGCTGATGGCGCTGGCCGACGAGAGTAACCACCAGCTACTGGAACGCGATCTGCGGTACGCCTGGTGGAACAACCACCGGGTGGTGGATGCAGCCATCGGCACGTTCATCGAGTACGGCACCAAGGACCGGCGCAAGGACCGGGAGAGCTACGCGGAGATGTGGCGCCGGTGGATCTATGACGACTACTACCGCAGCTATCTCGTCCCGCTGGAGCGCTACGGCCTGGTGATCCCGCACGACCTCATCGAGGAGGCCTGGAACCAGATCTGGCACAAGGGCTACGTCCACGAGGTGGCCCAGTTCTTCGCCACCGGCTGGCTGGCGAACTACTGGCGGATCGATCCGATGACCGACAAGGACTTCGAGTGGTTCGAGTACAAGTACCCGGGCTGGTATGACAGATACGGAAAGTGGTGGGAGAACTACAACCGGCTGTCGTCGCCGAACGGGCACAACCCGATCGTTTTCGAGGATGTCGACTACCAGTACCCGCATCGCTGCTGGACCTGCATGGTTCCTTGCCTGGTCCGCGAGGACATGGTGATGGCTGAGGTCAACGGGCAGTGGCGCACCTACTGCCACGAGGAGTGCCGCTGGACGGATACGACGGCATTCCGGCCGACCTACCAGGGTCGGGAGACCCCGAACATGGGCCAGTTGATCGGCAAGGGGGAGTGGGAAACCCTCTATCACGGCTGGAACTGGGCGGACGTGGTGTCCGACATGGGTTATGTGCGCGATGACGGTAAGACGCTGGTCGCGCAGCCGCACCTGAACCTGGATCCCACAAAGATGTGGACCCTGGACCACCTGCGGCGCTGCCCGCCGCTGGCCAGCCCGAATGTGCTGCTCAACCAGATGACACCGCAGGAGCGGGAAGCCTTCCACGCGAACTACGTGCGTGGTGGCCCGGCCGGACGGCCAGCGCCTGCGGATGCCTGAGCAGTAGTCGGGGGGCGACCGACCAGGGGAGGAGCGTCCGGCCTGATCACGGGCACTCCTCTCCTGTCGGTGGCCTATCCCACCGCAAAGATGTGAGGGAGCATGGCTGACAAGCATGTCGTTCGCTTCGAGCCGGTCGGTATCGAGATCGAGGTCGGCGAAGAGGAAACGATCCTGCATGCCGCGTTCCAGCAGGGGATCATGCTGATGCACGGCTGCAAGGAGGGCCAATGCTCCTCCTGCAAGTCGTTCATTCTCGATGGCGACGACGTCGAGCTGGATCGGTACTCGACGTTCGCGCTGCCCGACTACGAGAAGGAGGAAGGCTACACGCTGCTGTGCCGGGCACACCCGTATGAGGACCTCACCATCGAGCTGCTCAACTTCGATGAGGACATGATCCGCTCGGGGCTGCCCATTCTGAAGGCCGTGACAGTGGTCGTCTCGAATGAGCCGGTCACCCACGACATGCGCCACCTCGTGCTGAAGTTGGTGGAGCCGACCGAAATCAAGTTCTTCCCGGGGCAGTATGTCGACATCGCCATTCCTGGCACCGCGACCACCCGATCATTCTCGATGGCCAACACCTCCAGCCGGGACAGCGGCCGGCTCGAGTTCGTCATCAAGGTCTACCCGGACGGATTGTTCTCCCATTTCCTGGACACCCAGCTGGCGGTGGGCGACACGCTGAACCTCACCGGGCCCTACGGCGTGTTCACCCTGCGGGAGGGCCACGACGCCGATCTGATCTTCGTCGGCGGCGGGGCTGGGATGGCCCCGATCCTGTCGCTGCTGCGCTCGATGTCCGAGCGGGGCATCCAGCGCAAGGCCACCTATTACTACGGCGCGCGGCGCCCCCGTGACCTGTGTTTCGAGAAGGAGCTGCGCGCGCTCGAGGAGTCATTGCCCGGCTTTCGGTTCGTGCCGGCACTGTCCGAGCCCACCCAGGCCGACGCCTGGGACGGCGAGGTCGGCCTGATCACCGACGTGGTGAAGCGGTTCGAGAGCGACCTCACAGGCGCGCACGGCTACGTGTGCGGGCCACCACCGATGGTGGAGGCGGCGATGCCGCTGCTCACCGTTCTCGGGGTGGCCGAGAAACGCATCTACTACGACAAGTTCACCACGACCGGTGACGCCGGGTGAGGAAGGACCTGATGACAACCGCGAAAGAACCCACAAAAGAGCGCAGTGTACCGAAGCCCGTCTTTACCGACGCTGAGGCCGGCGCTAAGGACTTCCCGGACTCGACCGCTCGCCGGTACAACTACTACACCCCGCAGAAGCGCAAGCAGACGCACTACGAGGATGTCACCGTCGAGGTCCAGCCAGACCCGAGGCACTACCTCAGCCAGGGCTGGCTCTACGGATTCTCCGACGGCCGGGGTGGTTATCCGCTGGACTGGACAGCCCTGAAGGCCTGGGGCTCGGACCGGCCGGAGCCGGCCCGTTTCCCCGGATCCGGGGGCAAGGGCTACGACTGGCCGGCCCACGGCTGGCATGAGTTCCGGGACCCCAATGAGGAGTGGGAGCTCACTCTCTACCGCTACAACTCCAACGTCGTGCGGCAGGTCAACCAGAACGTCGCTGCCGCCCGCCAGTCGAAGGCGTTCGAGCAGTGGAACCCGAACTGGGTGCGTTTCGTGGAGAACCACGTCGGGGCCTGGATGCACGTCGACCACGGCCTTGGGCTGTACCTGTTCGCCAACGCCAACCGCCGCGCGCCGACGAACATGCACAACAACGCGATCTCGGTGAACAGCATGCACCGGATCAGGCTGCTCAGGATCTTGCGCTGTACAATCTGACGCTGAGTGAGGAGATAGCCGAATTCGACGGCGCGGCGCACGTCGAGACCTGGAACGGTGACCCGGCGTGGCAGGGAGTCCGCAAGACCGCCGAAGCGCTCACCGCCATCGACGACTGGGGTGAGGCGATCTTCGCGGCGAACGTCATCTTCGAGCCACTTGTCGGCGAGCTGTTCCGCAGCCACCTGGTGCAGCAGGCCTCGCCGGGCAACGGCGACTTCGTCACTCCCACGATCGTCGGCGCGGAGGAGTACGACTACGCCGAACGGGATCTGCGATACACGAAGGCAATGTTCGACCTGCTGATCAACGACCGCGAGTTCGCCGACCACAACAAGGCGCTCCTGCAACAGTGGCTTTCGGCATGGGTCCCGCAGTGCATCGCGGCCGCCCGGGTGCTGCAGCCGCTCTGGTCACAGCCCGACGCCAAACCACCCCGTTTCGAGGACGGTTTGGACCGGGCGAAGAGCCGCTTCAGCGGCATCCTTTCCGAGCTGGGTCTGGAAACACCGAAGGAGTTGGCGCAGTGACCACGTTCACTACCGCGGAAAGCCCGTTCAAGGCCGATAAGACGGCGTCCAACATGTGCGGTTTCACACTGATGAACAACCAGGTGGGCGAGGTGATCGCTGCGGTCATGAGCACCAAACCCAATGTGCGGGTGCTGCCGCTACCGTCGATGATCCGGGTCGACGCGACCAACCGCATGGATGTCGTCTACGACGAGATCTCCGAAGCGCTGGGCGAGGAGCCGGGCTTCTTCGACGCCGCGGAGTTCGTGGAGAACATGTCCACGCACTACGGGCGCATGATTCACGAGGACGACCGGACGATCATGTTCGCGAATCCTGAAGATGCGGGGGAGTACATTGGTTTCGACCTGACGGCCGGATCGAAGTAGGAGACGTACATGTACGAGAAGGATGGCGAGAAATACTTCGTGATCGACGGCCACACCCATTTCTGGGACGCCAGCCCGGCGAACTGGGTGCCCGGCCAGGAGCAGTATGCGAAGGGCTGGATCGAGTGCTTCCACGCATACCAGAGCCTCGGGCCACCGGAGACCCACTGGCCGATTGAGCAGTTTCAGAAGTATTCCGAAGAGATGATGATGCAACACCTCTTCGATGAGGGTCATGTCGATGTAGCGATCTTCCAGCCGACCTATCTGAAGCAGTGGTACAAGACCGGCTTCAACACCACGGAAACCAACGCCGCACTGGCACAGAGACACCCGGGCAGGTTCGTGGTCAATGCCAGCTGGGATCCCCGCGCGGGCGAGGACGGTCTCAAGGAGTTCGAAGACAAGGTCGCGCGTTGGGGCTGCAAGGGCGTGAAGCTCTACACCGCGGAGTGGCGTGGGGACTCCCGCGGGTGGAGCCTGAAAAGCCCCGAGTCGGCCCGCTACCTGGAGAAATGCCAGGAGCTGGGGGTCAAGAACATCCACGTGCACAAGGGCCCGACGATCTGGCCGCTGGATAAGGACGCCTTCGACGTGGCGGACATCGACTTCGCGGCGACGAACTTCCCCGAGCTGAACTTCATCGTCGAGCACGTCGGGCTGCCCCGGATCGAGGACTTCTGCTTCATGGCCACCCAGGAACCCAACGTGTACGCGGGCCTGGCGGTGGTCATCGGCGCCCTCATGCATGCCCGGCCGCGGTTCTTCGCCAAGGTGATGGGTGAGCTGATGTTCTGGCTTGGCGAGGACAAGCTGATCTTCGGCGCCGACTACGCGATCTGGGAGCCACGTTGGCAGGTCGAGGGCTTCGTCGACTGGCAGATGCCGACAGACGCCGAGTTCGCCGACTACGCGCAGCTGACCACCCAGGCCAAGAAGAAGATCCTCGGCCTCAACGCGGCCAGGCTCTACGACATCAAGGTGCCGGCCGAGCTGGACCTGCCTGTACCGGCTGGGCCAGAAGGAGCCGAACCGCTGGCCGCGCCGGCGTCGGCGTCGGCATGAGTGTCATCCGCACCACTACCGGGCGGGACGCGAGCCTCACCGCCGCGGTCTGGTCGGCCCTGCACCAGGTGCGGGACCCGGAGCTGGACGAGGCGGTGACCGATCTCGGGTTCGTCGCCGCGTGCCGGGTGTCGGATTCAGGCGAGGCCGTCGTGCGGCTGCGGCTGCCGACCTACTTCTGCGCGCCCAACTTCGCCTTCCTCATGGTGGCCGACGCCTTTGATGCAGTCGCCGCGGTGCCCGGCGTTCGCCAGGCGCAGGTGGTACTGGAGGATCACTTCGCATCGAAGGAGATCAACGGGGGGATCGCCGCCCGGGCCGGGTTCGTCCAGTCCTTCGACGGGCAGGCCGTGGCCGAGCTGGACGAGCTGCGTGCCGACTTCCTGCGCAAGGCAGTCATGGCCGGCACCGACCGGGTGTGCCGCCCGCTGCTGGCCGCCGGCGCCACCGCTGACGAGCTGGCCGGGCTCACCCTCGGCGAAATTCCGGCGACGGTCGAGCGCGAACGGCTGCGATCCCGGCGCGCCGAGCTCGGCCTGCCTGCCGGCGACGGCGACCCGTTGCTGGTCGACCCGGCGACCGGGTCCCCGATCGAAGTGCGGGCGTTGCCGCTGCACCTACGCCGGGCTCGGACGACCCGGGTCGGCGTGGACGCCAACAGCGGCGTCTGCCGGGGTCTGCTCCAGCAGCGGTACCCACACCTGCGCACTGAGGAGAAGGTTCGATGAGAGCCGTCCGGCTGCACGAGTACCACAAGCCCCCCGCCGTCGAGGACACGCCGGAACCGTCGATCTCTGGACCGCTCGATGTCATCGTGAAGATCGGCGGCGCCGGGGCGTGCCGCACCGACCTGCACATCATCGAGGGCCAGTGGGCCAGGGCGATGGCTCCCGTGCTGCCCTACACGCTCGGCCATGAGAACGCCGGCTGGGTGCACGCGATCGGCCCGGCGGTCACCAACGTCGAGGTCGGCGACACGGTGATCCTGCATCCCACGCCCACCTGCGGGTTGTGCCGGGCCTGCCGGGCCGGCAATGACATGCACTGCAGCGACAGCAGTTTCCCCGGCCTGAGCCACGACGGCGGGATGGCTGAGTACCTGCTGACGTCAGCGCGGGCCTGCGTCAAGCTCGACCCGCAGACCCGGCCGGAGGACGTCGCGGCGTTGGCCGACGCCGGCATCACCGCCTACCACGCCGTGCGCAAGGCCATCCCGCTGCTCTACCCGGGCACCACTGCGGTGCTCATCGGCGCGGGCGGGCTGGGCCATATCGGCATCCAGTGCCTGGCCGCGCTCACTGCCGCGACGATCATCGTGGTGGACCGCAACCCCGAGGCGCTCAAGCTCGCCGAGCAGCTCGGCGCGCATCACACCGTGGTCGCCGATGGCGGGCAGATCAGCGCAGTCTCCGACCTCACCGGCGGGCGTGGCGCGGAGGTGGTTCTCGACTTCGTGGCCGAGCAGGGCGCCGAGCACGACGGGTTCCAGATGACGGGCCGGGGTGGCTCGTACTTCGTCATCGGCTACGGCGGCACGGTGACGATCCGACGCTCGACATCATCTCCACCGAGCGCAACATCGTCGGCAACATCGTCGGCACCTACAACGACCTCGCCGAGCTCATGGTGCTCGCTCAGGCAGGGAAGGTCACCCTGCACACCAGGACCTACCCCCTGGAGGACGCGGTCGAGGCGCTCGGCGATCTCGACGCTGGTCGCGTACGCGGCCGGGCGATCCTCGTCCCGTGACCGAGTGATCCTTTGACGAGTAGGAGATCCCATGGCCAAGGAACTGCGGTTCGACGCGCAGGCCCGCGAGGCGCTGCGGGCCGGAGTTGACAAGCTGGCCGACGCCGTCAAGTCGACGCTCGGGCCGAAGGGGCGCAACGTCATCCTGGAGAAGATCACCGGTTCGCCGGTCATCACCAACGACGGTGTGACCATCGCGCGGGAGATCCACCTCAAGGACCCGTTCGAGAACATGGGCGCCCAGCTGGTCAAGGAAGCGGCGATCAAGACCAACGACATCGTCGGGGACGGCACCACCACCGCCACCGTGCTAGCTCAGGCGATCGTCCGCGAGGGCCTGACGGCGATCGGCGCCGGCGGCAACCCGGTGCTGGTCAAGCGCGGCATCGACCTGGCCGTCGCAGCCCTGGTAGAGCACCTGGAGAAGGTGGCGCATCCGGTGTCCACCGAGCAGGACTACGCCCGCGTCGCAGCGATCTCGGCCAACGACGACGACGCGGCCGGTGCGGTGATCGCCAAGGCGCTGCACACCGTCGGCGACGGCGGCATCGTCACGGTGGAGGAGTCGTCGGTGCACGGGATGAGCGTCGAGTTCATCGAGGGCTTCGAGTTCGACAACGGGTACCTCTCGCCGTACCTGGTGACCAACCCGGCCAGCCTGGAGGCGATCGTCGAGGACCCCTACATCCTGCTGTGCAGCGAGAAGATCTCCCAGGTTCAGCAGCTGATGCCGCTGCTGGACAAGATCATGCGGGCGCCGCGCCCGCTCGTCATCATCGCCGAGAGCGTTGAGGGCACCGCGCTGAGCATGCTGGTGCACAACCACGTCAACCGGATCTTCCAGTCCGTCGCCGTGCGGGCGCCCGGTTTCGGCGACCGCCGGTTGCGAAAGCTGGAGGACCTGGCCGCGATCACCGGCGGTGCGGTGTACAGCAAGCACTCAGGTTTCACCCTGGAGACGATGACCCTCGACCAGCTCGGCCGGGCCGCCCAGGTGCGGGTCACCGAGAACAACACGACCATCGTCGGGGGAGCCGGGTCGGCCGGCGACGTGGAGTTCCGCGTCACCCAGCTGCGCGCCGAGCTGGACCGCGCTTCGTTTGGCGTCGATGAGGACGTGCTGAGCGAGCGGATCGGGGCGCTGACCGGGCAGGTCGCCGTGATCCGGGTGGGGGCGCCGACACCGGCGGAGCTCAAGGAGACCCAGCATCGGGTCGAGGACGCGCTGTCCGCTACCCGGGCCGCGATGGCCGAGGGAATCGTCGCCGGCGGCGGGGCGGCACTGCTGCACGCCGAACCTGCGCTGGAAGGCCTGGTCGTGGAGGGCGACCACGCCATCGGCGTGGAGATCATCCGCCGGGCGCTCACCGAACCGGCCTTCCTGATCGCCGCCAATGCCGGGTACTCAGGTCAGGAGGTGGTCGCCCGGACCGCCGAGCTAGGCGTCGACGAGGGCTTCGACGCCCTGGCGGGGCGTTACGGTGACATGGTGGCCATGGGCATCATCGATCCATTGCGGGTCGCCCGCTCGGCGCTGCAGAACGGGGCGTCGGTGGCCGGGATGTTGCTCACCACCAACACGCTGGTGGCTGAGGAGCCGACGCCCTGGGGTGGCAGCCGGGCACTCATGACCGAGTACGGGGAGCTCGACGAGGGTCTGCGCCAGCCGTCGCCGGATTCCAGCACGCCGCAGTCCCTCGGGCTGGGCCCATCGGTCGGGTGAGCCTGGAACAGGCTGACCGGGGGACTGACCCGTGCGCGGTGCGCGAGCAGACAGCACAGCCGAGCGCGCTGCGCGAGCTCCGATCCCGCGGACGGCTGCGCGGCGTGGTGGCGCTGCTCGGCCCGGCCTTTGTCGCGGCGGTCGCCTACATCGACCCTGGCAACTTCGCCACGAACTTCTCAGCCGGTGCGCGGTACGGGTACGCGCTGATCTGGGTGATCGTGCTGGCCAATCTAGTGGCCATGCTGGTGCAGTACCTGTCCGCGAAGACCGGCGTGGCCACCGGCCGTGACCTGCCCGAACTGTGCCGCGAGCACCTTCCCCGCGTCGTGTCGCTGGGCCTGTGGGTGCAGGCCGAGCTGGTTGCCATGGCCACCGATCTGGCCGAGTTCGTCGGGGCCGCGGTCGGGTTGAACCTGTTGTTCGGCGTGCCGCTGTTCCCGTCCGGCCTGCTGACCGCCGTCGTCGCGTTCGGGATCCTGGCCCTGGAGCAGCGGGGCTATCGACGCTTCGAGCTGGCGATCGCCGGGCTGCTCGGCATCGTGTTCCTCGGGTTCGCCTATGACGTGGTGATGGTCGGCGCCGACCCGGCGGGCATCGCATCCGGCCTGGTGCCTGGCTTCGCCGGTGGCGACAGCGTGCTGCTGATCGCCGGGATCATCGGTGCCACTGTGATGCCGCACGTGGTGTACTTGCACTCGGCGTTGACCAAGTCTCGGGTGGTGTGTCGCGACGACGGCGAGCGCTGGGAGATGCTGCGCTTCCAACGGCTCGACGTCCTGGTCGGGCTCGGTGTCGCCGGTCTGATCAACCTGTCGATGCTGATTGTGGCGGCCTCGTTGTTCCACCGCACCGGCAATGCGGGGGTCGACTCGATCGAGGCGGCGCACGCCGGCCTCGGTGCGCTGGTCGGCGGCGGCGCTGCGTTGGCTTTCGCGGTCGCGCTGCTGGCCTCGGGGCTGTCCTCCTCGAGCGTGGGCACCTACGCCGGACAGGTGGTCATGCAAGGCTTCATCCGCCGCCGCATCCCGCTGTTCCTCCGCCGCGGGCTGACGATGCTGCCGGCGCTCGTGGTGCTGGGGCTGGGGTTGCCTACCACCGACAGCCTGGTGGTATCCCAGATCGTGCTGTCCTTCGGCATCCCGTTTGCCCTGGTCCCCATGGTGCTGCTGACCCGCCGCGCCGACGTCATGGGCCCGTTCGTCAACCGCCCCCTCACCACCGCAGCGGCCAGCGGTATCGCCACCATCATCATCGCCCTGAACCTCTACCTGCTCTACCACGCCTTCTTCGGGTGAGACCGAACCGAACCAGCGGAGAGCGCCCGGTAGTGAGCGATGTCCTTGGGGTCGCGCAACACTAGTGTAGTGTCTCATTATTGATTTTCTACTTGTTGGAGAGCGACTCGTCCGCGGGCGACTTTGGCGAGGATTTGCTCGGCGGTGGCGGTCCAGATGAATGGTTTTGGGTTGTCGTTGCTGGCTTTCAGGTAGTCCTGGATCGCGGTGATGGGGTCATTGACGCTGTGGAACACTCCTCGGCGGATGGCCTTGTCGGTCAGTTCCCGGAACCATCGTTCGACCAGATTGAGCCACGAGGAGGAGGTGGGAGTGAAGTGCAAGTGAAACCTCGGGTGCTTAGCTAGCCATGCTT
>DATDHI010000139.1:0-2439 GCA_036521655.1 Pseudonocardiaceae bacterium | reverse complement strand
GGGGCTACATGAACGGCGCCGGTCACACCGAACTCGGGCGCGGGTAACGCCTTGCGGTCTAGTTTTCCGTTCGGGTTCAGTGGTAGTTCGTCGAGCAGGACGAATGCCGAGGGGACCATGTAATCGGGCAACGTGGCGGCTACCTGCGTCCGTAACCCGGCCGAGTCCACGGTCTCGTCGGCTGTCGGCACGACGTAGGCCACCAACCGCTTGACTCCGGGTTGGTCCTGCCGGGCGATGACAACGACATTCGCCACGCCGGAGTGCGCGGCCAGCACGGCCTCGATCTCACCCAGCTCAATACGGAAGCCGCGGATCTTGACCTGTTCATCGGTCCGACCTATGAACTCCAGTTCGCCCTGGGCAATCCAGCGCACCACGTCTCCGGTGCGATACATGCGACTGCCCGGTTGACCGAACGGGCACGCCAAGAACCGCTGCGCGGTGAATCCCGGTCGGCCCAGATAACCCCGGGCTAGCCCGGCTCCGGCGATGTACAACTCACCCGGTACCCCCACCGGCACCGGGCGCAGGCCCGCATCCAGCACATAGACCTGCATGTTGTCCAGCGGCCGCCCGATGGGCACCACGTCGGGTACCGCATCCACCGTGGACATGCCCCGCGAGGTGGCATACGTGGTGGTCTCGGTCGGGCCGTACACGTCGACCACCACCAGGCCCGGACAGGCCGCCAGCACCCGGCGGATCGCCGCTGCCGGGACGATCTCCCCACCGGTCCATACCTCAGCCGCCCCGGCCAGACACTCCGGCGCCTCCTGGGCCACCATCCGGAACAACCCCGAGGTCAAGAACATCCCCGTCACTCCCTGCCCGCTCACCACACGGCGCAGGGACACCACATCCAGATCACCCGGCGGGGCCACCACCACCTGACCACCACGCAGCAACGGCACCCACAACTAATAGGTCGAGGCATCAAAGGCCAACGGCGAGTGCAGCAACACGCGTTCGTGCCCACCACCAGCGAAACGCCGGTCACAGGCCAGCGCCACCACATCCCGATGCGCCACCGCCACACCCTTCGGTGTGCCGGTCGACCCCGACGTGTACATGACATAGGCAAGGTTGTCTGCAGAGGGCTCCACCGCGGGCTGCTCAGCCGACTCATCGGGCAGCGACGGGTCGGCATCCACCACGATGATGTCTCCGTGGTGGACGTCCTGGGCTCTGGCCTCCCAGGTGCGATCGGTGAGCAAGACCGAGGCCCCGGTCTCGGCCAGCAACAAACGCATCCGGGAAACGGGAGCGCGGACATCGAGTGGGACGTATGCCCCGCCCGCCTTGATCACCGCCAGCTCGGCCACCACGAGATCCACCGAGCGTTCCATCAGCAACCCAACCGGGCACTCCGGCTGAACCCCGGTCCGCACCAATCTGTGCGCCAACTGATTCGCCCGCGCGTCCAATTCCGCATAGCTCAGTGACACACCATCGGTCACCACTGCGGTGGCGTGCGGAGTGCGTCTGACCTGTTCGGCGAACAAGCTCGACACCGTGCCCGCCGGAATCTCACGATCAGTGTCGTTCCACTCCACCAACACCTGCCGGGTCTCTGCTTCGGTGAGCATGGGCAGCTCGCACACCGCGCGGTCGGCATCCTCGGCGATCTCGTTGAGCAGCAGCTGTAGGTGGGTGGCTAGCCGGGCGATGGTGTCGGGGTCGAACAGGTCGGTGTTGTAAGTCAACGTGCCGTACAGGCCACCGTCGAACTCCTGGAACACGACGCTCAGGTCAAAGCTCGCGGTCACCGTCGGCAACTCGACATACTCAGCCTGCAAACCGGGCAACTCACCGGCGCGGTCCGGGGTGTTCTGCAACACCACGATGACATCGAACAACGGCGTGCGGCTGGTATCCCGCGCTGGCGCCAGCTCGTCCACCAGCCGTTCGAACGGCACATCCTGGTGCGCGAAGGCGTCCAGGACGGTGTTCTTCACCTGCGCCAGCAACTCACCGAATGTCCGCTGACGATCCAGTCGGGAACGCAGCACCAGAGTGTTGACGAAGAACCCGACCAGCCCCTCCAACTCGGCCCGATCCCGACCCGAAGTGACCGTGCCCACCGCCACATCGTCCTGACCAGACCAGCGACCCAACAACACCTGGCACGCCGCCACCAGCGTCATGAACAACGTGCCATCCTGACCCCGCCCCAACTCCTTCAGGGCCGCAGTCACCTCCGGCGACACCACAAACTCCAGCAACGCACCACGAGTGGAATGCACCGCCGGCCGGGGCCGATCCGTCGGCAACTCCAACGCCGACACCCCATCAAGCTGCGAACGCCAATAACCCAACTGCGCCTCAGCGACCGCACCAGAAACCCGCTCCCGCTGCCACGCCGCGAAATCGGCGTACTGCACCGCCAACACCGGCAACACCGGCGCCGTGCCCGCCAACTCCGCCCGGTACAGCTCA
>DATDHI010000138.1:0-3599 GCA_036521655.1 Pseudonocardiaceae bacterium | reverse complement strand
CATATCCCTTGTCTGCGAAGGCGTTCGACTCGTTGAAGTGATGGTCTAGTTGGAGATCTCGAAATGCCTTGGCGTCGTGGGTCTTCCCGGGAAGCGGATCGGAGATGTATCGCAGGTTCCCGGCGAGGTCGCACACGTATTGGTGTTGGTGCCCGGTCTCCTGCCGGGTAGGCCACGCGGCGAGGTGCCCGGGTTGGGTCCTTTTCCTAAGAAACAACCCTTGGGTTCGTTGGGGCTTGGGGTTGGCCTGCCGCCCTGGGCCAGGGGTTCTGGCTCATCTGGGTGATCTTGTGGCATCTGACCGTATCTCGATGGTTCTGAGCTGTTGACGGTCGTGTCGAGGTTTGGGTGATCGGGCTGAAGTCGGGGGTGTCGCGGTGGGGTTGGCGGTCGTGCGGGATCTGCGTGAGGTGCGGGCTCCTGCTGGTCCGGAGGAGATCGAGCGGTTCGAGACTGACGTGGTCGCGGGGTTCGTGCTGGCCCGGGCGGCCGCGGGGTTGTCCGATAGCACGATCCGCGGTGATGTGAGCCATCTCGAGCAGGTGCGGAGCTGGTTCGGTCGACCGTTGTGGGACATGGCTCCTGGGGATGCTGATGCCTACTTCGGCACGGTGCTGCGCGGCGCGCCGTCGGGCACGCGGTTGGCGCGGGCGCAGGCGGTGAAGACGTATTTCGAGTTCGTGGAGTTGCGGCACAAGGTCGAGATCCATCAGATGACCGGTCGGGTGGTGGAGTGTCCGATCGATGAGATGAACCGGCCACGTGGCCGGCGGGTGGCCCGGTTGCGGATCCCACCCACGGCCGAGCAGGTGGAGCAACTGTTCGTTGGGTGGCGTGATGAGCTGGCGACGTGCCGCAAGTTCGGGCCTACCGCGCGTAATTACGCCGCGGCCCGGCTGATGTCGGAGGTGGGGCTGCGGATCAACGAGCTGCGCCATCTCGATCTGGCCGATATCAAGTGGGATCTGGGTAGGTTCGGCAAAATCCACGTCCGCCACGGCAAGGGCGCCCGCGGCTCGGGACCTCGGGAACGGATGGTGCCGTTGATTAACGATGCGGGGCGGACACTGCGCTGGTTCGTCGAGGACGTCTGGGGCCAGCTCGGCGATGACCCGGACCGGCCTGGTGCCCCGTTGTTCTGTTCGGAGCGCAAGAACGCTGACGGGAGTGCTGCCCGGGTGGGTAGCGAGGTGGTGCGTGCGGGCTTGGCCGAGGCCGCCACCGGGCATCTGCCGGCCTGGCCGGACAAGCTCACTCCGCATGTGCTGCGGCATTTTTGTGCAAGCCAACTCTATTTTAGTGGAATGGACTTGATCGCTATCCAGGAAACACTTGGGCATGCCTGGATAGCGACAACAATGAATTATGTGCACGTCCACCGGACCCATATCGAGGATGCCTGGGTCACCGGGCATGAGCGCGCCGCCGCGCGGCTTGGGGGGTTGATGATATGAGGTGGAATCTGCGCCTGGCCGCTGCTCATCGGGGCATCTGGAAGGCCAGCGAGCTGCAGGCCAAACTGGCCGATCACGGGCTGGTGATCAGCGCCGGCAAGATGTCCGGATTGTGGTCGGGCCAGCCGGCCAGCCTCAAGCTCGACGACCTCGACGTCCTGTGCGCCGTGCTGGATTGCGGTGTCGAAGAATTGCTGATCCCCGAGCCGGACACCGTGTCGCGGTCTGCCCCCGAGTGCGAACCATCCACCGCAACGGGCACCGGTGTGCGGGTCACGCCCAAACGCCGCGACGGCCGGTGTTTGCCGCCGGTGTGACCGAGCAGCACGCCAGAGCGCTGATGGTGCCGCGAACACTGGCCGTGGCCAAGCCGGCGTCAAGCTGCCCGACGTGTCTGTCTTGGGGAGTGCTCTATGGCGGGTACTGCCGTGCTTGCTACGACTTCCGGCGCCGGCACCCTAGCGCGTACTGTGCTGGCTGTCGCCGCGATGTGCCGGTGAAGAACAACTACTGCCGGTTGTGCTGGTTGCAGGCGGCACTGCAAGCCGCGAATCCTCCGGTGGTCACCGAAGCCGATCTCGCCGGTGTCACCCACCACCAGCTCGCCTTCGCCGGCACCACGAAGATGCGCGGCCCTCGCTCCGGCGCACACCGACGCGCTCCGCGGCAGCCTCCCACGGCGAGTCCCAGCTCCACTGGTGTCTCCAGATGCGCCGATGGTGGGCAGTTGCAGCTGCATCTACCCGGACCCGGGCGAGCCTTCGACTGGGCTGCGCACGCTGAGCTGGCCACCCCCGTCCTGGTCCGGATGCGTCAGATCGCCCAGGTGATGAGCCAAGCACAGGGCTGGAACACCAAACTGGTCGCCGAGTTGGACCGTGCGCTGGTCGTGTTGCTGTCCGGGCATGCCGATGACCAGAAATTGCGGTACTCGCAGCTGGTCGATGTGCTGCACCGTTATGGGGTCAGCATCAGCCGTGTCGCTGCGGTCCTCTCCCGTGGTGGGCTCCTCGACGACGATCGAGTTCCCGTCTTCGAGTCCTGGCTGGCGGGCAAGCTCGTTGACCTGGCACCCGGCATCGCCGCCGATGTGCGCGCCTGGATCCGCGCCCTGCAACACGGCGGGCCCCGCAGCCACCCCCGCCACCCCAACACAGTGCGCCGCTACCTGCGCCCCATCCATCCGGTGCTCATCGAATGGTCGACCCGCTACCAACACCTGCGCGAAGTCACCACCAGCGACATCACCGCGCTGGCCCAGTCCCTGCACGGTCATCCCCGGCGACACGTGCTGGGCTCACTGCGATCCCTGATGCGCCACGGCAAAAAGACCGGCAGCATCTTCGCCGACCCGACCACACGGCTCCGTATCGGCCACCGCGACGACCCCGTCCTGCTGCCGCTGGCCCCCGACCAGCTCGACAACACTGCGCAGGCCGCGACCACCCCCGCCGCCCGAGTTGCCCTCGTCTTGGCCGCAGTGCACGCCGCCCGCCCCAAGGCCATCCGCACCCTCCAACTCGACGACGTCGACCTGGGCAACCGGCACCTGACCATCGCCGGCCTCACCCGACCGCTCGACGAGCTCACCCACCGCCTGCTGACCGACTGGCTGACCTACCGCCGCCGGCGCTGGCCCCACACCGCCAACCCACACCTGATCATCAACAAACAGACCGCGTCGAACACCCGCCCCATCAGCGACAACGCGCTCACCGCGCCGTTTCGCCGGCGCGCGGCCACCCTCGAAGCCCTCCGCGTGGACCGCCAACTCGACGAAGCCCTCACCCACGGCGCTGACCCCCTGCACCTGGCCGTCGTCTTCGGACTCGACGAGACCACCGCCATCCGATACAGCACAGCAGCCCGGAAACTCCTCCTCACCCCCGCCGAACAGCCCCACCCAAGTTGACCACGAACCCAAGGACACAAACCCCCAAACCAGCCCGAATACCCTTGACTTCCCGGCGAAGGCCCTTCAGTTCGGCTGAACTCCGGGCAAAGGCCGCACCCCCCTAAGAACCGTGCATGCGACTCGTCGCCGCACACGGCTCAAGCAAGCCCCGGGGGCGGGCGGGTGATCTGTGTGGGGTGCTGGGGTGTTGCCGTGGGTGGTGATCGCCGTTGGCAGTGTGCGTGCACGAG
>DATDHI010000137.1:0-9151 GCA_036521655.1 Pseudonocardiaceae bacterium | reverse complement strand
CCACGTCGGTCGGATATACCGTCGAGCGGGCCGCCTCGGGGGCGGTCGTGAATCCGAGCTGGTTGTTGATGACCACGTGCACCGTGCCACCGGTTCGGTAGCCGGCCAGGCCCGAGAGGTTGAGCGTCTCGGCCACCACGCCCTGCCCGGCGAAAGCGGCGTCACCGTGCAACGCCACCGGCAGCACAGTGAAGCCCTCCGGGCCCTTATCCAGGATGTCCTGCTTGGCCCGCACGATCCCCTCGAGCACCGGGTCCACGGCCTCCAGGTGCGACGGGTTCGCCGTCAGCGACACCTTGGTCTCGCCGTCGCCGAACATCCGGAAGTACTTGCCCTCGGCGCCGAGGTGGTACTTCACGTCGCCGGAGCCGTGCGCCTGGCCGGGGTCCAGGTTGCCCTCGAACTCGCGAAAGATCTGCGAGTACGGCTTGCCCACGACGTTGGCCAGCACGTTGAGCCGGCCGCGGTGCGGCATGGCGAGCACCACCTCGTCCAGCTCGTACTCGGCGGCCTTGTCCAACACGGCGTCCAGCAGCGGGATGACGGTCTCGGCGCCCTCCAGCGAGAACCGCTTCTGACCGACGTACTTGGTCTGCAGGAAGGTCTCGAACGACTCTGCGGCGTTGAGCTTGGACAGGATGTATTTCTGCTCGACGCGAGTCGGCTTGTTGTGCACCAGCTCCACACGCTCCTGCAGCCATTGCCGCTCGTCGGGCTCCAGGATGTGCATGTACTCCAGGCCCACGTTGCGGCAGTAGGCGTCGCGCAGCACGCCCAGGACATCGCGCAGGTGCATGTGAGTCTGCCCGGCGAAGCCACCGACGGCGAAGGTCCGGTCCAGGTCCCACAGGGTGAGACCGTGGCTCAGCACGTCGAGATCGGGGTGCTTGCGCTGCCGGTAGTTCAGCGGGTCGGTGTCGGCCATCAGGTGCCCGCGGGTCCGGTAGCGGTCGATGAGCTCGAGCACCCGGGCGGTCTTGTCGACCTCGCCCTCCGGGATGTCCTGTACCCAGCGCACGGGTTCGTAGGGGACGCGCAGTGACGCGAACAGGGTGTCGTAGAAGCCGTCCTGGCCGAGTAGCAGACCGTGCACCCGGCGCAGGAAGTCGCCGGACTCGGCTCCCTGGATGATCCGGTGGTCGTAGGTGGACGTCAGCGTGATGATCTTGCTGATGGCCATGTCGGCCAGTGCCTGGTCGCTGGCGCCCTGGAACGCCGCCGGATACTCCAGTGCTCCGACGCCGACGATGGTGCCCTGCCCGGACATCAGCCGGGGCACCGAGAGGTTGGTCCCGATGGTGCCCGGGTTGGTCAGCGAGATCGTGGTGTCGGTGAGGTCCTCGGCGGTGAGGCCGCCGTCGCGAGCCTTGCGGATGAGATCCTCGTAGGCCTGCCAGAACTGGGCGAAGGTCATCATCTCGGCGCCCTTGACCGAAGCGACGACGAGGTTGCGGCCCCTGCTGGTCCGCAGGTCGATCGCGAGGCCCAGGTTGACGTGCTCCGGCGTCACGACGGCGGGCTTGCCCCGCTCGTCGGTGGTGTAGTGCCGGTTCATCTGCGGGAAGTCAGCCATGGCCCGCACCACCGCGTACCCGATGAGGTGGGTGAAGCTGATCTTTCCACCGCGGGTCCGCTTGAGATGGTTGTTGATCACGATCCGGTTGTCAGCGAGCAGCTTGGCCGGTACCGCGCGCACACTGGTCGCCGTCGGCACGGCCAGCGAGGTCTCCATGTTCGCCACCACGCGGGCCGCCGCCCCGCGCAGCGTGGTGGTGTCCTGCTCCAGGCCATCCCGGTGGTCGGCGGTCTGCCGCGTCGCGGCAGCCCGGCTCGCGGGGGGTGCCGCGCGGTGCGAGGCTGGTGGCGTCGCGGGCACTGGCCGGCTGGCCGCCGCCAGCGCGCCGCCGTCGCCGGAGACCGACCGGGTGCGGGACCGCCAGACACCTGGGTCGGAGATCGCGGCCTGGCTGGTGGCCGATGCCTCGCCGTTGTCGCCACTGAGGTTGTCGTTACCGAGGTTGTCGCCACTGGGGTTGTCGTCACCGCGGGGGGCTGGCCGGTAGTCGGCGAAGAAGTCGTGCCAGGCCGGGTCGACCGTGGCAGGGTCGGCCAGGAATTGTTCGTATATCTCCTCGACGAGCCACTCGTTGGGGCCGAACTGCACCGAGCGGTCGCCGGGGGTGGAGCTACTGCTGGACACTGCTGGAACTCGCCTCTATCCGTTCTGTTTACGTGGTTGACACCGTTCCCCAGGCTAACCCCCGGCAGTCCGCACACGGCACCTACGGAGGCGGTGAGTCGGGCGCTCCGCGAACTCAGCCTGTCGAGGATGACCCGGTCGCGAGTGTCGCAAATCAGGCTGCGACGGTGCCGTCCGGCGAGCCTGTAGCCCATAGCCGGGCGTAGTACCCGCCTGCCGCGAGGAGCTCAAGGTGGCGCCCCTGCTCTACAATCCGCCCGCCGTCGAGCACGATGATCCGATCGGCCGCGGCCGCCGTCGCCAGCCGGTGTGCGATGACGACGGTGGTTCGGCACAAGGCTAGCCGGTCCGCCGCGGCCAGCACCACCGACTCGGTGGCCGGGTCCAGCGCTGCGGTGGCCTCGTCGAGCAATAGCAGGTCGGGCTCGACCAGCTCGGCGCGGGCCAGCGCGATCAACTGCCGCTGCCCAGCGGACAGGCCCTGCCCGCGCTCGCCGACCGGCTGGCGGAACCCGTGCGGCAAGGCGGCGATGAACTCCAGCGCGCCGACCCGACGGGCCGCCGCTTCCACCTCAGCAGGGCCTGCTCCCGGTGCGCCGTAGCCGATATTGTCCGCGACGTCGCCGCGGAACAGGTGTGCCTCCTGCGGTACAACGCCCAGCCGGTGATGGAACGCCGCTGGGTCGTAACGCCGCACGTCCACCCCATCGACCAGCACCGTGCCGCGGACCGGGTCGTAGAACCGGGCCAGTAGTTTGACCACGGTGGACTTGCCTGCTCCGGTTGCCCCCACCAGCGCGACGCTCTCACCTGGCGCGATGCGCAGCGACACTCCTTCCAGCGCGGGTTGCGCCGCACCCGGGTAGCAGAAGGTGACGTCGCGAAGTTCCACCTCGCCGCGCAGCCGCGCTGGCACCGGCAGGCCGTCGGCACCCGGGGGCGGCACGGAGATCGGCGTGTCCAGCAGGTCCCTGATCCGCCGCAGCCCGACCGCGGCCTGCTGGTAGCTGTCGAAGAGCTGGGACAGCTGCTGCACTGGTGCGAAGAACAGCCCCAGGTAGAGCAGGAAGGCGATCAGCACACCGGGTGTGATGCTGCCCGCGGCGACCCGGGAGGCCCCGACGCCCAGCACCGCCGCGTGCGCTAGATCCGACAGCAGGGCGACGAAGGGAAAGTAGATGGCGATATAGCGCTGTGCGCGTAACCGGGCGCGCCGGTAGGCATCGCTGCGGGCGGCGAAGTCCTGGGCCGAGCGACGCTCCCGGGTGAACGCCTGTGCCACTCGAACCCCGGAGACGTTCTCCTGCAGGTCGGCATTGACCTCGCTGACCCGCTCCCGGGCCTCGGCATAGGCCACTGAGGACAGTCGGCGGAACGCCACGGTGGCGGCGATCAGCACCGGCAGGCTGAGCATTGCCACCGCAGCGAGGCCGGCGTCGGTGAGCAGCAGCGCGGTGGCCACGCCCACCACGGTGAGAACGCTGACCACCACCGTGGACAGCCCGGTCTGCAGGAATGTGGACAGCGCATCCACGTCGGTGGTCATCCGGGTCATGATCCGGCCGGCCATCTCGCGCTCGAAATAGTCCAGCCCGAGCCGCTGCAGGTGCGCGAAGCTGCGTACCCGCAGCAGGTAGAGCAGTGTCTCCCCGGCCCGCGCGGCGACCATCGTCTGGCCAGCCATGACCAGCCAGTCGGCGATGACCACTCCGAGCCCGACGGTGACCGCGATGGCCAGCAGACTCGGGGCCTGGCGGGTGATGGCGTCGACCGCAATCCCGCCCAGCGCCGGGAACGCCACCGTCGCCAGCGCGTCGAGTCCGACCAGGATGGCGGCCAGGGACAGCCAACGCCGTATCGGGCGCAACAACCGTCGCAACCGCATATCGGGGTCGGGTGCCCTGGGGTTGGTCCCTTTGAGGTCGATCCGGGCGGTCGGCGGAGGCAGCGCGGCCACCGCCGCGAGGAGTTCCGGGGTCGGCCCGATGCTGCCTGCCAGGCCCGCGGACGTGGTCCCGGCCGTCGCGGTCTTTGCCGGCGGGGTGGTCCACAGCTCGTCGCCGGACTGGCCCGATACGTCAGCTGGCCACAGTTGCGGGGTAATGCCGTCCGGACCTGGTTGCAGGGTGCCGACGGACGGGGAGGCTGTGATGTTCTCGATCGTCTCGCCGGGGCCTGCTAGAAGTGCGCGGAACAGGGCGCACCGAGCGGTCAGCTCGGCCTGGGTCCCGACGTCGACCACCTTGCCCGCGTCGAGCACCGCGATCCGGTCGGCCAGCGCCAGCGAGGAGCGGCGGTGCGCGATCAGCAAGGTGGTGCGCTCCTGGGTCACGGTGCGCAGGGTGCGGTGGATGGCAGCCTCGGTGGCGGCGTCCACCGCCGAGGTTGCGTCGTCGAGCACCAGCACCCGCGGGTTTGACATGAGTGCCCTGGCCAGCGCGATCCGCTGGCGCTGTCCGCCGGATAGGGTCAGTCCCCGCTCCCCGATCCGGGTGTCGTAACCCTGCGGAAGTGCGGAGATGAACTGGTGCGCCGCAGCGACTCTGGCCGCCCGGTGCACCACCTGGTCCGTGGCGTCCGGGCATCCGTAGGCGATGTTGGCCCGCACGGTGTCGGAGAACAGGAATGCCTCTTCGAACACCATCCCCATCGCCCGACGCAGCGACGCCAGGCGCAGCCGCCGGACGTCGACGACGTTGCCGGGCGGGCCGAGGCGAATCGCGCCCTGCTGCGTGTCGTAAAACCGGGGCAGCAGCAGGGAGATGGTGGACTTGCCTGAGCCGGGCGTGCCCACCAACGCCAGCGTCTCGCCTGGCGCGACCTGCAAGGACACTCCGTCGAGCACCGGTTCGCTACGTGCGTAGCCGAAGCGGACCGCGTCCAGCTGGACTGCCAGCGGGCCCTCCGGCATATCGATCGCGTCCGGCGCGTCCCGCACCTCGGGCTGGGAGTCGATCAACTCGTAGACCCGCTCCACGCCCGTCCGGGCCAGTTGCGCTCCGATCACCAGGCTCGCGACCAGCCTGGCCGGGCTGACGAGCATCGCAAGGTACGCGGCGAACGCCACGAAAGTGCCTATGCTGATCGTGCCGCGCAGCGCGAGGGCGCCACCGAGCGCGAACACCGCGACCTGGCCCAACGAGGGGAACGCGGTCATGGTGGGGGCGAATGTCGCGGTCAGGCGAGCCGCGCGCATCCGTTCGGCGAACAGCCGCCGGGCCCGGTCCTCCAGCCGGGACACCGCGCGGGCCTCCTGGCCAAAGCCCTTCACCACCCGTACTCCGGTGACGGTCTCCTCGACATGCTCGGCGATGTCGGCGGCGCGTTGCTGGGCCGACCAGGTCGCCGGAAACAGCGTGCGCCGGGTCCGGGCGGTGATCAGCCCTGCGGCCGGCACCACCACCACTGCGATACACGTGAGCAGCGGGGACAACCAGAGCATCGCTACCAGCGAGACGGCGAAGAGCACCAGCATGCCCGCCACTAGCGGCACCATCGACAGCAGGCCCTGCACCAGCGTCAGGTCGGAGATGGCCCGGGACACGACCTGCCCGGTGCGCAGGCCGTCCTGCTTGGCGCCGTCGAGCTTCTGCACGGCGCGGAACACGGCGCCGCGTAGGTCGTGCTGCACGTCCAGGGACAGCCGCCCGCCGAGGTAGCGGCGGACGAACGCGGTCCCGAACCGCAGCAGTGCAACGGCGGCCAGCGCAGCGACCAGCCAGCCCAGCTGTTGGGTGATGCCCTTGACAGCGTCGTCCACGGCGAGCCGGGTGAGCAGCGGGATGACCGCCTCCATGCCGACCCCTATCGCGGAGGCGAGCAGGGCCGCCACGGTGAGGTGGGGGTGGCGCCAGGACGCTGCCGCGAGCCGGCGGATCCAGCCGCGCCGAGACTCAGCAGGGTGAGTCCGATTGGGGTTCGGTTTGGGCACAATTGTCAGGCTATGCGGCCACTCTGACACTTTCGGCCACTGGCCGGGGGACACTTTTTCGGCCACCGGCCGGGGGACATGTTCGCTCAGCTGGCCGGGGACGGGGGCTCACCCCGTGATCAGGTCCGGCGGCTCGTGCCCCATCGCAGCCTGGAGATGGCCGGCGGCTGCTCGGTTACCGCGGCCCGGTGGACCGGCGAGCTGTCGGCGGTGCTGTGCTGGGCCGGGCGCTGCTGGGTCGCGCGCTGCTGGTCGGGGCGCTGTATAGCAGTCCGCTCGGCGGCGGGAGCACCGAACTGGCGTGGCACCACCACCACCTGGCGCGGACGGCAGAACGGATGGGACTTCTGGGCAGGCCGCTCGAACGGTTCTGTGACATCGCCGATGAGGTGCCGGTGAGCCGTCATCCACACAGCGCAAGGCCACCGCCGACGGCGCAGCCAGCCCGAGCACACCGGACAACGACCGCTGGGGTCCGGCTGGTGCTGCACCAGCAATTCCCGCCATCCGCCAGTGATGGTGCGGATGTGTCTGCGCACCATCGGTACCGACAATGCCGCACTCGCCCTCTCGGCCATCTCCTCGACCACCGCCAGACGTTCCACCACAGCACGCCGCACCCGACGGTCCACCACCGCACGCCGCACCCGACGGTCCACCCGTGCCCACCTCCTCAGCGCCCCCGACACACCTAGGCGCCACTCGTCACCTCTAACGACCCGGCCCTGACGAAGTCACGCGAGCCTGTAGCACGCATCATCAAACCAGGGCGTGCGCAGGGCGCCCACGCGGGCCAGGATGGCCGAACCCAACTGGGCACTTGCCCAGACCGCCACGAAGCCAAGGAGGACGCCGTGCACGTCGAGGTAGACCCCAAGATCTGCGAGGGCCACGGTCAGTGCGACGCCGTCGCGCCCGAGGTCTACGACCTGGACGAGGATGGGTATTGCCTGATCAACAACCCAGAGGTGGCACCCGACCTGGAGTCCCACGCAGAGGAGGGCGCACAAGCCTGCCCGGTGCAGGCCATCACAGTCACGCGCTGAGGAACCGAACTGCCAATAGGTTCCACTTGGCGGGCGGCAGGCCGCCTGAACCGCCAATAGGTTCCGCTTGGCGGCTTCGTTGCCCCGGATAAGCGAGGAGCGTGGGATGACGTTTCGGCCGCATGTCCTGCTGTCGGTGGCCACTTCCCTCGACGGCTATATCGACGACATGGACGGCGCCCGGTTGATGCTGTCCAACGAGGAGGACTTCGATCGGGTCGACGAGGTGCGCGCCAGCGTCGATGCCATCCTGGTGGGGGCGAACACTATCCGCCGAGACAATCCCAGGCTGCTCATTCGCTCCGTGCAACGCCAGGAACGGAGGGTCCGGCAGGGTCTGGCACCGCATCCCATGAAGGTCACGCTCACCGGTCGGGGCGAGCTGGACGTCAGAGCAAGGTTCTTCTCCTGCGGTAAGAGCGAGAAGCTGGTCTACACGCGTGATCCGGTAGTTCCGGCGCTTTGCGAGGCGCTTGGGGAGGCGGCAACCGTTGTGGAAGCCGGGGAGCCGATCGATTTGGCCCTCGTGCTGGATGACCTCGGCGAGCGCAAGGTCGAGCGGCTGATGGTCGAGGGCGGTGGCACCGTCCACACTCAGTTCCTCAGTGCGGGACTTGTGGACGAGATCCACCTCGTGATCGCGCCGTTTTTCATCGGTACCGCCGGTGCCCCCCGTTTCGTGCGCCCCGGTCGGTTTCCGCAGAACGCCGAGTACCCGATGACACTCGCGGAGACCCGCCAGATCGGGGACCTCGTCCTCCTCCGCTACCTGGCCATCGCGACAAGCCGATGACGAGTCCGATGATTGATTGGGATCGCGACCATCTGCGGCATGCTATCGAACTCGATTGACGACAGCCGGCTCCGTAACGTCACCCTCTACAGCTCGCTCGAACCCTGCAGCACCCCGCGCGTCGCGACCTCGCAGCTGCACCGGGCTCATCCTCCGTACTCCGATCCCGCGAATCGGACTTCGCGCGCCGCGAGCCCGACCTGTTCGCCGACTGCCACGGCGCCGAACTCCTCCGCGCCGCTGGTCGGGAGGTCGTGGAGGTACCCGACCTCGCTTACCTGGTGCGCCGCACCAACCAACACCTGTTAAAGCCGTGAGCGCCTGGCCGCGTCCGTCCGGATAGGGCGCTTCCGCAGCGTGCACTAAACTCAATATTGTCATCCACCCGACGCTTGAGGTGGTCGTTATGGTCATGAACCAAAGACCTGGTTCTGGGGAATCTGTTCCTGGCTATGTGGCTGTCGTACTAGTACTGCTGCCCATGGTCATCGTCCTGGTCTTTGTGCTAGCAATTCCCTCGGACAGTGGCCGGCGGTTTTGGCGGCATCCTTGTCGCGGAAGCAGTCAGAAGCGCAGCTTTCCGGAGAAGTGTATCCGGGCAGGACGGATCAGCGGACGGAGATGGCTCAACCAACTCGGAGCGATACAATCCCCGCATCCGCGAGAGCTGGTAGACTCTACGATCGGCTCGTGGTCCGCTTTGGCCGGGATCGCGTATTATAGATGTTGACTCCATTGAGCCGGGTCTAGACTTCGCCGGTGGCTTGGCGTCGCAGATGGGCAAGGCCAGCCTCGGCTCCACAGTGAAGATGACTATGTGCGTGTTGAGATCGGGGCAGCTCTAGCTCGCAAGATCCGCGTCATCCCCATGCTGATCGAAGGGGCACAATGCCGCGGAGTGCTGATCTGCCTAGCGAGAATGACTCGCTGGCACGCAGAAATGCGATCGAGATGTCGCATACAAGATTTGAACCAGAGGCTGAGCGGCTGATTGAGACGCTGGCCCGTGTCATGGAGTCGAAGGGACCCGGCTCGGCGAGTAGTGTAGTGTCTCATTATTGATTTTCTACTTGTTGGAGGGCGACTCGTCCGCGGGCGACTTTGGCGAGGATTTGCTCGGCGGTGGCGGTCCAGATGAATGGTTTTGGGTTGTCGTTGCTGGCTTTCAGGTAGTCCTCGAT
>DATDHI010000136.1:0-3590 GCA_036521655.1 Pseudonocardiaceae bacterium | reverse complement strand
TTCTGTGCCCGATCGCGTTATGTGGCCTGACGGTGTGATCACGGCGGCGGGCGGCCGGTTGCCGCTGGGCAAGGGCACATAACGCTCAGAGCGAGGCGAGCCAGTCGAGCAGCGCTCGGTCGGTTCGCCAGGCTGGCGTTGTGCGGGATGCCGCCGAAGAGCTTGGTGGCTCCGTGGCCCGGAGGGCGGCGAGTTTGGCCCGGGTGTTGATCTCGGCGTAGCGGTTGGTGGTGCTGAGATCGGCGTGGCCGAGCCAGCCGCGGATCACGTTGACCTCGACGCCGGCCTCGAGGAGGTGGACGGCGGCGGTGTGTCGGAAGATGTGCGGGCTGACCCGGCGTCCTGTGCGGGGGTTGTCGAGGGCCGACGCGTGGCGTCGGACGATCTTGTAGATGCCCGAGCGGGTGAGGGCATGCCCGCTGGACGTGAACACCGGCGCCTGCGGGTCGGCGCGGCGCTGCGAGTCGAGCAGTGCCCGCAGCAGCTTGGCGGTCTGGTGCCACAGCGGGCAGGTCCGCCATTTGTCGCCTTTGCCGTGCAGGCGCACGATCGGGTGCGCGCCGAGGTCGAGGTGCTCGACACGCAGGTCGGCCACCTCCTGCACCCGTGCCCCGGTGTTGTAGAGGAACAGGACGAGGGCCCGGTCTCGGAGGGCGTGGCGCCCTTCGGCGGGTAGGTGGCGCAGCAGTCCCTCCATCTCGTCGCGTTCGAGGAAGCGGGTCTCGGCCGGAGCGCAGCGCTTCATCGGGATGGCGGCGACCCGCTGGCAGACGCCGAGCATCTCGGGTGAGCGGGTAGCGACGTAGTCGAAGAGGGCGTGGATGGCGGCAAGACGTTGGTTCCGGGTCCGGACATGGTTGTGCCGGTCGACCTCGAGGTGGCGCAGGAACCCGACCATTCGTTCGAAGCTCATGTCCTCCAGCGTCAACCGGGTGATCCGGCATCCTTTGTCGGCGGCGACGAAGCCGAGTAGGAGCCGGATGGTGTCGCGGTAGCTGCGCACGGACGCCGGCCGCAATCCCTTCACGACGATCAGGTGATCGACGAAGAACGACTGCAGGATCGCCCCGAGCGGCGGTGTGGTCTCGTTCATCGCGGCGTCTCCGCCCACGCATGCTCGGCGAAGGTCTCGAAGCGGCGGTTGGCCTCTTCCAGCAAGGCCGGGGTGATGGTGAGGTAGACGGCGGTCGAGGCCGGGTCGACGTGTCCCATGAACGTGGACAGCTCATGGAGCCGGCTGGCCGGGTCGAGGCCGTCCCGATACCAGCGCAGCAGGCATCCCACGGCGAAGGAGTGCCGAAGGCTGTGCAGTGTCGGCGGGCAGACACCATCGGGGGCGGGGAGCTCCAGGCTGGTGACCAGCCGGTGGAAGACCTGGCTGGCCGTGCCGGGATGCACGCAACGATGACCGCCGAAGCTGAACAGCGGTGCACCGACCTCGGCGGCGCCTTCGGTCTGGCGACGCTCGAGTTGCCCGGCCACCAAGGTGGCGATCCGTGGCCCGTGAGGCACCAGGCGGCTCTTTCCGAACTTGCCGCCCACCACGACGAGCAGATTGCGCTCGGCGTCGATGTCGCCCAGGTGCAGTCCACACGCCTCACCGGCGCGCAGCCCCAACCCGTAGCACAGCGCGAAGATCGTCCGGTAGGTCGGCCCACGCCCGACGGCGCGTGAGTTGTCGGGCAGGGCGGCCGCCGCTTCGAGCAGACGGCGGGCCTGGGCGGGGTCGAACAGGAACGGCACCCGGTTCGACGTCACCCGTCGCCGTCGAGCCCGCAGCGGTGAAGCCTTCAACAGCTCTTGGGCCACCGCCCAGTCCATGAGGCAGCCGACCACGCCGAGGAGGTGGTTGAAGCTGCGCGGCCGCGACCTCGGCCGCGAGGCGAGGAACTCTTCCAGCAGTCCAGGTGTGAGCTGGTCCAGCCGTCGGACCCGGCGTTCGTGCGCGAACCGCACCAGCAGACGCAGCTCGGCTTCCTCGGCGTGATACTTCCGCCCGAGTGCCCGCCGGTGGGCGAGGAACCGCTCGATCACAGAAGCAAGGGTTTCGGTCATCCGAGCACGTCCTCCCCGTCTCCGAGAGCGACCTCGCGCAACGACTCGACCGCCACCTTGGCGTAGATCTCCGTCGACGCCGTGGTGCGGTGACCGACGAAGTCCCCGATCTCTTTCAGGCTGAACTCGGCGTCCACCAGGCGCTGCACGCAGGTGTGGCGAAGCGTGTGCGACCCCGGGCGAGGGACGTTGACACCAGCGGCCAGCAGATAACGGCGAGCGCACCCCGACACCGCGGCGGCACCGAGCGGGACGACCGGCGCCATCGCCCGGATGAAGAGGTGACGGTCCGAGGTGGCGGGCCGCCCGTTGCGGAGGTAGTCGACGATCGCCTCGCCGACCGGCGGCGACAGCGGATAGGCGGTCGAGTGACCAGCCTTGCGTTCCGGGACGGCCAGCCGCTCGCGCTTCCAATCGATGTCGTCGAGGCTGAGCGCCGCCACCTCACGGCCGCGAAGGCCGTAGATGACGAGCAGCATCAAGATGGCGTAGTCGCGTTTCCCGCACGGGGTGCGCCGGTCGACACCAGCGAGCACCCGCTCGACCTCCGCCCATGTGATCGAGCGCGGGATCGTCGAGAGCCGATAGGCCTGCGGCCAGTCCACCGACTCCGACAGGTCGCGATCCAACACACCCTCGCGGTGCGCGTAGCGAAGGAACACCCGAAGCACCCCGCACGCGGAGCGCACCGTCGTCTTGGCCAGACACGACCCGGCGCGCTCGGTCACGAATGCGCTCAGCAGCGGCGGCGAGAGTTCGTGCACGGCGGCGCCGACCCGGGCGAGATAGACCTCGAAGCGGTCCAGGTGATGGCGATACGACTCCACCGAGGTCGGACGAAGACCGCGTTCTTCGACCAGGTATTCGAAGAACCCGGGCACCCCTGCGGCGAAGGGCAGCGCACGGCGTCGGCGTCCGCCGCCCTCGAACCCGTCGAGCACCACGACGAGCATCTGCTCGATCAGCGAACGCAGATCCTTGGCCAGGGTAGGCCCGGCACGGCCATCGCGACGCCGGCCGGCCCGCTCCGCCACCCGCTCGGTCACGAACGCTTCGACGTGGCTGGGCAGGTCCGCGGCGACCCGGGCGCCGCGTCCACGGGCGAAGTCTCCAAAGGCGACCAGCACCGGGACCCGGTGCGGCACGTTGCGTGTCCGGTATCCCCGATCGGCCATCCAGCCGACGTAGCGCTCGATCTCCGGTCCGATCCACGACGCCCTGATCCGATCAACAGTCGCCGGCTTGACGAAGTACTCCTCCAACATGGGCAACTTCCTCTCTACGTGCAGGTAGGGGAAAGCACCCTCGCTCGCCGGCTCGCTGTTATGTGCCCTTGCCCAGCGGCAACCGGGCGCCCGCCGCCGTGATCGCACCGTCAGGCCACATAACGCGATCGGGCACAGAATCTGGATTATGCGCCGCGGAACATAATCCAGAATTACCCGCCGCGGCGTCCCGCCGAAGAAGGCGAAGGCGGCCACGTGCGCTTCCACCCAGGCGGCCTGGTCCATGACCAGCACCGGGCGCACGAACAG
>DATDHI010000135.1:0-16930 GCA_036521655.1 Pseudonocardiaceae bacterium | reverse complement strand
CTTCGCGTCATGGTCAACATATCTAGGCGTAGCGAGTGGCGGCGGTCGGTCATTCTGACCGCGGGTCCCTGCGTGAGCCTGCCCGAAAACCGGAAGCAGACGAAGGACATGGCTCGTCGGGCTGGGGCGAAGCCCCGTTAGCTCTAGACACCATCCATCCCCAGCGCCGTGGCAGACACGAGCTGACCACCGTATACCGTCGGGGGTCTTCCCTTCGCAGAGGAGAATGCCCGTGTTCCGCGGTGTCCGGTGCGTCATGATCTTCGCCCTCGACCCCGAGAAGTCAGCGCGCTGGTGGGCTGACATCCTCGATACCCACGTCCAGCTTGAGGTCGACGGCGACTCGGTGTACGCCTGGTTCGACCTCAACGGCATCGAATACGGATTCCACCCCACCGAAGATCAGCGCAACCCGCGCGGCGGCAGCCCCGTCGTCTACTGGGCCGTCGACCACCTGCGCACCGCCCGAGAACACCTCCTCGCAGCCGGCTGCACCCACCACCGCGGCCCACTACGCATCGACGCACAACACAGATCTGCCAACTCACCGACCCATTCGGCACCATCATCGGACTCGACGGACCCTGACCCACCGAACCGCAGCGGCCTACACGCCCGACATCTCGGAGGCGGCGACGGCGTCGATCCCGCAGGTGACAAGTAGGTAATAAAATTAGGCACCGCTATAGCTCGCATCGCCACTCACGGGTTACCCACAGACGGCACCTTCGGCGGCGGAGCCAACGAGGCGGGCGTACTTGGCGAGCACGCCGCGCAGCGGGCGTTCGGGGGCCTTCCACTCCTGGCGGCGCCGCTCCAGTTCCTCCGCATCGACCTGCAGGTTCAGCTCGCGGCGGTCCATGTCCAGCACGATCGGGTCGCCGTTGCGGACCAGGGCGATCGGGCCACCGTGTGCGGCCTCAGGCGCCACATGCCCGACGCACAGGCCAGTAGTGCCGCCGGAGAAGCGCCCGTCGGTGAGCAGCAGGACGTCCTTGCCCATCCCGGCGCCCTTGATCGCCCCGGTGACCGCGAGCATCTCGCGCATCCCCGGCCCGCCACGCGGACCCTCGTAACGGATCACCACGACGTCGCCGGGGGCGAGGTCCCCGATGGCCTCCATCGCAGCCTGCTCACCGTCAAACACCCGGGCGGTACCCTCGAAACGGGACGAGTCGAAACCGGCGCTCTTCACCACCGCGCCGTCGGGAGCCAGCGACCCGCGCAGGATGGTGATCCCCCCGGTGGGATGGATCGGGTCGGTGAGGCGGTGCAGGATCTTGCCGTCCAGGTCGGGCGGAGCCAGCTCGGCGAGGTTCTCGGCGACGGTGCGCCCGGTGACGGTGAGGCAGTCGCCGTGCAGGAGTCCCGCGTCCAGCAGCGCCTTCATCACCACCGGCACGCCGCCGACGTGGTCCACGGCCGCCATCACGTGCGTGCCGAAGGGTTTCACGTCGGCCAGGTGCGGCACCTTGTCGCCGATCCGGTTGAAGTCGTCCAGCTCCAGCGCCACCCCGGCCTCGTGGGCGATGGCCAGCAGGTGCAGCACCGCATTCGTGGAGCCGCCGAAGGCCATCACGACCGCGATCGCGTTGTCGAACGCCTCCCGGGTGAGGATCTGGCGGGCGGTGATCCCGCGGCGGATGAGGTCCACCACCGCGGATCCGCTGGCCCGGGCAAAACCGTCGCGGCGCCGGTCGACCGCAGGCGGGCTGGCCGAGCCGGGTAGCGACATGCCCAACGCCTCGGCCGCGCAGGCCATCGTGTTGGCGGTGTACATGCCGCCGCAGGCACCCTCACCGGGGCACAGTGCGCGTTCGATCGCATCGACTTCGGCCCGGCTGATCAGGCCCCGGGCGCAGGCGCCCACCGCCTCGAAGGCGTCAATGATGGTGACCTCGCGGTCTCCGACCAGGCCGGGCAGGATCGTGCCCCCGTAGAGGAACACCGCCGCCAGGTCGAGCCGGGCGGCTGCCATCAGCATCCCGGGCAGGCTCTTGTCGCAGCCTGCCAGCAGCACTGTCCCGTCCAGCCGTTCGGCCTCCACCACGGTCTCCACCGAGTCGGCGATCAGCTCGCGGGAGACCAGCGAGTAGTGCATCCCGACGTGCCCCATCGAGATGCCGTCGGAGACCGATATCGTGGCGAACTCCATGGGGAAGCCACCGCCCGCGTGCACGCCCTCCTTGCTGGCCTTGGCGAGCCGGTCCAGGGACAGGTTGCACGGGGTGATCTCGTTCCAGGACGAGGCGACCCCGATCTGCGGCTTGGCGAAGTCGTCGTCGCGCATGCCCACGGCGCGCAACATGCCACGGGCCGCGGCCCGCTCCATGCCGTCGGTGACGTCCCGGCTTCGCGGTTTGAGGTCTGGCTGGCTCATACGCGTCTCCTCCCAAAGGTGAGGAACATGGTCTCCTACCGCCCTGGCCCCGGAGCCAGCGCCTGCCCTGTTCGGACTACTGCAGCACGACCTCGTTCACCCAGGTATCCCAGTCCTCGCCTCCCTTCGCAGTAACGTGCGATTTTCGGCGGCTGCGAACAACGGCGTTGTTACGTAGACGTTACAACACTGCCTGATCGCACTGCGTGATCGGCAAATGTCGCGACTGGGCAGTTGTAACACGGCGCGGGCCCGCCGCGATATGCCTGGTGAGAGCCCCGGCGATTCCCCCCCGACCGCCGGGGCTCTTACCTATGCATCCCCCGGTCCCTATGCATCCCCCGGCATTGCGCGATTCTGGGGCAGCGACGCCAGTCGGCGGGTCAGAAAGGCGCGCTCGGGTTCGTTGCCGACAAGCTCCAGCGCCCGGCGGTAGGCGGCCGCCGCGTCGGCTGGTCGGCCAAGCTGGCGCAGGAGATCGGCGCGGGTGGCGTGCAGCAGGTGGTAGGCACCCAGGCTGTCCAAGGTGTCGAGCAGGGCCAGACCCGCCGCGGGCCCGTCGACCATCGCGACCGCCACCGCGCGGTTGAGCTCCACCAGCGGCGAGGGGGCCACCGACCCCAGCACGTCATACAGCGCGACAACCTGCGGCCAGTCCGTGGTCGCGACGGTGGCCGCTTCGTCGTGCACCGCGGCGATGGCCGCCTGCAGCGCATACGGGCCGGGCGCGCTCCCGGTCAGGGCAGCGACGACCAGCCGGCGGCCCTCCCCGATGAGGTCGGGATTCCACAATGATCGGTCCTGGTCGGCGAGCAGCACGAGCTCACCCGACGGGCCGGTACGGGCCGCCCGGCGGGCGTCTACGAGCAGCAGCAGCGCGAGCAGCCCGATGATCTCGCGATCCCCGGGAAGCAGCCGGTGCAGGATCCGGGCCAGCCGGATCGCCTCGTCGGCCAGGTCGTCGCGGATCAGGTCGGCTCCGCTGCTGGCCGCGTAGCCCTCGGTGAAGATCAGGTAGATCACCCGCAGCACGCCCGGCAGCCAGCCGGGCAGGGTCGCCGCGTCAGGCACCCGGTAGGGGATCCGGGCGTCGCGGATCTTGCGCTTGGCCCGGACGATCCGCTGGGCCATCGTCGCGGGGGGCACCAGGAACGCCCGTGCCACCTCCGGGGTGCTGAAGCCGGCCAGGCAGTGCAGGGTCAGCGCGGTCTGCGCCTCCAGCGGCAGTGCCGGGTGGCAGCAGGTGAAGAACAGCCGCAACCGCTCGTCAGGCACGTCACCATCGTCAGTGGCAAGCTGGGCGGGTTCGGCGCGGTCGACCTCCACCTGCAACAACGCCAGCCGGGCGGCGTAGGCGCGGTCCCGCCGCAGCCGGTCCAGCGCGCGCCGCCGGGCCACGGTCAGCAGCCAGGCGGCGGGCCGGGTCGGCACCCCGTCGGTCGGCCAGTGCTCCAGCGCCGCGGTGACGGCGTCGGCGGCGACCTCCTCGGCCAGGTCCAGATCACCCAGCTGCCGGACGAGCGTGGCGAGCAGCCGGCTCCATTCCTCCCGGAACACGGCCTCGACAGAATCGGCTGCCCGCCCGCTCGTCGTCTCAGGGGGTGTCGAACACCATGATCGGGCGCACCTCGATGGAGCCGTACTTAGCTCCGGGGCAGCGGGCGGCCCAGTCCAGCGCGGCGTCCAGATCCGGGACGTCGAGCAGGTAGAACCCGCCGATTACCTCCCGGGTCTCGGCGAACGGCCCGTCGGTGAGGACCCGCTCGCCATCCTTGACCCGGACCGTGGTGGCGGTCTCCACACCCTGCAACGCCTCGCCCGCGATCTTCACTCCGGCGTCGGCGGAGCTCCCCCAAATCGACACCCGTCCTCGCGTGTCGTGCTCCCCTGCCCGGTGTGTCGTGCTCTGGTGAACGGCGCGACGGCATCCGGTGTTGCAACGGCGCAGGTGGCTTGCGCCAGCGCTGGGATCGTGAGCCCAGGTAGTGATCACCGATTGGGAAGAAACAGCCACGGCCAGCGCGGCCAATTCTCAAATTGACGATCATGAACAGTGCCGTAACAGGTTCGGGACCGCGTCGGGGCAGGAAGGCTCCTCACCTAGCGCTATGAGCCGGGTTCGTGCGGGTCGGCACCGCCACTTCCCGATCCGGCCAAGCGTGCCACGTCGCGCTGCCCCGTCGGCCACTCGCGGTAGCAGGTCGGAGCGGTTCTCGGTAGGTGCTCGACGGAGCCCACGACCAGTACCGCCCGCGACTCGTCCCCGCGCTACACCGGCCTCACTGATTCCCTCAACTCTTCGGCGGCAGATTCGTCAGCACCGCCGCGGCCACCTGCTTGCCCACCACACACGCCTGCTGGGGGTCGCTTTTCAATGCGTCCGAGTCGTAGCTCAACGAGAAGCTCTGCCGCTCCGCTGGTTTGACATCAACATCACAATGCGGCAGATCTGGGTTCGATCGCGTGACGGTCGCAGGATACCCGGCGATATCGGTGAGCTCGAAGTACGGGCGAAGACGTTCCCGGTAGTAGACGATTTCCAAGGTCGGGTTGTTGGTGAACGTATCGATTTTGACTGTGCGTCGATCGCGGGTACTCGTCCACTTGCAGCCCACATCGCCGAGTGCGGCGTCGTACTGGCTCGGCGGGAGGTCGAGCCCGAACTGCGTCGCCTGCTGCGAGGTCAGCAACTCACACGGTCGGCGAGCCAGCACGGCGACGTCGCGCGGGTTTTGCACCGGCGGGATCGGGCTGGCTTCCTCCGTGGTGCTCGGTGGGACGGACGCCGGGGCCGCGGTCTTACCTGCGCCACAACCCGCCAGCACGATCACCAAGCCGGTCACGACCAGGCTCGCTGCCAGCGGGGCCCGCTTGGTTGTAGCCCCACAGTCAGCTCGTTGATGCCGGATGTTACTCATCGTATTCCCCTTGACACATGGCGTGCACGCAAGTGCCGGGAGTCTGCCACATCGGCTGGTAGCTACATTGAGGTAATGGCAGCGCTGATCACCCTGGTGCGGGGCGATATCACCGAGCAGCACGTCGACGCCGTGGTGAACACCGCCAACAGCTCACTGCTCGGCGGGGGCGGCGTGGACGGCGCGATCCATCGCCGCGGTGGGCCGACGATCCTCGCGGAATGCCGGGAACTGCGGGCCAGCCGCTACCCAGACGGGCTGCCTACCGGCCAGGCCGTCGCCACCACCGCAGGTGATCTGCCGGCTCAATGGGTGATCCACACTGTTGGGCCCATGTACACCGAGACCGAGGACCGCTCCCACCTGCTCGCCTCCTGCTACCGCGAGTCGCTGCGAGTCGCCGACGAGCTCGGCGTTCAGACCCTCGCCTTACCTGCGGTGTCCGCCGGGATCTACGGCTGGCCGCTGGATGGCGCCGCTCGCATCGCGCTGACCACCGTCCGGCAGACGCCTACCAGGGTCCGCGAGGCCCGCTTCGTGCTGTTCAGCGATGCGACCCTGGACGCGTTCCACGCCGTGCACCAGAGCACGACACACCGTGCATGAGGGCACGACACGCGGGGCACTGGAGCACGACACGCGGGGCATGAGGGAATTAGGGACGCCGGTGTAGCGCGGGGATGAGTCGCGGTACCCGTTGGCGGTACTGGTCGTAGGCCCCGTCGAGGGTTCGGGCTAGCAGCCGTTCCTCGGACCGGATCTTCACCTCGACCAGCAGCACGCCCACGGCGAAGAAGACGACCCACCGACCCAGTCCCTCGATCAGGGCGGTGCCGGCCAGCATCCCGAGCAATCCGGTGTAGATCGGGTGCCGGATGATGCCATACGGCCCGCCTGTGCGCAACACGTGGTTGTCCTTGACGACCGCCGACGAAGTCCACATCGTGCCCAGCGCGACGCGGGCCCACAGGGTGAACCCGGTAGCGACGACCAGGACGGCGGCGCCGAGCAGCACCAGCCACCAGGCGTCGACGGTGATCGGACGCCAGATCTGCACCGGCACGACCCGATCGAGCAGCACGACCGCGACGATGCCGATGATCCATTCCCCAGCGAAGGCGGAGCGCTCCCGCACGGCCGGTGCCCGGCGGGTGTTGTAGATCGCTCCGGCCAGCCAGACCACCACGAACAGACCCCAGCACAACGTGACGATCACGGGTGCCAGCCAGTGCGACAATCCGACCGCGGGCATGTGGATCCTCCGTTCGATGAGACAGGCGTCAATTGTCGCAAAAGGGACCGACAATTTCCGGGCGTTTGAGGACGGCTGATAGCGTGATCCACCATGGCGTTCACGCTCAGCAGCCCGGCATTCGCCGACAACGGGTTCCTTCCCAAGCAGTACACCTGCGACGGCGAGAATGTGTCGCCCCCGCTGGCGTGGTCGGAGGTCCCGGAGGGCACCGCCGAGCTGGTCCTGCTCCTGGAGGATCCTGACGGCCCGGGCGGCACCCAGGTGTACTGGGTCCTCTTCGGGCTCAACCCCGCCAGCGGCGGGCTGGAGGAGGGCAAGGCGCCGGGAGAGGCCGTCGGCGGCAAGAACGACTACGGCCGCACAGATTGGGGAGGACCATGCCCCCCGTTCGGCAAGGCGCACCGCTTCAGCTTCAGCCTGCTCGCCCTGTCGGAGCCCAGCGGCCTGGCCGAGGGCGCCAGCCCGCGCCTCGACCTGCCCTACGCTCTGTCCGGCAAGGTGCTGGGCCAGGCCCAGCTCACCGCCAAGTACGCCCGCGGGCGTTGACCCGAGTAGCAGTACACGTGCAACTCGCGCCGGTAACGGCGCATCGCCTCGTCGAGGTCCGGATCGTCCAGCGACGCGGGATCGACGTTGGACCCGGCGGTGCTCAGGCCACCGGTGCGGTCGTCACGGGCAAACGCACCGGTGAGCTGGCCGACTACTGGGGCGGCGACCACCACGACGGCGTCCCGATCTTCGTCCCGACGCGCCGGGCACCTGAGGGCGAACCACCGCGACGCCGGACCGACCGCTGCCGGCCGGACGCGGCCGTGGTCTGAGCCGCGCGTCCAGCCCTCAGAAGCGCCAACGCGTCGCGCCGTGCGGCTCGGTGCCCGCGACACCGAACACGGTATGGGCCGCAAGCTGGTAGAGGTGCCACGGCGGCGGGCCGGCGCTCGGCGCGCTGTATGGCGCGGTGAACGCGTCGCCCTCCACCTGCACGGGCCACCCGCCCTCGCGGTAGACTGCGGCCACCGCCTCGAGCGTCGCCGTGTCAGCGACGCGCCCGGCCTCACCGTCAAAGACCAGGTCCATCCCCGGCAGGCTCCCAAAGATGGTGCAGGCCGGGTTCGCCGCGACATTGCGTGCCTTGCGGGTCGTCGGTCCGCACTGGAAGTACAGATCGCCGTCGTACCAGGCGGCGCCGATCCCGGCCGCATGCGGCCGACCGTCGGGCCGCACGGTGCCGAGGACAAACGTCACCGCGGGGCCGAGCGCACCGACGGCGAGGAGGTCGCGCGGCCGGCTCCACGGGATCGTCTGCGATCCGTAGATCGTGTCGAGGTTGGTCGTCTCGATGGGCTCACGGTTGGGCATACCAGCTCAGACCGCGCCGAAGGCCTGAACTCATCAGGCCGCAATCCGATCTGATGCACCGCCCCGGCACCCGCGAGAGAATTCCGGCGTGGCAGGTTCTCGGCGGAATCCGCTGACAAGCTTCCTTGCTTGTGTCCCGCTGATCGATCCGCTTGCGGGACTCGCTCAGCGGTCCTCGTCGTCTGTCCACTCCGTGATGACGCGGGCGACGTTCAGGGCGGTCAGGTTGGGCGGTAGGCCCCAGATGCGTCTGGCGGTGTTCAGATCGCCGGCCAGCTTGCTCGTGAGGATATCGCGCCGCGCCACCGAAGTGCCCTCGGTGAGGATCTCCCTGGTGTATCTGAGCGTGTGGACGATCGCGGATTTCACCTGTTCATGGCGCAGGTAGCCGGCCAGATCGTCGCGCCATGACCATGCGTCGGGGGATTGCGCCGCCCAGCCGGCGAGCAGGGCGTGCAACTCGTCGTCGCGATAGGCCATCTTGTGGATATGAACGGCCAGGTCGTACACCGGGTCTCCCCACAGCGCGAGTTCCCAGTCGAGAAAGAAGACTCCACCCGAGGATCTGATCATGTTCTTTCGGTGCACATCGGCGTGCACCACCCGAAAGGGACGAGTGGTCATCGCCGGCCACGCCGCCACCACCGTGGCCAGGGGATCGTCGGGAATGCCCAGTGCCCGAAACAGCTCGCCCCGGTGGTCGTCGAATACCTGTTGCGTGACGTCTGACAGCATTCGCGCGAAATCCCTGCTGTCGTCGGGCCAGCCGACTGGAAGTGGGGGCAGCTCGTCGAAGGGGACGGTCGCCAACTGGTCGAACAGTCTCAGCACTGCTGGGATCACCTGTGGCGGCACCCGGGTACCACGTGGTGCGAGTTCGTTCAGTTGCTGACCGCTGACGAACTCGTGGATCTGGAACGGGGGATCGCCGCATGAGTGCAGCAGCCGGGGGACACCGTCGACGTGCGGCGTGACCGCGCACAGCACATCCGGCTCGGGCCAACCGCGCAGGTCCATCTGTTCGGCCCCAGGAACGGGGATGCGGACGAGAACCGGTCCGACCCGGACGTTGTTGTGGTAGTAACCAGACATCCTGCGGCCGGAGCGCTGTGCTGCCCGGTACAGTGATGGGGGATCCGCAGGGCTCACCTCAGGGTCACCGCGCCCACCGCCTGATCTCGGGTCCACGTGGACAATGCTGCCGTTTGCAGTGCCTACGATCACCCCAGAATGAGGAATGATGGCCAATCACGAGCCCCTGACGGACGTCGCGTGCACTGACCCGGAGATGTCCGAGGAACTTCGTGACGCGCTCGCGCTGCTGCGTGATCGGAGCGACAACGACGAGTTCCGCTCCCTGATCGATGACGTCTTGGCCGGCCGCCGCTCGCTGACCGAGGCATCGGGCACGGCAGCGTTCGGCGATGTGGTCTTCGCCCGGGTGGCGCAGGAGTTCGACGAGTACCTCGGCCACCTGAGCGAGGACGAGAAGAAGGGCCCCGCCACCCAAGCCGAGCCGTCCGGCGCAACGGACTCCTGCGACACCCCCTGCGCCAGCTGCCCTGGGCTGTGCGCGCTAGCGCGCGGTGACGGAAGCGGCGCAAGCGCAATTAGTCACCCGATCACCGGCTGACCCGAGTCCGTAACCACTGGTCCCGAGGAGTCGTCGGGCACCGCCGACGGGTGGCTGGCCACGAAGCTGCGGTGCTGCAGCAGCGTCTTGCGGGCCGACTTGGCGACTCGCTTGTCGGGGTGGTGCTCGCCGATGACCTGGAGCAGTTCGGCCAGCCGGGGATGCTCGGTACGCCAGAGGTTGTCCAGCACCGCGGACTGCTCGTCCGTTCCGCCGTCTCCGGAGACCAGCATGGCGAACAGGTCATCGGGTCCGCCGACGTCGTATCTGACGGCCATGAAGTCAATCCCGGCGCGCACCAAGCGGTCGCGATCGACCTCCGTGGGGTCCAGCGCGCCCGCCAGCAGCAGCGACTGGACGGCGAAGCTGTCGTGCGGCCCGTCGAGCATGGTCTTCACCGCGGGGATGGCGTGCTCGCCGACCAACCCGTCAAGCTGGGTGAGCACGGCGAGCACTACCGGCGCGGGTGTCTCGGCGTCGTTGAGCACGGTGACGATCTGCCGCGCGGCCGGCCCGGCACCGCGGTGCGCCACCCACGCGGCGGTGTCGGCGAGCCATGTCTCCGGCTGGAGGTGCTCGATCAGCGTGATGAGGTCCCGGGCGGTCGCGGTGGCCGGGTCGGGCCGGCTGAGCACGATAATGCCGAGCTCCTCGGCGAGCCGGACCGCGACGGGAACACCGGCCGGGGTGAGCTCAGCGACACCGCCGCGCGCCTGCGTGCCGCGCCACCCGGTGGGGACGCCCTGCACGCCGTGCAGCGTGACGACGCCGAGCGCGGCCAGCCGGTCCAGCTGATCGCGGATCCAACCGTGCACGACGTCGACGTGGACGTCATCAAGGCCGGACAACGACCGGACAACGGCCATGACCATCAGCTCCGCGAGCTCGTCGATAGGCACCGGCTTACCGGCCGCCTGCCAGTCGATCAGCTCGGCGAGCAGCCGCCCGACGCCCCCGTCGACGACGTCCTGCACAGTCTCCATCCAGTACAGGTAGGGCGACAGAGCCCCGGACAGGCCCGCTTCGACGGCCGTGTCGACCAACCGGTCGAGGGCCTCCACCGGGGACAGCTGGCGCCACCGCGCCACGGCCACCAGCCGGCCCCGGTGCCGGCGCAGCACGCGGGCGCCGATCGCCAGTTCCACCAGCCAGCTGAGCACCGGCAGGTCATCGGCTGAGCGCAGGGTGCGCTGGTAGTCGCCGATCTCCAGGTCGGGCACGTCGCCGGTGCCGAGCGCGTCGACCAGATGCCGGGCGTCGGCCAGCCGCAGGTTGCCCTTCTGCGTCAACGGGCGTCCCGGTGCAGCGCAGAACTCCCACAGCAGCTGTAGCTGGCTCAGCACCGGGGCGGCTGCGGCGGACTCCGCACGCTCCGCCGGCTCGGGCAGCTGGGCCGGCCCTACAGTGAGGGTCGGCAATTCGTCGATACTGTTGATCCGCTGCATAAGGGCGGCGACGTCCGCTTCTACAAGGCCCGGATCCAGGCCGCCCGCGCCGGCGAAGAGCCCCTTGGCGAGCCCGTAATTCGCCGGGTCGGCCATCTTCGTCACGAAACGCGCGGTGCTGCTCTCGCAGCAGCGCTGCAGGTGAGACAGCGTGCCACTGCCGGGTGCGAGCAATCCCCGGGCGGCCAGGAAGGTCATGAAGGCGCGGATCGAGCGGGGGAAGTCGGCACAGTCCTCAGCTGGCAGGGACAGCTTGCGGGGACACCAGTCGAGCATGAACTCCTCCAGGTCGGCCACCGTCCACCGGCCCAGCTCACCGTCCTGGTAGCCCCACTTCCAGTCCAGCACCACACCCGCGTCACCGGCATCCCCCTCGGCGTTCGAGGAGGCGAGCCATCTCGCATAGTCGTCCAGCAACTCGTCCCTGCTGGCGTGGAAGGTGTCTTCGTCCTCGACAGTGAAACTCATGCGCACAGGGAATTCCTTATCACGTTCGGCCGACACCTGGGCCGCCGCAAGGTACCAGCGCCGTGAGGCTGGCCGGCGCTGGACCGGACGGGTGAGGTTTCTGGCCGCCTTGGCGGGCATCCCGCGCCGGGCCTCTGTCTTGTCAGGGGAGGGTGCTTTGCTGGGCGCCGTCCGATTCCCTGAAGAGGAGGTTCACATGCCCATCCGAACTGACCCGTGGCCCACCGGCACGCCCTGCTGGGTCGACGTTTCCGTGCCTGACCTCGCGGCCGCCAAGGCGTTCTACGGCGCGGTCTTCGGCTGGTCGTTCGTCGACACCGGCGCGGACTTCGGTCATTACCAGATCTGCCAGGTCGACGGCCGCGCCGTCGCTGCCATTGGCCCGCAGCAGAACGAAAGCCAGCGCCCGGCGTGGACTGTCTACCTGGCCAGCGATGACGCCGACGGCACCGCGAAACTGATCGGCGAGAACGGCGGGACGGTGCTGGCCGAGCCGTTCGACATCCCGGGCAGCGGGCGGATGTCGTTGGCGCAGGACCCGCAGGGCGCCGCCTTCGGCGTATGGCAGGCCGCCGGGATGATCGGTGCGGGGGTCTACATGGAGCCCGGGTCGCTGGTCTGGACCGATGTGCGGTTGCCGGACCCGGACGCCGGCCGCAGGTTCTACACGTCGGCCTTCGGCTACCGCTACGAGCCCATCGAGGGCGCGCCACCGGACTACACGACCATCCATTTCGACGCGGCCAGAGACGGCGAGCCGGTCGGCGGCATCGGCGGGATGATGGGCGCTCCGGAAGGCACCCCTGCGCACTGGCTGCCCTACTTCCTGGTGGCCGACGCCGATGCGGCGGTTGCCAGCGCCACTGCGGCCGGTGGCACGGTCCTGGCTGAGCCGCACGACACCCCGTATGGACGGATGGCAGGAATCACCGACCCGAACGGGGCCCCCTTCCACGTCGTGGGGACCATGCCGTCGGCCTGACCATGAGCTGACCGGCGGGCCTGGGACGAGATCACAAACCCAGGCCCGCCGCTCGGCGCGCCGGGCTAGCTATTCGACGAAGGCGGCGTCGACGTGGCCGTGGCCGTGCTCGCGGATGGCATCGACACCATCACCCCGGCCGGCAGCTTCGCCCCATTTGAACTGGATCAAGAGCAGCCGCAGCGGTACCCGGCGGCGGCAATTGCGTGGAGGTCGCTAACCCCGACGCCGGCCGGGCAGTCCGCGACTCCAAGAACCCCACCGGCCCAGCCCTGATCGTCACCTCTCCCGAGTGGGCGGCATTCACCGCGGGAGTCCGCGACGGCGAGTTCGACTGACACCTGAATGGCCAACATTCCGGACGCAGCAACTAGTCGGGCTGCGGTGGCCGGCAAGTTGATGGGTCGTGCGACGCTGCGCCGGTGAACGAGGGACTTCCCGCGGGCGCTTACGAGTCGCTGCATACTCGCGGGCTGAACCGCGCGCTGGGCGCTGTCCCCCACACACCTTGGTTCGGCGAGGTCGAGCCTGCTGAGGCACCAGACGTGCTGGCGCGACATGTCGCAGATGCGGTGCGCCGGGCACTGCTGGAAGAGCCGCATCACCAGCGCCTGGAGAAGATCAACGACCTGCTCGCGCAGGTGACCGACGATGCCGACGCCGTGATGGCACTGGAGCAACTGCTTGCACTGACCCTCCCGGAAGCGCCCGGCGTCCACCATCTGGTCGCGCGGCCAGCGACGCCGCTGTCGGACGCTGCATTGCTTACCAACACCCCTGGTGAGCCGTCGCTGGGCGCGGAACTGCGCGCCGAGCTCGCCAGCGCTGACCGGGTTGACCTGCTCTGCGCCTTCATCCGCTGGCACGGCATCCGGGTGCTGACCGATGAGCTCGAAGCGCTGCGCGAGCGTGGCGTGGCATTGCGGGTGATCACGACGACCTACCGGGGCGTCACCGAACGCCGGGCACTGGACGAACTGGTCCGTCGAGTCGGCGCCGAGGTACGAATCCACTACGATACGCAGTCGACCCGGCTGCACGCGAAGGCGTGGCTGTTCCGTCGCAACAGCGGTTTCGACACCGGATATGTCGGCAGCTCGAACCTGTCGAAGTCCGCGCTGCTGGACGGTCTGGAGTGGAACGTACGGATCTCCACGATCGCCACACCAGTACTGGTGCGCAAGTTCGAAGCCACCTTCGACACGTACTGGAACGATCCCGATTTCCGCTCCTACGATCCAGACCGCGATGCCGAACTGTTGGACAGAGCGCTGGGGACCGAGAGCGGCGCGATCACGCTGTCCGGCCTGGAGGTACGTCCGCGCCCGCATCAGGAGCGAATCCTGGAGGCGCTCGACGCTGAGCGCACCGTGCACGACCGGCACCGCAACCTCGTCGTCGCTGCGACCGGCACCGGTAAGACGGTCGTTGCTGCGCTGGACTACCAGCGGCTGCGTCACCTGGGTCCGAGCGAGTCGCTGCTGTATGTCGCGCACCGCAAGGAGATCCTCGACCAAGCGCTCCGCACCTACCGTGAGGTACTGACCGACGGGACGTTCGGGGAGCTGTACGTCGGCGGGCAGCGTCCGCAGCAGTGGAAGCACGTATTCGCATCCGTGCAGTCGCTGTCCACAATGGATCAGCTGCCGCAGTTCGACGTCGTGGTCATCGACGAGTTCCACCATGCCGAGGCCGCGACGTACCGCCGGTTGCTGGACCGGCTGCATCCTGGCGAGTTGCTCGGACTCACCGCCACCCCGGAACGCGCCGACGGCGTCGATGTGCGGAGCTTTTTCGACGGGCGCACCGCCTACGAACTGCCGCTGGGCGACGCCCTCGACCAGAACCTGCTCTGCCCGTTCCACTACTTCGGCATTGCCGACAACACCGATCTCACTGCAGTCGAGTGGAGCCGTGGCGCCTACGACGTCGCCGGACTCTCCGAGCTGTACACGGGGAACGACGCGCGGGCCGCGATAGTACTGAAAGCATTGGATCGCCAGGTGACTGACACCAGCCGGATGCGGGCACTCGGCTTCTGCGTGTCGGTGGCGCATGCCGCATACATGGCGCGGGTGTTACCGAGGCCGGGATCCCGTCGAGGGCGCTGTCCGGTCAGACCCCGCTCGCTGAGCGGGCGCAGGCTGCTGCCGCGCTCCGCAACCGTCATGTTAGGTGCCTGTTTACCGTGGACCTGTTCAATGAGGGCGTCGACCTGCCCGATGTGGACACTCTGCTGCTGCTGCGGCCGACGTCGAGCGCGACGGTGTTCCTGCAACAACTCGGACGGGGGCTGCGGCGCACGCCGGGCAAGGCTGTACTCACGGTGTTGGACTTTATCGGGCAGCACCGTCGCGAGTACCGGTTCGACCTGCGTTACCGAGCGCTGACCGGAACGTCACGCAGCCGGTTGGTCAAGGAGATCGAATGTGGATTCCCTTTCCTGCCCCCGGGATCGCAGCTGCTCCTCGACCGGGTAGCCCGCAACATCGTGCTCGACAACGTCCGCGGTGCGCTGTCGCGCTCGCGGCGTGAGCTGGTTGCCGACATCCGGTTGTATGGCGACCTGCCGCTCGCGGAGTTCCTGTCCGAGTCGGGGAGCGAGCTTGCCGACATCTACGGACGGCCGGGGCAGAGCTGGACGGGGCTGCGCCGGGCCGCCGGAATTTCCACACTGCACGCAGGCCCGGATGACGAGGCGCTGCTGCGGCGGGTGGTCGCGTTGTCCCATACCAATGACCCAGAGCGGTCGGCAGTCTATACCCGGCTCGTTGCGGCGGATGGGCCGTCCTACGGTTACCTCACCCCGCACGAGCAGGCGATCGCGCGGATGCTGTTCTTCACGCTGTGGCCGAACCGTGGCGACTTCGCGTCCTACGACGACGGTCTGGCCCAGCTGCGCGCTCATCCGGCCGTCGCGGCTGAGATCGGCGAGCTTCTGGCACTCACCACTGATCGGGCCCGGCACGTCCCTCGCGCACTTGAAATCCCATGCGTCCCGCTACTCTCGCACGCCAGCTACCGTCGTGAAGAAATACTGGCCGGATTCGGGTGGGCGACGTGGGAGCGCAAACCCTCCGGTATGGCTGCGGGTGTGGCCTGGGCTTCCGATACAGGAGTGGACGCGCTGCTGGTGACCCTGCGCAAGGAGGACCGCGATTTCTCACCCACCACCCGATACCGCGACTATCCGCTCGCAGCGGATCTGTTTCACTGGGAATCCCAGAACAGCACGTCCCGCGACTCGACTACAGGCCGCCGCTACCTCGCCGGCGACAGCCGGGTGCTCCTATTTGTGCGCGCTGCACGCTACGACGACCTGGGCTCGGCGCCATACCTGTTCTTGGGTGAGGCAAGGCTGGTGGAGCACCGCGGCGAACGGCCGATCGCGATCACCTGGCGGCTGGACCGACCGATGCCAGCCGAGGTGCTCCAACAGGGCACTGTAGCCGCGGGCTAACGGGTCGTCGGGGTGGCGCGGGTGTCAGGTGGAGCGGGATTGCAGTCGTTGGTGGGTGTCCAGGACGGCGAGGTCCGCGGCTGCGCGGCCGGCGTGCCAGCCGGCGGCGTTGCCGACGCTGTAGGAGCGGGACGTTGATTTCGGGAACATCGACTCGACCAGGTCCTCCACCACCCGCTCCCGTGCAGCCAGCACGGGCAGCAGCCGGGCCTGATCGGGCACTGCGGCGGTGCCCGCGTCGCGCGCGGCCGTCAACCGTTCACCGATCCGGGTCGCGTAGGCGATCAGGAACGACTGGCGGTACGAACGGGTCCGGGATTGCCCGGCGCGGGTGGTCTGGCTGCCCGCAGACACCATCGCCCTGGTCGCCTGCACCAGCAGCGATGTGGTGAGCAGCTCGACGATCTCCAGATCGACCTCGTCGCCGATCACGGTGGTAAACCCGAGCTTTTCCGAGAGCACGGTCCGGCACCGGTTCGCTCCGGCAACCGCGCCCACCAGCAGCGCCTTGGCCGCCACGTAGGGGCTGTCCAGCCACAGCCGGCGAGCGGTGGCAGGTAATGGGTCCGACCCCGGAGCGGTGTCTACCACAATCTGTTCCAGGGAGTACCGGCTCATCAGTTCCTGCGCCTTGGCCGACAGCGCCTCGGCCTCGTCGGGGAAGGTGGTCGACTCCGCCTTGGCCAGCAGCCCCCGCACCCGCGTCAACACCTTCTGGTCGACACCGCGGCGCGGCGATGCGGTGACTGCGGACCCCGGCGGCGGCACGATCCGCGGTAGTACCGGCAGTGACAGCAGCAGAGCCAGTACCTCGATCACAGTCGCGAGCCCGTCGGCCTCACTGCGACCGTGCCGCTGCATCCACGGCAGGAGATAGCCCTGGTCGGACTTCCACCACACCACTGCCGCGATCTGCTGCAGCTCGTCGCTCCACCGCTGCGGCACGGTGGCCTTGGCGTACTGCTGAGACTCGTCGGCGATCGCCTCGATGAGGTAGCCGACAGCGGCGCCCTCCAGCCGCCGCCGGGCC
>DATDHI010000134.1:0-18978 GCA_036521655.1 Pseudonocardiaceae bacterium | reverse complement strand
AGGGCGCTGACCGCCGCCGGGTCCTGGACGTCAACCGCGGAGTAGCGCACCGAGGCGGCTACCCCGGACAGCTCGGCCAGCGTGGCCTTGATCTCCCGCTGGGCCAGGATCCGGCTGATCTCCGCCTCGATCTCCGCCGGCCTGCGCTCCCCGGACTGCGCCAGCACCCGCCGCAGCGCGACCTGGTCGGCGGCCGCCGCCGTCACCGGGTCCTCGTCGTTGACCGGCAATGGGGTGCGTCCGACCAGCTCCAGGTGCCCGCCACCGGCCCGGGCCAGGCCGATCGCAACCTGGGCGGTGATGCCGCGGGCGCCGCCGGTGAGCAGCACCACCGAGTCTGGCCCGACCGGGGCTGCTCCGACCGGGGCTGCTCCGACCGAGGCGGATCCGAGCGGCGCCGCGGCGAGCTTCAGCGTGACCCGCTCCCCGGCCGCGCAACCCACCGCCACCGGAGCGTCACGGGTGAGCAGTTCGGCGAGCAGGCACCCGGCGACGTGGACCGGCTCCTCCTTGGGATCCACGTCGATGACCCGGATCGCGCGGTCCGGGAACTCGCGGGCGATCGTGCGGACCAGGCCGGGCAGCCCGATCCCGGCCACTCCGTTGGCGTTGTGCGCCCGACCGAACTTGCCACCCGAGCCGGTGACCACGTACAGCTGGTTGACTCCGCCGAGCACGGCATCCCGGAGCACGGCGAACCCGGCCGGAAGCACCGGCCCCCGGCCCCGGTCGAGCGCAGCGAGGTAGATCAGGACATCGGTTCCCGGCACCTCGACGGGCTGGTCCGCACCGAGCAGCTGCACCAGCGCGCCGCGCCGCTCCAGGAGCACCGCCAGCTCGAGCGCGATGCCCACCCCGTCCCCTACGACGGCGACCCGGCACCCCTCAAGCGACCCACCCGACCCGCTTACCGGACCCAGGGCAGCAACATCCACCACGTACCGTCGCGCTCGGTGGCCACTCCCCACCCTGTTGCCGGCGCACGTAGAGCCGTCATCGGTGGTGAGGTAAGTGACGATGGCGCGCAGGGTTCGGAGTTGAGCTAGGTGTTCTATCGCGTTGTCGTTGTGGGATACGCCTAGGCGGTCGGTGAGCAATCCGATCAGTTCGGTGCGCTTAATCGAGTCGATGCTCAGGTCTGCTTCCAGGTCGAGATCCGCCTCGAGCATCTCTATCGGGTAGCCGGTCCGCTCGCTTACCAGGGAGCGCACGGTGGCCAGCACCGCTTCGCCGGTCAACTCACCCTGCTCGATCACCTCCATAGGATCGGGTCCAGCGGTCCGGGTAACGCTGTCCGAGGCCGCAGCTGACACCCCGGCAGGCAGCTCAGCAGGCGGAATAGTCGGGTTGCCGAGGTAGCCGAGCATCACCTCGCGCTGCGCGGCGACCTGCTCTCGGGTAGCGCGCAGGAACTCCAGCACGGCCTCATCCCGGCTGCTCCCGGTTACGGGCCCGGCAACGGCCGGGGCTCGCTGTGCCGGACGCAACCCGCCCGGCAGGTACTGCCCGTCAGCGGTCTGGACCAGGTGGCCGTTGACCACCCAGGCCGGTCTGCGCGGCACCGCGGACGCCGTCACGGTGCGGGCGTCGCGACCGCGGAACAGCGCGGCCGGGTCGACCGGCACCCCAGCGACGGTCAGCTCCGCGAGCGCCAGCAGCAGCCGCCGCAGCCCGGGCTCGCCCGGCACGTCGGTGGCGACCGCGACATGCGGCCGGTCGGCCAGGATCGGGCCGACCAGCTGGGTGAGCACCCGGCCCGGCCCGGCCTCGACGAAGATCCGTACCCCGGCCGCGTACATCGCATCGACCTGCTCGACGAACCGGACCGGCTCGGCGACATGTGCGGTCAGCGCGCCCCGGATCGCGGCCGGCTGGGTCGGATACCGCGCGGCGGTGGTGTTCGACCACACCGGCAGCTGTGGTGAGCTGACGGCTCGGCGATCCAGCTCAGCGGCGAGGATCGGCGCAGCGCCGGCCACCACCGGACTGTGGAACGCGCACGCCACCGGGATGCGGGTGCCGGTCAGGCCGGCCTCGGCCAGCCGGCCCAGCGCGGCCTCCACCGCCGTGGTGGGTCCGGAGATCACCGCTTGGGCAGGCCCATTGTGGTTGGCTATCACCACCGTGCTGTCCCCGAGCACGGCGCGGATCTGCTCGAAGGGCGCGGTGACCGCGGCCATGGTGCCGGGATCGGCGCCGGCCGCGGTGAGGATGGCCTGGCCGCGGGCCTCGCTCAGTTCCAGCAGGTCAGCAGGATCCAGAGCGCCGGCCGCAGCCAGCGCGACCAGCTCGCCGTAGCTGTGCCCGCCCAGCTGGTCCGGGTGCACCCCGAGCGAGCTGAGCAGCTCATTCATGGCCAGCCCGGCAACCCCGAGCGCCGGCTGGGCGACCCGGGTGTCGGTCAGCGCTGCCCGCTGCCGCGCTGACTCCTCCTTGCCCAGCGCGGCGGGCGGGAACATCGCGCCGGCCCACCGGGTGCCGAGTTCCAGGAACCGCCGCAACCGCGGAAAGGCCACGAACAGGTCGGACAGCATGCCGGGGCGTTGGCTACCCTGCCCCGGAAACAGGAACGCGACCTGACCCGCTATCTCGCCGCCGCTCGCGACGAAGACACCGTCCGCCCCAGCGCCTGCCCGGAGCCGCTCCACCTTGGTGGCGAGGTCGTCCAGATCCTCGGCCACCACCGCGGCCCAGACCCGGCCCCCCGGTGGGCTGAGACGAGAACCGCACACCGTCCGGGCGAGGTCCCGCAGCCGCCACGGACGGCCGACCGAGTCATTGACTGCGAGCAGCTCGGCCAGCCGGTCCAGCTCCGCAACCGCTGCCGCCCGGTCCGCACCAGTGAACAGGAACAGCTCAGCCGGCCAGCTGTCCAGCCCGTGCGGTGGTTCGGGTGCCCCCTCGTAGGAGGTGAGCACAGCGTGGAAGTTCGTCCCGCCGAAGCCGAACGCGCTCACCCCGGCGACCCGACGTTGCGCCGCAGCCGTCCACGGCCGTGGGGCGAGGTCGAAGGAGAATGGGCTGCGGTTGCGATCCCAGTACGGGTTCGGATCCCGCAGCTGGCCGGTCGGTGGCCGCACCCCAGTGTGCACCGCGCACGCCGCCTTGATCAACCCGGCCAGTCCTGCAGTGCACTTGGTGTGTCCGATCTGCGACTTCACCGATCCCAGCGTGCAGCTGCCGGTCGGGGTGCCGGCCGCGGCGAACAGCTCGGTCAACACCGCCAGCTCGGTGCGGTCCCCGACCACGGTGCCGGTGCCGTGGGCCTCGACCAGCTCGACGTCGGCTGGCGAGATCCCGGCCATCCGGTAGGCGCGCTCCAGCGCCCGGCGCTGCCCATCGGGCCGCGGCGCGGTCAGCCCCAGCGACCGACCGTCGCTGGCCGAGCCGATGCCCTTGATCACCGCATAGATCCGGTCGCCGTCGCGCTCGGCGTCGGCCAGGCGTTTGAGCACCACGCACGCGACGCCTTCGCCGAGCGCGATCCCGTCGGCGGCGGCGTCGAACGGGCGGCACCGGCCGGTCGGGGACAGTGCCTGCACCGCGGCGAACATGAGGTAGTCGTGGATGCCGTTGTGCACGTCCGCACCGCCGGCCAGCACCATCGAGCTGGTGCCGGCCTGCAGTTCCTTGCAGGCCAGGTCGAGGGCGGCCAGCGCGGAGGCGCAGGCAGCGTCCACCGTGTAGTTCGCGCCGCCGAGATCCAGGCGGTTGGCGATCCGGCCGGCGATCACGTTGGCCAGCACACCGGGAAAGGAGTCCTCGGTCAGCGTCGGCAGTTGCTCGTCGAGCCCGGGTGGCAGCGTCCCGTGGTAAGCGGGGTACAGCGAGCGGAACCCGTATGCGCTGGACAGGTCGGCACCCGCCTCGGCGCCGAAGATCACCGAGGTGCGTTCCCGGTCGAAGGACCGCTGCGCGTACCCGGCATCGCGCAGCGCCCGGGCTGCCACCTCCAGGGCCAGCAGCTGGACCGGTTCGATGCTGGCCAGCGCCGCCGGCGGGATGCCGTAGGCCAGCGCGTCGAACGGGATTTCGGGCAGGAACCCGCCCCACTTCGATGGGGTGCCCCGGCCGCCCTCGGGCTCGAAGTACACCTCCGGGTCCCAGCGTCCGGGGGGCACTTCGGTGACCGCGTCCACCCCAGCCAGCACGTTGGCCCAGTAGTCGGCCAGGTCCCGAGCACCGGGGAACACCCCGGCCATGCCGACGATCGCCACGTCCAGTGGCTGTGACTGGTCATCGCCGGCCGGCTCGACGCCCAGCTCGGCGACCCTCGCGGCGAGGAAGTCGGCCGCCCCCTCGGTCACCTGGGCATGCAACGCCTCGATCGTCGTGGTCGCGGAGCGTAGCGTGGCCACCTCGCCGAGCATGACCATGCCGTCCTGGCGCTGGATCTCGTCGTCCACTGCGACGAGCGCTTGGCCGTCGCGGCGCAGCCCCTTGCTGGCTATCCGCAGCCGGCCCAGGTTGAGCCGCTCCAGCTCGTCCCACATCTGATCGCGCGGTACCCCGGCGGCCACCAGCTGCGCCCGGGTCTCGGTGAACGTACGCACGTACGGGGAGTCCGCACAGCGGGTGGTATGGCCGGGTGCGGTCTCCAGCAGCACGGTGTGCTCGCAGGCCAGCGCGGAACGCTGGAACCCGGGCCGGATGGCGCCAGCGGCGACCGCCTGCTCAGTGAACAGGTATGCGGTACCCATCAGCACCCCGATCCGGGCACCTCGCTGCACCAGGGGAGCGGCCAGCGTGGTCACCATGGCCGCTGAGCGCTCATCGTGGACGCCCCCGGCGAACAGGACCTCCAGCTCGCTGGCGCACCCGTGCGCATCGTCGTGGGCCAGCAGGCGCTGCAGCTGGATCTCCCACAGCGGGAAGCTGGCCCGCGGCCCGACGTGCCCGCCGCATTCCCGGCCCTCGAACACGAACCGCCTGGCGCCCTCGGCCAGGAACCGGTCCAGCAGGCCGGGGGAGGGTACGTGCAGGAACGTCGCGATCCCGGCCTGCTGCAGCGGCGCCGCCTGTGCTGGCCGGCCACCCGCGATCAGCGCGTACGGCGGACGCACCTCGTGCACAGCGGTCAGCTGCGCCTCGCGGACCTGGGGTGGAACGAACCCCAGGACGCCCGCCCCCCACGGCTGGTCACCCAGCAGGGCAGCGGTCTGCTCCAGCAGCGCCCGCGCCTGCTCGCCGCTGCTCAGCGCCAATGCCAGGAACGGCAACCCGCCCGCCGCCGCCACCTCGGCGGCGAACCCCGCCTGGTCGCTGACCCTCGTCATCGGCCCCTGCGCGATGAGCGGCGCCCAGCCCACCCCCCGGCCGGCGTGTCGCCGCGCAGTGCGCATCGAGTTGATGATCGTTGCACGGACCGCCGTGACCACGCCCCCAGCGGTCGCATGCCGCTGGGCCAGCGGAGCGGCCAGCGCGCCGTCCTGGCCGATCGGCAGCATGCGCAGCTCGCGGGCGCCTAGCCCAGTGGCGACTGTGCCGGGGTCCACCACCGGCAGGTCTGGGCGGGTGTAGAGGCGGTGCCCGCCGACGACTGCGGTCTCGGTGCCGTCCATCGCCCGGATCGCGGCGACCACCTCGTCCGGCAGATCAGCCTCGGCCACCAGCGCCAGCTGCGAGTCCAGCACCACCCCGGCCGCGCCGCCGGCCACCGCCGCGGCAGCTGTGTGCAGCCCGATCCCACCGGCCGCCCAGACCGGGATGCGGATCTGCGGGTCGGCCAGCAGTTGCTGCAGCAGCACGAACGTCGTCGTGGTGCCGACCCGGCCGCCTGCCTCGGCCCCCTTGGCGATCAGCCCGGAAACCCCGGCCTGCCTGGCAGCGCGGGCCTGTGCCACCGACGTGACCTCGACGAACGCCCGCCGCCCGGAAGCCGGTGACCACCGCGCACCGAAACGGTGCACCACCAGGTCGACCTGCTCGGGCAGGTCGGCTGGCGTAAGCGGGCACCCGGCCGGCAACCGGACCCCGAAACCACCGCGCCACCACCGGCAGACATCCGCCAGCGCCGCTCGTGCCCGGTCGGCGTCCCGGCCCAGGTCGAGGACCCCGACTGCGCCGGCTCGCGCGAGCGCCACGGTGAGGGGGGCATTGGGCTCCTCGAAAGGCGTGACACCCAAGACCAGCTCACGATCCTCCAGCCTGCTCATACTCGGCGCTGTCCTCCCGTACTCGGGCGTGCTTGCAGTCGGCGTGTCGGCATGGGGGTGACTCACGAGTGCGGCCGCCGCCATGGTCGTGGGCAGCCACCCACCTCAGGCGGTTCCGCACGGCAAGTTGGGCTGGGACAGCAGTTGTCGAGGCTGTCCTAGGGCGACTACCGCAAGCAGTAGCTAACGTTGAGCGGTGAACACCTGAGGTCACACACGATTGCGTCCAGCACGGCCAGGCCCCCCTTGCCTATCGCCTACGCCCCCTCATTCAGGGCTACGGACCCACTTATAGTAACACTAGGTGATACGAAGAGTCGTAAGCGATGTCAAACTAACCCGAATGGCCTATCGCTACCGACTTGAATGGCCTATCGGTACTTACTCGATTGGTGTTGACTACTGAGTTCGGTTCTCGCGGTACGGTGGAGTGCGCTGGCCGATTGATCGCATGTTGTGCGCGGGCGGCCAACGGTGTAGACCACTTGGAGGGCGGGCCCACGTGCGACGGCGAAGACGGGCCGCCCCCGAACAGCCATGGTCAGTGAGGGTGGTCCGCGATTCGGCAGGGGATGTCGATGTTTTCGTCCAGGTGATAACTGGCGCACACCCGGTGATAGCCATCAGCGATCTGCAGGGAGATTCCGCGGGTCAGGTCGCCCCGGATCAGCAGGACTGGTGACAATGCCTTGTTCTCCTGCACCTTGTTCAGGTCGGCTGCCACATGTGGATTGTCTTTCGCCAACAGCCGGAGCCCAGCGGCGCGCAAAATGTCCTTGGCCTTGTGCGCCTCGCTGCGGGCCGACTTGAGCTGCTCGATGAGGTTGTCGACCTGGGCCCCGGTCGCGACCAGCGACAGGTAGGAGGCGGCCGCAGGGTAGTCATGTGCCTCCGGCTCGGACTTCCAGATCGGCTTGGTCACGTCCGTCGTGCTCCCTGATCGCCAGCTTGGCCGAAGGCCTCGAGGACCTCTCCGGCAGTGTCGAAGTAGGCGGCTGATCCTACGGCAGCGGTGATCCCGTAGCGGTCAAGTTGAGTACGGACCGGCCCGAGGACGTTGGAAAAGACCAATCGGGTGCCGCGGGCCTGCTGTTGCTCGTGCACCCGGATGAGCACGGCAGCGGCGGTGTAGTCCACATCTCCGATTGCCGCGCCGTCCAGACACAGCCAGCTCAGCGGTTCTCCATGCTGGGTGAGGGTGGTGATGTCGGCTGCCAGCCGGGAGGCATTGGCGAAATAGAGGCTGGTGCCGAATCGGTACACGACCAGCCCGTCGGCGGTGCGTGCACCTTCGACGACGGGCAGCGACTGCCAATGTCCGGCGCTGGATTTGACCAGCACGCTGCTGCGCGGGTCATAGCTGTGCCGCAGGTGGTCGACGATCGAGGCCACGATGGCCAGCAGCACACCCTGCTCGACGCCGATGAACACCACCGCGGTCGCGGTGAGCAGCGCAACGACGAACTCCCCGCGCCGCACCGCATAAATCCGGCGCATGCCGGCCACGTCGATCAACTCGATGCCGATGAGGAACACTACGGTGGCCAGGGCGGCGACGGGCAGGTACGCCAGCGGCCCGGTGGATACGAGCAGGATCAGGCCCACGACGGCGCTGGCGGTCAGCTGCGAGAGTTGGCTGCGACCGCCGGCGCTGTCCACCATCTGCGTCTTGGTCGGGCTGCCGCTGACCACGAAGGTGCCCGTCAATGCCGCGCCGACGTTGGCACCGGCCAGGCCGGTCAAGTCGCGGTCCTCGCTGACCGCCTCGTCGTACCTGGCCGCATAAGCCCGCGATGTCGCTGCGCTTTGTGCCAGGACCACTACGAGCATGGATGCCGCGGTGGGCAGCAACAGGCCGAGGTCCTGCGGCGCAATGCTCGGGACTACCAGGTGCGCAAGCCCCGGCGGGACGGTGCCCACCAGTGCAACCCCGTGCCCGGCCAGATTGAAGATCCGGCTCACGGTGATCGCGCCCACGACCGCGATCAGTGCTCCCGGTACCCGGCGGGTCAGCCTCCGCATGCCGACCACCACCACGACTACCCCGAGCGAGACCAACGCAGAAACGACGTTGATCTGCGGAATCGCGCGCAAGGTGCTGCTGAGCTTGGCCGCGGTTGCGCCGCCCACGCCGGTGATCCCGAGCATCTCGGCCAGCTGCCCCAATGCCACCTGAACGCCAACCCCGGTGAGGAAGCCCACCAGCACCGTTCGAGACAGGAAGTTTGCCAGGAAGCCCAATCGAACCAACCGGGCCAGCAAGAGCAACACCCCGACGAGCAGGGCAGCCGTGCCGGCCAGCTGCACGTAACGCTGACCGCCGACCCCGCCCAGCCCGACTCCGGCCAGCCCGGCCGCGAGGATCGCCGCGGTGGCGGAGTCCGCGGCAACCACGAGATGGCGGGAGGACCCCAGCAGCGCGAACACCGCCATCGGAACCAACATCGTGTACAAGCCGGTGACCACCGGCATGCCGGCGATCCTCGCGTAACCCAGGACCTCCGGAACGGCCAGCGCCGCCAACGTGACGCCCGCCAGCGCATCCGGTCCTAGCCGTGATCTCTCGATCGGGAGCAGGCCGCTCAGCACCGCCCGCAGCTTATGGTCCCGGGCCTGTCGGTGCCATCTGCCACGATGACCGCACTCGAGACCCCGCCCTGACCGCGCGCACGACCCCGCGCTAGTGGTCGGAATCCCATCGCGGCTGCCGCCGGACACCGGCGGAGCTCACCCCGGGTACAGGTCGTCCAGGGCCTTGCGGTAGTTGGTCTCCACGACGCTGCGGCGCACTTTCATGCTGGGCGTCAGCTCGCCGGAGTCCACCGTGAGGTCGTGATCGAGGATGATGAACTTCTTGATCGTCTCCCATCGGTTGAGCTGCGAGTTCAGCTCTGCAACGTAGCTCTCGACGCTGGCGCGCATCTCCGGAGAGCCTGTGACCTGCGCATACGACATCCCGTTCATGCCGTGGCGGTCGGCCCATGCCGTCACGGCGTCGGGGTCGAGCGCGATCAGGGCTACACAGAAATTGCGCTGGTTGCCGTGCACGACGATCTGGCTGGCCAGCGGGCACACCGCCATGAAACGGCCCTCGACATGCGAGGGCGCGACGTACTTGCCGCCTGAGGTCTTGAACAAGTCCTTCTTGCGGTCGGTGATGCGCAGGAACCCGTCGGCGTCGACTTCTCCGATGTCCCCGGTGGCCAGCCAGCCCTCATCGTCGGCCACCTCGCGGGACCCGGCCTCCAGGTGGTGGTAGCCCTCCATCACACCGGGACCGCGGAGCAGGACCTCACCGTCTCCGGCGATCTTCAGCTCGGTGCCGGGCAACGGCAGCCCCACCGTTCCCAACTTGAAGCGGTCCGGGCGGTTGACCACTGAACCGGCCGAGGTCTCGGTGAGACCGTAGCCCTCGAGGATCAGGATTCCGGCGGCATGGAACCACTCAGCGACCTGCTGCGACAGCGCCGCCGAGCCGGAGATGAAAAATCGCAGCCGCCCACCGAACCGGTCCCGCACCTTGCCTAAGACCAGCCTGTCGGCCAGCTCGTGCGCAGCCGCGAGGTACCAGGGCACCGGCTGTCCCCGCCGGACCAGGCGGGACACCGCAAGCCCCACTGCACAGGCCCAGTCGAAGATCATTGCCCTGGGAAAGCCCGCCGAGCGGGCCGTGCTGACGACACGCCCGTATGCCTTCTCGAAGATGCGTGGAGCCGCGCCCATGAACGTGGGCTGCACTACGGCCAGGTTGTCCACGATCTTGTCCACCCGGCCGTCGACGGCGGTGGCGAAACCCACCTGTAGCTGGGTCGTCAGCAGCACCTTGCCGAACGCATGGGCCATCGGCAGCCACAGGTACTGCAGGTCCTCGACGTCAAGCAGGCCCAGTGCCGCGGTCGCGGCCCCCTCGTAGGTCCACGACGAGTGCCGCAACCGCACCCCTTTGGGCTGGCCGGTAGTGCCCGAGGTGTAGATCAGGGTGGCCAGGTGTTCTGGGGCGATCGCTGCGATTCGCTCCTCGACGGCGTGCGGGTGCTCCGCCAGGTGCGCAGCGCCGAGCTCGCCCAGCCCGTCCAGGGAGATCACCCACGGGTCGTCGCCCTGGTCAGGTTTTCCGTCGAAGGTCACCACCGCCCGGACCGATGACAGCGCGTCGCGCTGATCGCGCAGCTTGGCGATCTGGTCGTCATTCTCGGCGAAGACGACCTGGCTTTCGGAGTCGTCGAGGATGAACATGACGTCGCTGGACATCGCAGAGGGGTAGACGGTCGTGGTCGCCGCGCCGGCGCACATGATCGCCAGGTCGGCCAGGATCCACTCAAAGCGCGTCGCGGACGCGATCGCCACTCGCTGCTGGGCGGTGATGCCCAGGGCGAGCAGGCCGGCCGCCAGCCGCGTGACGCGCTCACCCGTCTCCTCCCAGGTCAGGGATACCCACCTGGCGTCGGTTGGGTACCGGTAGGCCTCTCGATGAGGCGTCTGTGCGACCCGGTCGAATAACATCTGCGCCACGCTCGTTGCGCGTCCCTCCACGCTGGAGAGGGTGTCGTCGGTGAGATCGGGCTTCTGAGGGGGCGTGATCCGCCCTGCACTGGTCCGCTCCATCCGACCAGTGTGGCCTCGTGAGTGGGAAACAGTGCATGACACTGTTTCCCACTCACGAGCGTGCTGCAGCTCGTGGCCCTTGGTTCGGTGAGGGCGCTGGTACTGAGCAGCGAGAGCCCGCACAGCACCACCGTGCGGCTCAGCGCTGCGCCGGTGGGGCTGGTGCCGTAGCTGGTGAGGTAGGTCGTGCCGGTGTAGAACAGGGCGATGCCATCGTGACGGTCCCGGCCGCGAGCAGGATCTCCCGCGGCGCCTGGGTGAACGCCTCCCGCAGCGGGGTGTACGTCGTCGGCTGCTGCTGAGCCTGCCGGAAGATCGGGGTCTCCTCGATCTTCAACCGGACGTACAGGCCCGCTGCCACCAGCACGACGCTGATCAGGAACGGGATCCGCCACCCGTAGTCGAAGAACGCCTGGTCGGTGTTGCCGGGGGTGAGGGTATCTCCGGAGTCGCCAGTGCGCTGCCGTTCACGCTCGGCATCGTGATGCTGGGCCTGTCCGCGGCGCTGTTCGGCACCACCGTCGACCGCAGAGGCCCGCGCTGGGCCATGTTCATCTCGATGTGTTGCTTCTGCAGCGGATTCTTGATCTCCGCCCTAGGAGTGTCGATCGGTCAGTACTGGCTGGTCGTGCTCGGCTACGGCGTCGTCGGCGGGATCGGGCTGGGCATCGGATATATCTCGCCGGTGTCCACGCTGATCGCGTGGTTCCCCGACCGGCCGGGCCTGGCCACCGGTATCGCGATCATGGGTTTCGGCGGCGGGGCGCTGATCGCGGCGCCATGGTCGACGTCGATGTTGACCGCGGTCGGCGGGACCGGCGCTGCTCATCCGGGTGCCACCCGACGGCTGGCAACCCTCGGGGTGGATACCCACGTCGCTGCCCGCCGGTGCGCTGAGGAGCATCGGTTCCGTCTCGGCGGCCAACGCGATCAGAACTCCGCAATTCTGGCTGCTGTGGGTGGTGCTCTGCTTCAACGTGACCGCGGGGGATCGGCATCCTGGAGAGCGCGCCGCGCCGATCTACTCCGATTTCTTCCCTGGTGGGAGCGGTCTCGCTGCCGCGGCCGCAGGGTTCGTCGCGATCCTGTCGCTGGCCAACATGCTCGGCCGCGTCGTCTAGTCGTCGGCCTCCGACCTGATCGGTCGCAAGAACATCTACCGCATGTACCTGGGCGTCGGCGCCCTGCTCTATCTGGCGATCACTCTCACCACCAACGCCGACAAGGTCGTATTCCTGGTCTGCTGCATTCATCTGCAATGAGCTCATCCGTCCCGTCGACCCGAAGTTCCATCAGCCGGTGTTCGAGCGGGCGGCGGGGAAGGCGGCGACAGCAGCATGAGCACCCGGACGACCAGATCGGCCTCCCACCCACGCGTGGCGCTCACCACGCTGGCCTGGGCGTGGGTGGTCCTGCCGTTCCTGTACGGGCTGTACCGGCTGGTGCACAAGATCCCAGCACTGTTCGGCACCTGATCGGCGAGGCTTCCCCGGCAGTGGTTCCCACCGTCCGACGCGGTGCACCGAACGGCTGCCAGGATGGGGAAGCCCGTCGACCGCGGCGGGAACGAGGAGGAAGACAACGTGGGTGACTTGAGCCGTCCGGATGTGGCCGTGCCCGAGGGTGCAGCGCCGACCGAGTTGGTGATCGAGGACCAGGTGGTCGGCGACGGTGCTGAGGCCATCGTGGGTTCACAGATCAGGGCGCACTACATCGGCGTCTCGCACGCGACCGGCAAGCAGTTCGACGCGTCCTGGGACCGGGGTGCCCCACTGGAGTTCCGGCTTGGTACCGGCCGGGTGATCAAAGGCTGGGACGACGGGATCACCGGGATGCGGGTCGGCGGCCGTCGCCGGCTCACCATCCCCCCGCACCTGGCCTACGGCGACCGCGGTGCCGGTAACGCGATCAAACCCGGCGAGACTCTGGTGTTCGTCGTCGACCTGGTCAGTGTCCGTTAAGGTCCGTTAGGGTCTTGAGAAATATTGCGCTCCCTGGCTGACGTTTCGCAGCCATGGACATCGGAATTATCGGCGCGGGCCACATCGGCGCCACCGCCGCGAAGCTGTTCACTCAGGCCGGACACCGGGTCACGATAGGTAATTCCCGCGGCCCGGCGTCGCTGCAGGAGCTGGTCGCCGAGCTTGGCGATGCGGCGTCGGCAGCGGAGGTCGCCGAGGTGGCCGATGGCGCAGACCTGGTGTTGATCGCCATTCCGCTGCGGGCTTGCCGGGACCTGCCCGCGGAGCCGTTCAGCGGCACTATCGTCGTGGATGCGATGAACTACTACCCCAGCCGCGACGGGCAGATCAGCGAGCTGGACTCCGACCACGTCACGTCCAGCGAGCTGCTCGCCCGCCATCTGCCCGACGCGCGGGTCGTCAAGGCGTTCAACACGATGTACTGGCAGACGCTGCGCGACCGCGGCCGACCGGACCTGCCGCGCGAGCGGCGTCTGTCGATCTTCGTTGCCGGCGACGACCAGGAGGCCGTCGGTGTGGTGGCCGAACTGGTCGACCAGCTCGGGTTCGCCGCCGTGATCACTGGTGATCTCACCAAGGGCGGGCGTCTCCAGCAGCCCGGGGGATCGGTGTACGTCACGGAACTCACCCCGCCACAGGCTGCTGCCGTACTCGCTGAAGGGTGAGAGATGGCCAAACCCGTGCTGTTGACTGTGGATGACGACCCCGGCGTCTCCCGGGCGGTGGCGCGGGACCTGCGGCGCCGCTACGGCGAGAACTACCGCGTGGTGCGGGCTGACTCAGCGCTGGATGCCCTGGACGCGCTCAAGGAGATCAAGCGCCGGGGCGAGCCGGTCGCCGCGATCCTGGCCGACTACCGGATGCCGCAGCTCAACGGCGTGGAGTTCCTGGAGCAGGCGATGGATCTGTTCCCGCGGGCCCGGCGGGCGCTGCTGACCGCCTACGCCGACACCGATGCGGCCATCCAGGCGATCAACGTCGTGGACGTCGACCACTACCTGCTCAAGCCGTGGGACCCGCCGGAGGAGAAGCTGTACCCGGTGGTCGACGCGCTCGTGGAGATGTGGCGGGCGATGGGGGAGACCGCTGTGGAGCAGACCAAGGTGGTGGGCCACCGCTGGTCGGCGCCGTCCTACGACGCGCGGGACTTCCTGGCCCGCAATGCGGTGCCGTACCGCTGGTACAGCGTCGACGAGCCGGAGGGCCAGCGGCTGCTCGAGGCGACCGGCGCGACCGTCGAGGACATCCCCGTCGTGATCACCGCGGACGGGCGATCGCTGAACCGGCCCAGCAACGCCGAGATTGCCACCGCCGTGGGGCTGTCCACCCAGCCAGCGGCGGAGTTCTACGACCTGATCGTGGTCGGTGCGGGCCCGGCCGGTCTGGGTGCTGCGGTCTACGGCGCCTCGGAGGGGCTGCGCACTGTCTTGGTGGAGCGCCAAGCCAGCGGCGGGCAGGCCGGGCAGAGCTCCAGGATCGAGAACTACCTGGGTTTCCCCGACGGGGTGTCGGGCGCCCAGCTGACCGACCGGGCCCGTCGCCAGGCGCAGAAGTTCGGCGCCGAGGCGCTCTCCGCTCGGGAGGTGGTCGGGCTGGTGGCGCGTGGCTCGGCCCGGGTGGTGCAGTTCGGCGACGGCAGCGAGATCGCCGCGCATGCCGTGGTGCTGGCCACCGGGGTGGCCTACCGAGCATTGGAGGCACCCAGAGTCGGCGACCTCATCGGGGCCGGCATCTACTACGGCTCGGCGATGACGGAGGCTCCGGCCTGCGCCGGCCAGGACGTCTACGTGGTGGGCGGCGCCAACTCCGCAGGGCAGGCCGCGGTCTTCTTCGCCCGCCACGCCCGCCAGGTGATCCTGCTGATACGCGGGGACTCACTGGCACGGTCCATGTCGCACTACCTCATCCAGCAGCTCGCTGCGCTGGGCAACGTCACGGTACGCACCTGCACCGAGGTCGCCGCGGTACACGGCGAACAGCACCTGGAGGGCATCACCCTGCGCCACACCCGTTCCGGCGCCACCGATGTCGTGCCCAGCGGGCACCTGTTCGTGTTCATCGGTGCCGCGCCGCGGACCGAGTGGCTCGACGGGGTGGTGGCCCGCGACGCCCTTGGGTTCCTCCGAACCGGCCCTGACCTGCTGGTCGAGGGTCGCCGACCGCCAGGATGGCCCCTGGACCGCGACCCCTACTACCTCGAAGGCAGCCTGCCCGGGGTGTTCGTGGCCGGCGATGTGCGTGCCGAGTCGGTCAAGCGGGTCGCTTCCGCGGTCGGTGAGGGCGCCATGGCCGTGACACTGGTGCACCGTTACCTGGAGGACCAATGACCGCCCTGCAGTTGTCTGGGACGGAGCTGCGCGAGCTGTTCCTGTTCACCGACCTGACCGACGCCCAGCTGGACTGGGTCTGCCAGAACGGTGAAACGGTCGAGGTCGGCGACGGCGAGATCGTCGTCTCCGAAGGCGACCAGGCCCGCTGCTTCTACGTGCTGCTGTCCGGAACGGTGCAGATGAGCCGGTTGGTCGCCGGCGACCAGGTTGAGATCCTCCGCAGCGACCAGCGTGGGGTTTACTTCGGAGCCACCCAGTTCTATCTGGGAGACCAGGTCGACCAGACCTACGCGGCCTCGGTGCGCGCGTTGAGCGACTGCAGGTTCCTCGCGCTGCCCAGTCGCGAGTTCAACGAGACGTTCCGCCGGTGGTACCCGATGGCGGTGCACCTGCTGCAGGGCATGTTCGTCGGCATCGCCAACTCCAATGCCCTGATCGGGCAGCGCGAGCGGCTGTTGGCGCTGGGCAAGCTGTCCGCTGGGCTGACCCATGAGCTGAACAATCCGGCGGCCGCGGCCAGCCGGGCAGCCGACACGCTGCGCGAGCGACTCGCGGGCATGCGGCACAAGTTGGCGATGCTCGCCGAGGGCCGGCTCGATCGCGAGGCCTTGCGCACGCTGACCGCGCTGCAGGAGCGGTTCGTGGAGGCCGGGCGCAGCGCGCCGGCGCTCACTGCGCTGCAGGCCGGTGACCTGGAAGACGAGCTGGCCGACTGGCTCGACGACCACGGCATCGCCCAGGGTTGGGAGCTGGCGCCGGTGTTCATCGCCGGCGGGCTGCGGGTGGCCGACCTGGAGCTCGTCGCCGACACCACACCGGCCGAGTCGCTGGAGGGCGCGGTGCGCTGGCTGGCCTACACCGTGGACACCGAGAACCTGGTCCGGGAGATCGGGGACGCCACCAGCCGGATCACCTCGCTGGTCGCCGCCGCCAAGCAGTACTCCCAGCTGGACCGTGCCCCCCACCAGGACGTCGACTTGCACGAGGGTCTCGACGCCACCTTGGTCATGCTCGCCCGCAAGCTCGGCGACGGCATCCGGATCGTCAAAGACTACGACCGCGAGCTACCCACCGTCCCCGCCTACCCCGCTGAGCTTAACCAGGTGTGGACCAACCTCATCGACAACGCCGCCGACGCCATGCACGGGGAGGGCACCCTCACCGTGCGCACCGCCCGCGACGGCGAGTTCGCCCTGGTCGAGATCGGCGACACCGGCACCGGCGTCCCACCGGAGGCCGCCAAGCGCATCTTCGAACCGTTCTTCACCACCAAACCGGTCGGCCAGGGCACCGGCCTGGGCCTAGACGTCAGCTGGCGCGTGGTGGTCAACCGCCACCACGGCGACCTGCAACTGCAATCCCACCCCGGCGACACCCGCTTCCAGGTCCGCCTCCCCCTCCAGGAACACCCATACGATTAGCGCATTCAGCAGGCTCAGACCTCCGGAAGTCGGTTTGAGTCGGGTGTTTAATGTGGATCATGTTTGGGTGAGGTGGTAGGTGATCGGGCGGGGGTCGCCGGGCAGTTGGGGTGGGGTGTGGTTGATCTCGTCGAGGAGCAGGTGCAGGGTTTTGGTGAGTCGGGGGGTTGGGGGCTGGTCGAGGGTGACGGTGATCGTCTTGGTGGTGTAGGTGATGGTGCCGCCGAGGTGGAGCAGGTTGCGGGTGATCGCGCGGTATTCGTCGGGGTCTTGGAGGTAGGTGTTGAGGTGGGTGGCCAGCCAGAGTTCGGCGTTGTAGGCCAGCAGGCGCAGCACCATCTGCAGGGCGCGGCGGTGGGTGCGTAGCCGGGCTCGTTTCGCGTCGGGGTCGATGACGTTGGCGGGCAGTTTCGCGGGGTGGGCGTCGCGTTGGGTCTTCGCGGTGCGCACGGCGGCCTGGGCGGTGGCGATCCGGGTTTGGGTGGTCGGGATCGCAGCGTTGATCGTGGTGTGGTGCTGGTCGGATCCCAGGAGTTGGGCCAGGGCGCGTTCGGCGTCGGCCAGTTCGGCTTCGGCGGTGGCGAGGTGTTTGCGGGCGGCGAGGCGGGCCGGGTTGGTGATCATGGTGGTGTCGGGGTGGATGTCGGCGTGGTAGTCGCACAGCCAGTCGATGCCGTGGTGGGCGGTGAGGTATTTGAAGGCGTTCTCGATCCGCCAGCGGCAGCGCAGCCAGGCCAGCAGCGCGCTGGCGGGGGCGGTGGTGTCGGAGGTGAGGATTTGCATCACCGGTTGGTGGTTTTCGAACAGGGTGAGTTGCCGGGCCGGGCCGTAGCCCTCGATCTGGACGGTCTCATCGGCCAGGGTGATCGCCTGGGTGGTGCCGCCGGGGTCGACCCGGAACGTGCGGACCGGTGGGGCGGTGACTGCGGCCAGGGTCCCGCGGCGCCAGGTCAGCCAGTGGGCGTCGGCGTCGCGGCAGACCCGGAACACACTCGGGTAGGACCCGCCCCGGTCGAACCCGAGCATGATCTTGGAGTCCGCGCCCAGGACCTCGCGCAACTGTGCCAGGGCGGGGGGCAGGGTGACTGAGAGCCCCGAGGGGTCGCCGGAGGCGAAACACACCACCCGGCCGTGGTAGTCGGTGACCACGGTGTCATCGCGGCCGCGCTGGGCGTGGCGGCGTTTGGTGTTGTACCCCTTGGGAACCGGCTTCGCACCCTCGTAGGGCACGAAATGATCATCAACGAAGTACACCCCCAGCCCCGGCGCGTCGGCCTCCAGGATCGCGGTGGCCAGCCGGCGCTGCAGCCCGAGTGGATCACAGCCCTCAGCCAGCCCGGCCAGGCGAGGCCGCAGCGTCCGCAACTCCGGCAGCGCCGCGAGCCCCGCCAACGGCCCCGCCTGGGAACGGATCAGATGCTTGGTGGCCTCCACGCTGGAGGTCCCCAGGGCGAAGGCCAGGCACGTCGCGGTCAACAACCCCAGGTCGTCATAGCGGCTCGGCCTGCGGGCGCACACCGAGCTCAACACCCCGGCGGCACCAATACGATCCAGGAACGGGTGCAGCAACATCGCCCCGGCATAACGGCTGGTGACGCTGCCCTCCCCGATCCGGGCCCGACCCGCTGGGCCCGCCCCGGCGGGGGACCCGGCACCACCCGCCTCCACCGGGTCCCCCGCACCGGCAACATCCTCGGTGTCGGTGTCGGTGTCGGTGTCGGTGTCGGTGTCGGTGTCGGTGTCGGTGTCGGTGTCGGTGTCGGTGTCGGGCAGCGTCGGCGCGACCTCACCCTGGTCGGCCTTCGATGTCGTGGGCGGGTGCGCCACCCCGCGTAGGGCCCGCCCGACCGTGGTGGCGTGCACCCCCAGCCGCCCCGCGATCACCGTGTCCGAGAGCCCCTCGGCGCGCGAGCGCCGGGCCCGGTCCCGCTGCCCGGCCCCCAACGCCGGCGGGCGACCCCGGGGGCGGACCAGCCCGGCCGAACCCTCCCGGCGGGCCCGTCCGCGAAGCATCGAGACGTACTGCTCGGTGAGCCCCAGCACCTCGGCCACCCGCCGGCCGGTGAAACCCAGCTCGGTCACCGTCACCGCCGCCAGGTTGCGCATCACTGCATCCCCGGCTGGGAAGGTCGACACCGCCCGGGCTCCCACCGAGATCACGACCTGCCCGTCGGCCTCGGTGCGGCGCAGGTCCGCAGCCTCAGGCATGCCCACCAGCATCCCCTGCACCGCAACGGAACCGATCACCCCCACAGACTACCCCATGTTTAAACTATTTTTGCAGCCAGCCACGCCGTAAACACCAAGGTCAGAACAGATATCTTCGGTCACTTCTGGAGGTCTGTGTCTCGGTGCGCCAGGTCCGCGGCGTGTGCCGCGTCCAGCGCTGACGCGACCTGGGTGACCACGTTCACGGCCCGCTCGGGAGATAGTGGACCGTGCTGAGCGAGCAGGCTCGCAAGATCGGATCCTTCGACAAGTCGCA
>DATDHI010000133.1:0-2481 GCA_036521655.1 Pseudonocardiaceae bacterium | reverse complement strand
CTACCTTACCGGCGCGACCCTCATGCTTGAGGGGGGCCGCGTCATCCTGGGCTGAGAACCGCGACTCTTGACTCGCCACCTTGACTATCAGGTGTAATCAGTTATATTAATTGTTAGATTACAGTGCTGGTCTGGGACATGAGAATGGCCGGGATGGCTCCGAGTTGCGAGACATCGGGAAAGGGAGGAGCGAGATGCTGAGGTTCCTTGGGTATGAGCTCGAGCTGTTTGCGGTCGGCAGGATCGTGGGGCGCGACGGCGTGAGCGTTCGCCACGGCGCCGATCTCAACGGTGGCCGTTGGCTGATCGTCGGGCTCGAGGAGGATGCGGACCGTCTCGTCTGGGTGTGTGCTCCGGTGACGTCACGCATGCTGGAGGAGGTGGCGGCGGGCCGGGCCGACGCGTGGGACGCCGTTTGCCATAGCGTTACGGGGATGGCGGACGTGGTGATGGTCGACGGTGGCCGAGCTGTCCCCGACCGCTGCGTGCGCAGTCTCGACTTGAACCCGGCACACCCGACAGACCTTGTCGGCGGTCAACTTCTGGCCGCGTGAGCGGCCCGGAGCGAGATTCCCCGAACCGGTCAGTTGGCGGCCCCCCCAGCCTCATTGACCGATAGTATTCAGCAGGTCGGGCGAGCATCGACGAATCTGGTCTCGGTCACCATGCCCATCGGCGGTTCGAACCAGTCGACAAGCTAAACCCGGACCCACCGAAAAGGCGGCCGATAGTGTGGTCGCGTATCCGCGAAACGGTGCCCCTGACCTGGGAGAATGACGGTTGGGAAGCCGGTCGCTCAGCCCAGTTTCGGAGGCACCTTTTCGATGTCATCATCGCACAGCCTGGACGGCATCGCAGTGACCTTTGATGATGGGCGGCTGGTCGCCGACGCCGGGCTGATCGCCACGGCCACGTTGGCCCAGCATTTGGGGTTGCTCGAGTTGTTCGACGAGCACGTCGATTTGGGTGGCGCGCCGGGTCGGGCCAATGTCGGCCTCAAGGCGATGACGGTGATCCATTCGGTGCTGGCCGGCGGTGACTCGATCGATGACTGCGACGCGTTGCGGGCCGGCGCGACCCAAGCTGTCCTGGGCCATGCGGTACGAGCGCCGTCGACGATCGGCGTTTTCCTGCGCAGTTTTACCTGGGGCCACGCCCGCCAGCTGGATCGGGTGGCCGGCGAGGTCCTGGCCCGGGCCTGGGCCGTCGGCGCGGGGCCGGGCGACGGCCCGGTCACCGTCGACGTGGACTCCAGTATTTGCGAAACCTACGGGCGGCAAAAACAAGGCGGCGTGTTCGGCCACAGCAAGGTCGGGGGTTATCATCCGCTGGTCGCGGTGATCGCGGGCACCGCCGACGTGGCCCATTGTCGGCTGCGGGGCGGCAACGCTCACACCGGTCGGGGCGCGGCCAGTTTTCTGGCCGAGACCTTCGCCCGGGTCCGGGCGGCCGGCGCCACCGGGCCGCTCACCGTTCGCGCCGACTCGGGGTTTTACAACCACAAGGTGGTCGACGCGTGCCGTAAGGCCGGTGTTCGGTTCTCGATCACGGCCAAGCTGTACAAGGGTCTGCACGCCGTGATCGCCAAGATCCCCGAGGACGACTGGACGCCGATCCCGTATGTCTACGACGGCGGCGCCGATGTGGCCGAGGTCGCCTACCGGCCGTTCGGACGAAAAGGCAAGACGTGCCGGCTCATCGTGCGCCGGGTCAAACCCACCCCCGGTTCGCAGCTGGCCCTCCTCGCCACCTACGACTACCACGCCCTGATCACCGACCGCGACGGCGACACCATCGAGCTCGAAGCCGACCACCGAGCCCACGCCGAGGTGGAAAACGCCATCCGTGACCTGAAATACGGGGTCGGATTGAACCATCTTCCCTCCGGCCGGTTCGGGGCGAACGCAGCCTGGCTGGTGTTGAACGTGATCGCCCACAACCTGGCCCGCTGGACCAGCCGCATCGGCTTCGGCGAAGGGGTCATCGCGACCGACACCCTGCGCCGCCGCCACCTGGCCATGCCGGGCCGTATCACAACCTCAGCCCGCCGGCTCACCCTGCACCTGCCCCGACGCTGGCCGTGGGCCGTGGCCTTCGACGCCGCCCTGGTCAACCTGCGCGCCGTCGTGCTGGTCACCTGATCCCACCGGCATCAGGCGATGCCGCCCCGGCCGCACCGTCGACCTCGAACGATCAACACGCCAAAGCCTTGGATCCTCATGGGCAGCTGACAGCCCCTCTGAGCCGCCCGACCCCCATCCCGCTATCCCAACCCATCGACAGCCGCTTCAATGCCACACCGACAAACGACCAAAGCCAATCGGTGGATTCGGGCTTAGCTAGTGGGCCGCCTTCGGTCGTCCGCAACAACGGCGACACCTGACCGGCGTGGGCGTTGCTGTAGTCGTCGCGTGTCAGCAACAGGTCCCGCCAGTTGGCGTCCAGCGACTGGGGTTGGGTGTTGGCCGCGAGCATCGCGAC
>DATDHI010000132.1:0-13305 GCA_036521655.1 Pseudonocardiaceae bacterium | reverse complement strand
AGATCATCTAGTGCGGAGTCCCGTAGGCGTGGCAGGTCTCCGGTTGTGCGGCGGGTGGTGAGCGTGGTGGTGACGGTGTCGAAGACCGCTGCTGCGCCGGCGACAGCGGTGACGGTGATCAGCGGCCGGTAGCTGGCGAGGTGCTGTCGCAGCACGGCCATGGCGTCACCGGTCAGTACGTCGGTGGGATGCACGGTCACCGTGGCTAGGTCCAGGAGGCCCCAGCTCCAGCCGGCCAAGCCGGTGGGTGGAATCGGTTGGCGGCGCAGGCCGGGATCGGCGGCGTCGATCGCCGCGGCGGCTAGGCCGCCGTGTGGGGCGCTGAAGAACACCACGAACACCGCGGCTTCGGTCAGCCGACTGATCCACGCCTTGCGGCCGCTGACCAGCCATGTCCCATCGGGTCGCGGTGTGGCGTGGGTTCGGGTGGCTTCCGGGCGGGAACCGCCGTGTGGTTCGGTGACGGCGATTCCGGCCAGCTCGCCAGCCAGCAGGCGGGGAATCCACCGCTGGTGGGCGGCCGGGCTGCCGTGCCGGGTGATGAGCTGGCCGTGCCCGAGCCCGGTGGCGTCCCGCAGATCGATGTCTCGGTAGCCGCACACGAACTGGGCGAGCACCTGGAACAGTGCGGGCTCGCCGGTGGTGTCGAGGTGCCCGCCCTGGGCCAGTTCCCGACGGATGGTCCGCAGCTGACGGGACCGTTCGGCGCCGGGCGGCAGATCCGGGCCGACCGGGTGCAGGGTGAGTAGCGCGTCCAACGTGTCCGACAGGGCCTCTAATCGCTGCCAGTTGACCTTCCCGGCGGGGTCGAGAAGTGGCTGGAGTGGCCGCAGCCAGGTGGTGATCGCTTCGCTGGTCACGGGGCCTGCCCGTACACGCGCGCCGGATGACCGTAGGCGAGCGCCCTGGCTGGGATGTCGTGGGTGACTACGGAGCCGGCGCCGATGAGGGCGTGCTCGCCGATCTGCACCCCGGCCAGCGCCGTGCAGCCGGAGCCGACCTTCGCGCCGGTGCCGAACCGTGGGGGCGTCAGGGTCGGCTTGCGATTCGGGTCGCGCCAGGTCAGGGTCTTGTCGTTGATGGTCCGGATCCCCGCGCCGAGGAACACCCGGTCGGCGATATGCGTCGAGCTGGTGATGTGCGAGCCCGGTGAGCAGCGCACTTCCCGGCCGATCCGGGTGGCGCGCTCGATGGTCAGGTGGTGCCCCAGCTGGGTTTCTGCGCCCACCTGGACGCCGGTGCGCAGCAGCGTGTGGTGCCCGACCACGGTGTTCACACCGAGCTGCACGCCGGCATAGACGATCGCGCCGCACCGCGCTACCGCCCCCGCGCTGATCACCGTGGTGTCGCCGGCGCCGGGGTAGATCTGGCCGAGGGCGTATCCGAGTTCGGGTTTGCCGACCACGGTGTGTTCCTCGATCCGGGCGTGCGCGCCGAGCGTGGTGCCGCCGTGCACGACGGCGAAAGCACCGATCACCGCACCCGCCCTGACCGTGATCGGGCGCCGGGCGCCGGGCGCCGGGCGCATCGCCCGGCAGGAAGACGGCGTAACGGCTGATCTGAACGTTGAGTTCGGTCTGGAGCAGACCGGGGCGGTCGAGTTGGGCTGCGGTCAGCTCCCCACACAGGGTGGTGGGTGTCGAGGCTGTGGGTGTGGGCATCGTCGTCCTCCGCCACGACAGGGACGGGTGGGCTGCGGTGGCAACCTCCAGGACGCACCGCCCGGTGGGTCGCTGGCCAGGTGTTTTGCAGAGGTCGGCAGCGGGTTTGCGTCCTGCGCAAATCTGTGGGTAGGTCTGCGCCCGGGGTGGATACGCTGGCAAGGCCCCGCCCGAGCAAGGGACCCAGACGGTGGATTCCACCCGCGCTATCTGGCAGAGCGGCCCTGTCCGCGCCGCGATCGAATCCGGTGATCGTGGGGCGATCGTGCGCAGCGTGCGCCGGGCCAGGAATGTCACGTTGGCGCAGTTAGCGACCCGGTGCGGGTACTCGATCTCGACGTTGTCGAGGATGGTGCGTGGCCGAGCGCCACTGACCGATATCAAGGTCTTGCGCAGCCTCGCCGATGCGCTGATGATTCCCCCGCGCGTGCTGGGGTTGGCCGACACTCCACCACGGACCGTGCCGATGCCGCGACCTGCCGTTAGTGTCAGGGCCACTCTGGCGCCGGAGGAGGAGACCGACCCGATGCGTCGTCGCGCGTTACGTGGAGCTCTACCCGCGCGTGATGGTGTCCACGCGCTGGTCTCAGCCGATTACGTCTGCATCGGTGCAGCCTGGCTAACCCGGCGAGCATGCACAGCCAGCTCACGAGACGTTGAGTCAGGACACGCCTCCAGAGCCCCGATCATCGGAGCAAGGCGATCACGAGCGCGCTGTGAACCCACCTGCGTGATCAGGGACAGCGCACGCTGAGCCTGTGGGATCCCAAGGGAAGGCTCCCCTGCCTTGAGGCTTACCGTTGCAAGAACGATCGTGTCCAACGCGTTACACCGCACGTCATAGCTAGGGCGAGTGCGCAACGCGTTGACGATGTCGGTGCGGGCAGTGTCGTAGTCGTCGAGCTTGGATGAGGTCGCTGCCAGCAGCCCGTGGCCTGGCCCGTAGAACACAAAGAAGGGCAGTGAGTCTGCAGAATCAGCGCCGGCGAACAGCTCTCGCGAGCGAGCTACCTGCCTGCGTGCCACGTCAGCGTGTCCAAGCGACAAGTAGGCAGACGCGCTCAGCCCGGCCAGCACTGCAGACGCCTGAGAGCCGCTGTCAGGAGAGATGCCTGCCTCGGCCAACTGCAGCATCTTCAGCGCGTCATTGGGACTGCCGTGATGTTTTTCCATGTCAGCAGCTGAGGCCAGGATGGCGGCAACCCGGGCGGGATCGCCGGAGGCAAAGTCCAGAGCACAATGCATGTGGTACCGGCAATGATCCACCAGCCCGATATCGCCGGAGGCCCACCCGGCCAGACGATGCGCCTCCGAGACCGCGTAGCGGAGCTGTCGGTGCACCTCAGGGGTGGCCTGGGCAGACAGCAGAGTCTCGCCTGTCTTGGCCGTCGCTGCGAGTGCCTCACGAGCAGCCATCCCGCCAGACTCGCGGTCCAAGACGTTGAGTCTTGCCACCGTCTCCTGGAATGCGGTGACATCAGATGAGCCGACTCGAGATGGCGCCGCCAGCACCACATCTCGCAAGGTCATCGGGCGAGGGTCACCGAAGACCGGAGTCCCGAACAAGATCGCTCCGGCGATGGCCAGGAAGTTCCGGCGTTCCACGTCCTCGTCCTCCTCACTTGGAGGATCTAGGGGCCCACTGTCTGCCGGACCATCGTAGGCCAGTCCCATCGCACCGCGCGGGATGTCCAACCCCGTGCAGATGCGAACGAGCACGTCGTACCCCACAACCCGGCGCCCGCCCAGGATCTCCGAGACCTCGCTCTGTGACTGACCGGTGGCGTACGCGATCCTGCGCTGCGGGATGCCCGCCTCGCAGAGCAGCCGGTAGACCGTGGTGATGTCCCGCTGCGCGAGCGCAGAGCGCATACCCGGCAGACTGAGGAGATCCGGCAGATCGGACATGCTGAGAGATGATAGCTCCTGGTAGGCGCAGATCAGAGCACGCTCGCCCCGGACTCACCGTCCGGACAGGGGCGCGGACGCGGGAGCGGCATTCATCGACGTGCGCAGCTGGGTCAGCGGTTCAGCGGGGATGCGGATGAGCCCTCGGGTCGGCCGGTCGAGATCGAAGGTGACCAGCAGGGTGAGGGCCACGAACAGGGCGGCCAGGAGCACCGTAGGCCACCCGCGACCGAGGGTCGCGAGGTGCACAGCCAGCGCCCCGAGCGCGATGGCGGCCCCGATCACCTCAAGAGCCAGGACCGCGGTGGGCACCCGATTCCGCAGGCCGTAGACGCGGGTCGACTGGGAGTCGAATGTCTCGTTGAGGCTTTCGACGTACAGCCGGGGCGCACTTGCCGCCGGGGCTGAGCGCAGGGCGTCACCGGCGAGCGCCCAGAGCTGGCGCTGGAGCCCTCCGCTCTGCGCTACGGCTTCCTGCTCGTCGGCGCTGCTCGGTACGGTTTGCGAGATGCGGATGCTGGTGTCGGTGTAGATCGGCAGCAGCGCGAGGGACTGGGTCCGGACCGGCTCGTCGAGGGTCTGGGCGCGGAGGTAGGTCGTGCCGATGGCGTTGGCCTCCGCGACGACGGCTGCGCGCCGGGCCTCGTAGCGCCCCACCGCGAGGCTGATGCCGAACGCGAGGACGAGCCCCATGAAGCCCACCAGCGCACCCTGGAGGACGGCGAAGGGCTCCCGCTGGCCGTCCGAATGTTCGCGTTTCGACCTGCCGACGAGGTGCCCGACCGCGGTGGCACCGACGATCACCCCGAACAGGCCGAGTGCCAGGAGCCAGGTGCTCAAACCAAAGAAAAGCACCACGAGTCTCCCGGCAGAACGGCGAAGCCCTGGATGGGGATCGTCCCTTGCAGCGCCGGGTATGGGCGTCATCCGCGGAGGGTGACGCGTGGATCTCCCACGACGAACCTGCTGACATCGCCCCCGGCGACGCCAGCCGATCCGCGCCACTGGATAACTCCAGGGGCGCCGGTCTAGCGGGAAGTGAAACGGTCCGAGCGTTGACTGAGCGCTATTCACGGACCCGCGGGCAGTTGGAACGGACGCCGCGGGGCATGTGCAACGGAGGAGTCTCGGCCGTCTCGTGGCCCACGGCTCTGCAGCGGGGTTATGAGCTGGCCTGGGGGCTGCCCTCGCTGGGTTGGCGCGCGCATTCCGCTTGCCGGCGCAGCCTGGCGCGAGCACCGGTCGCGTCGGGCCGGGCGTTCCGCTGCCGGGCAGGCACCGGCGTGATCCGGTTTCATCATTCGCCCGCCGCGGGTGACGCATCCGGTCTCGGATCTGATCTACCTTCCGCCTGGTGACGACTGACGGGTTCGAGACCCGGACGGTTCCGGACCCCCTCGTTCGGGAGATCCTGGAACCGCCCGGCGAGGGTGCTAGCCGTGTTCTGGGCCTCCCGCGGGCCTTGGTCGTGCTCCTGGGGGCTGCCGCGGTCGTCATCGTGGCGGCCGGCGTGCACGCCATCGCGTGGCTGATCGGGCCGACCTTCCTTGCGTTGATCATCGTCATCGCGGTCGCCCCGGCGCATAGCTGGCTGCGCCGCATCGGGCTCCCGGCGTGGGCCGCCACGATCGTTCTCATCCTGCTGGTCTACGGGGTGATCATCAGCATGGCCCTGGTGATGGTCGTCTCGGTAGCCCGGCTGGGTACGGTCCTGCCGCAGTACACCAGCCACGCCAACCAGCTGGTCGGCTCGCTCAGCACGACCCTGGCCAAGTTGGGAGTCGGTCCGGATCAGCTGAAGTCCGCGCTGAGCTCGCTGAACATCGGCAACATCGTGGGGATCATCGGGACGCTGCTCGCCAGCGTCGCAGGCCTCGCGACCAACTTCGTGTTCCTCCTCGCGCTGTTGCTGTTTCTCAGTATCGAGACCAAGGGAGTTCCAGCCCGGCTCGCTGCCATCGCCGCAGATCGCCCCAGGATCTCCGAGGCGCTGGACCACTTCGCCTGGGGAACCCGGCGCTACCTGCTCGTGACCACGGTATTCGGCGGCATCGTCGCCGTGCTGGACGGGATCGCACTGGCCATCATCGGGATCCCGCTCCCGGTGCTGTGGGGCCTGCTGGCATTCATCACCAACTACATCCCCAACGTCGGGTTCATCATCGGCGTCATCCCGCCGGCGCTGCTCGGGCTGCTCGGCGGCGGCTGGAAGCAGATGGTGGTCGTGATCGTGGTCTACTGCGTACTGAACTTCGTGATCCAGTCGCTGATACAGCCGCGGTTCATCGGTGACTCGGTCGGCCTGTCGATGACCATCACGTTCATGGCACTGTTTTTCTGGACCTGGTTGCTGGGGCCGCTGGGCGCGATCCTGGCCATCCCGTTGACGCTGCTGGCCAAGTCGCTGCTCGTCGACATCGACCCCAAGGCCGGTTGGGCCCAGGCGCTGCTGCGTGACTCGTCGGTGCCTGCCTCGTCAGGGGATCCGGCCGCCCGATGACGATCCCCGGGGGGCCGGTGCCGGTGGTGGATCCGGTGTCACCTCGGTCCGCCGCTCGACGGCCATCTGCACCGCGCCCAGCAGGATCCTCGCCACCAGGCCCACCGCCGCCAGGCCAACGAGCATCTGCGTCATCGTGATGATGCGCGCGACCTCGCTCGTCGGCGCGATGTCCCCGAAGCCGACGGTCGAGAAGACGGTGATGGTGAAGTAGAGGGCACCGGTGTGGCCGAGATTCTCGGTGAAGCTCCCGGCCTGGTTCCCGGAGACCACGACATAGGTGGAGGCGTACACCAGCAGCAGAAGTGGCAGGCCGATCGCCACGGCCTCGATCGCCCGCAGCCGGGGGAACTCGGAATCGACGACGGCCCGCACCTGCCAGGTAATGATGCCGGCGACGACCAGTAGGTCGATGACGAACCTGATCCCGGTCCAGGTGTCGAGGGGCCGGTCCAGCGGAGCGAGGTAGTACACGGTGACCATCAACGTTACCGACGCCGCCGAGCGCAGCAGCGACCTCGCAATCAGCCTGCGGCGCGCCGTCCGGCTCAGGTCCTCGTACCGCCGCGTCGTCATCCCCGGCCGTCCCTCCTTGGACCGAGCCCTCCTTGGACCGAGCCGCGCTGTCACTGCCGGGACATGGCCATCCGCATCTCGGCCTCGCTGTCGGTGATGAGGTCGCCGCTGAGGTCGACGGTGACGGCATGCAGCACCCCGGTGAACCGGAACGGAGCCTGGTAGTCCGGGACGATCGGTGCGCCGGGATTGGCGCCGCAGGACAGCGCGCCCGGGTTGAAGATGACCGGCGTGGTGACCTCCAAGTCGGTCTGCCCGACGAGTTCGCCGTCGATGTAGAGCTGCGCCCGCCCAGGCGCGCCCGTGCCAGCGGTGAAGTCCGGCTTCCCGGTGGGCTCGAACTCGAATCGTAGGCGGTGCCGGCCTTCAGGGACGGTGCCGGAGGAGGAGACCCGGTAGATGGCCCGGCCGACGTAGTTGTGCGCGTAATGGAGCTTGTCGTCCTTCACGTATAACGTGAAGCCCGCTGTGTTGGCGCCCTGGCACAGCAGCACTCCTTCGGCGCCCGCAGGCGGTATCTCCGCGTCGGCGGTGATGCTGTGCGGGCGGTTGAGCACCCGGGGGGCGACAGTGAACGGCACGGTCGTGGTGCCTGGCCAGAACGTGTACGTGCTGCGGTCCTGGGTGATCTGCGGGCGTTCGACCATCAGCCGGGTCAGGGCGCTGCCGTCGAGAGGCAGCACGTTGTAGCGGCCGGCTTCGACGTACCACTGCGCGATCAACGCGATAACCTTGTCCGGATGTTCGGCGGCGAGATTCCGGGTCTCGGCGAAGTCTTCGGAGACGTGGTAGAGCTCCCAGTGGTGGGCATCGAGGTCGGCGAGCGTCTCGGCGGAGATCTCCGACCCGAACGGCCGGCCGGCCTCGCTGAAGGACGGACCGGGCCACGGGCACACCGCCCGCCAGCCATCGTGGTCGATCGCGCGGTGGCCGAACATCTCGAAGTACTGGGTGTGGTGCCGCGTCGGGGCGCTCGCGTCGTCGAAGGAGTGCGCGAAGCTGACCCCATGGAGCGGCGCCTGGGTGACGCCGCGGATGGTGGCCGGCGGCTCGATGCCCAGCACGTCGAGGACGGTCGGGACCATGTCGATGATGTGCTCGTACTGGGCGCGGATCTCGCCACGGGCCTTGATGCCGGCAGGCCAGTGCACGAGGAACGGGTCGCTCGCCCCGCCGCGGTAGGTCTCGCGCTTCCAGCGGCGGAAGGGCGTGTTGCCGGCCCAGGTCCAGCCCCACGGGTAGTGGTTGAAGGTGTCCGGGCCGCCGATGTCGTCGAGCTTTGCCAGGCTGTCCTGCAGCGACTCCGGGGCGTTGTTGAAGTACTGCGTCTCGTTGGTGGTCCCGGTGACCCCGCCCTCGGCGCTGGCCCCGTTGTCGGAGACGACCATGATCAGCGTGTTCTCGAACTCGCCGGTCGCCTTCAGGAAGTCCAGCAGCCGCCCCACCTGGTGGTCGGTGTGGGACAGGAAGCCGGCGAAGACCTCCATCATCCGGGAGGCGAGCCGGCGGGCATCGGATGACAGCGACGCCCACTCGGGGACGTCCGGATCGCGCCGGGAGAGCTCCGCGCCAGGCGGCACCACGCCGAGCTGCTTCTGCCGGGCGAAGACCTCCTCCCGGTAGGCGTCCCAGCCGGTGTCGAACCGGCCGGTGTAGCGGTCGGCCCAGGGCTTGGCCACGTGATGCGGTGCGTGCATCGCTCCGGTGCAGAAGTGCAGGTAGAAGGGCTTGTCGGGGGCGACCTGCTTGGCGTCGGCGATGAACGAGATCGCCCGGTCGGCCAGGTCCTCGGTGAGGTGGTAGCCCTCCTCAGGGCTGCGCGGGGGCTCCACCTGATGGTTGTCGTGTACGAGGTCGGGATACCACTGGCTGGTGTCGCCGCCCAGGAAGCCGTAGAAACGGTCGAAGCCGCGGCCCAGCGGCCAGCGGTCGTATGGTCCCGCAGCCGACTCCTGCTCGGAGGGCATCAGGTGCCACTTGCCCACCATGTAGGTGTTGTAGCCGTGCTGCTGCAGCATCTCCGAGAGGAACCCGTTCTCGAACGGGATGTTGCCGTCGTAGCCCGGGTATCCGGTGGCGAGCTCAGTGATCGCCGCCATCCCGTTGGAGTGGTGGTTGCGGCCGGTGATGATGCACGAGCGGGACGGGGAGCACAACGCCGTGGTGTGCATGTTGTTGTAGAGCAGCCCAGCTGCGGCGAGCGCGTCGAAGTTCGGTGTGGCGATGGGGCTGCCGTAACAGCCCACCTGCCCGAATCCGGTGTCGTCCAGGACGATCATCACGACGTTCGGGGAGCCCGGCTGCGCCCGCAGCGGCTGCGGCCATGCGGGGCGCGACTCGTCGGTCGTCCGCCCGATCAACCCGGGGAACGTTGCGCCCCGCCGGTACTCGCTCAACGCCATCGAAGTCCTCCGCTCGGGCCAGCCTGGCCGATGCTCCCCGGCCGATAGCCACAGCGGCGGTGGGTCGCCCCCGTGCTGGGTCCGAGCGAAGCTCTGCCGCCCCGCGACGGCATCACCCCGTCCAGGTGAGCGACCTGGCGGCGCCATGTTCATCTGTTGGGGATGAGGCCGATCCGGTGCATTCGCGGCGATGATGCCGGTCATCGCGTAACTCTCAACTGTGGCGTGCTAGCCAACCGGTGAAAGGGTCGACATGAGTGACGATCGCGAGATGGGCCCGGTCGACTACCTGGTGGTCGAGTTTCCGGGTGCACGCCTGACCGGGGAGGCCATGCCCCTGCTCCTGGACCTGGTCGACCGGGGCATCGTGCGGATCCTCGACCTCGTCTTCATCCGCAAGGATGCGGACGGATCCGTCGTCGTGCTCGAGGTCGGCGACCTGGACGGGGACGGCCAGCTCGACTTCAACATCCTGCACGGCTCCTCCTCCGGCGTGTTCGGGCGCGAGGACATCAACGAGGCCGCGGCCGCCGTCAAACCGGGTAGTGCCGCGGGGATCCTGCTCTACGAGAACGTGTGGGCGGCCCCGTTCGCAGCTGCGCTGCGCCGCGCCGGCGGTGAGCTCGTCGCCGGGGGACGGATCCCCGTCGAGGACCTGGCCGCGGCGCTGGACGCGACCGAGCCGGTCGACGCCTGAGCCCCCCACCTATCGAGTGCCTGTCGAGAGAGAGGATCCCACCATGCCCGGTCTCCTTCGCGGTGTCGCCCGCACGGCGGTCATCGCCGGTACGGCCACCGCGGTGTCCAATCGTGTGTCCAGACGCCAAGCCGGCCGGTGGGCACAGCAAGCCCAGCAGCAGGCCCCTCCGGAGGAGGAGCCCTACCAGGAGGAACCGCCGGCTGCCCCAAACATGGACGACAAGCTCGCCCAGTTGAAGCAACTCGGCGAGCTGAAGACCCAGGGTGTGCTCAGCGATGCCGAGTTCGAACAGCAGAAGACCCGGATCCTCAACGGCTGACCCGTGAGTGGCAATGCGAGCCCTGGCTCGCATTGCCACTCACGGGTGCACTCACACCGTCTTCAGCTCGCGGCCGTGCACGATGATGGCGTAGATCACGATGACGTCGAGGGTGATGATAATCGTGGACCAGACGGGGTACGCCGCCAGGAAGGCCAGGTTGACGATCGCGCTGAGCATGGCCACGATGACGCCGATCACCCGGGCGAACATGTTGCCGGCCATCAGCCCGAGTCCGGCTGCAATGGCGATGATGCCCAGGATCAGGTGCGTCCAGCCCCACGTGGCGAAGTCGACGTTGATCACCAAACCGCTGGGTTGAACCAGGTAGTAGCCCTGGTGGAAGATCGCGACGAGCCCTTCGATCGCCTGGAAGGAGCCGAGCATGATCAGCATGATTGCGGCGAAGAAGATCCAGCCGACCCAGCCGGTGACCTCGCCCGCCCCGTAGTTCGCGGCGGATGTCGTGTGACCGCGGGTGGTCTCGGACATGGCGTTCTCCTCGTTTCCTCGGTCCGGGCTCGGACGGGCGTTTCGGCCCGGCGCGTCCGCGCGGGCCCGGCTCGCGCGTCCGCCGGCGACGTGATCGATAGTCGTGCGGAGATCGGGTGATGCCCTCATCCAGAGCAGATGAATGCCCGCTTGGGGGCGCGGCCGGCGTCGGCGCTGTGGCGTCCCTGAGCGGTGCTCCTCGTGCACGACAGCGGCGGCACGCCGGCCCGGTGGCACGGGCGGCCGGGTGGGCTCGCCCGTCGTGGGTGATGCCGGGCAGGGGCGGAAGTCCGCAGAGTGCAGCGGCGGTCGGTGGTGCCCGGGAGGTTTGCGGCGCTCCCCAGCGGAGCGCGCTCGGGGGTCGATCGCGGGCAACTGGCCGATCGGTCCGAGGAGGTTGGGCATGGCGACATTGACGGTGTGGAAATTCGATTCGGCGGGCGGGGCGCAGAACGCGCTCGAACTGCTGGAGCGGTTGCAGAAAGAGGAACTGATCCGCATCAACGACGCGGCTTACGTAACCTGGCCGGAGGGCCGGAAGAAGCCGAAGACCGAGCAGCTGAGCAGCCTTACCGGTGCTGGTGCTCTCGGGGGCGCCTTCTGGGGGCTGCTGTTCGGCCTGATCTTCTTCGTGCCGCTGCTCGGGCTGGCGGTGGGCGCGGCGATGGGCGCGCTGTCCGGCTCGCTGGCCGACGTGGGCATCGACGACGACTTCGTCCGCAAGGTGCGCGACGACGTCACGCCCGGGACGTCGGCCCTGTTCGTGATGTCCTCCAATGCTGTCGCGGACCGAGTGCTGGAGCAGTTCAAGTCCACCGGGGCATCCCTGGTCTCGACCAACCTGTCGGCGGAGCAGGAGGCGCGGCTGCGTGAGGCCTTCGCCGAGACGGCCTGATCCCGAGCGGGCCTGATCCCGGGACGGTCTGAACCTCCGCGAGGAGGATGAGGAGGAATGGGCGATGAGCGAGGTGGACACTGCACGGCCGCCGGGAGCCACGCGGCGGCCTGACGAGGTGCCCCGTCCGACGCGCGAGCAGCGCGTCGCGCGGGGGAAGGCGGCTCGTGCCGAGGTGCCTCGCTCCAGCCACGCTGAGTTCGCCCCCGGCCCGGGGCGGCCCGACCCAATAGAACTGCTGGAGAGCCAAGCCGCGTCCCGGGTGCCTGAACTGCTGCCGATCCGCTACGGCCGGATGGCAGTCTCGGCGTTCACCTTCTTCCGGGGCGCCGCGCTGGTGATGGCGAGCGATCTGGCGCTGACCCCCCGGTCCGGTCTCCTTGTCCAGGCCTGCGGGGATGCTCACCTGTCCAACTTCGGCTTGTTCGCCTCCCCGGAGCGGCAGCTCGTCTTCGACATCAACGATTTCGACGAGACGCTGCCCGGGCCGTGGGAGTGGGACGTCAAGCGCCTTGCGGCCAGCTTGGAGATCGCCGCGCGGGAGAACGGCTACCCGATCGAGGAGCGCGAGGCCGTCGTGCTCGCCGCCGTCACCGCTTACCGCCGGGCAATGCGTGACTTCGCCGGCCGCCCCTCGCTCGAGGTCTGGTACGCCCTGGCGGACATGGCTCGGATGCAGTCCCTTGTCCAGCGGCTCGGCGAGCGGCGCAAGGCGCTCGCGCGCGCCGCCGCCAAGGCGCGCAGCAGGGACAACCTCCGGGCTCTCAAGCAGTTCGTCGGGGTTAAGGACGGCCGAGCGGGGATCATTGCGGACCCTCCGCAGATCGTCCCGCTGCGCGACATCGCCGGGGAGGCTACGGAGCCCGGCGAGGTCGAGCGGCAGTTGGGCGGCTTAGTCCGGATGTACCGGGACACCTTGGGAGCGGAGCGCAGGACGCTGCTGGACCAGTACCGGGTCGTGGACATGGCCCGCAAGGTCGTCGGGGTCGGCAGCGTCGGCACCCGCTGCTGGATCGTGCTCATGCTCGGCGACGACGAGCGCGACCCGCTGTTCCTGCAGGCGAAGGAGGCGGGCCCGTCAGTGCTGGAGGACTTCGTCGGGCACAGTGAGTACGACAATGCCGGCCAGCGGGTGGTGGTCGGGCAGCGGCTCATGCAGACCGTCAGCGACATCTTCCTCGGCTGGGTCCGTGTCCAGGGCATTGACGGGCAAACCCGAGACTTCTACCTGCGGCAGTTGCGCGACTGGAAAGGCTCGGCGGAGGTCGAGACGATGCTGCCAGACGGGATGCAGGCCTACGGCGAGCTGTGCGGCTGGACGTTGGCCAGGGCCCACGCGCGGTCGGGGGACCGCGTTGCGATCGCGGCCTACCTCGGGTCCGGTCCGACGTTCGACGTGTCTATCCGCGAGTTCGCGCAGGCCTGCGCCGACCACAACGAGCGCGACCACCGGGCGCTGGTGGATGCGATCGGATCGGGCCGGGTCTCGGCCGAGTCAGGCTTGTGACCGGTGAGTAGGCCGTTCTCGTGGGCGGTGAGAACAGCCGTGCGCCGGGTGCTGACGCCGAGCTTGGTGTAGATCGAGCGCACGTGGCTTTTCACCGTGTTCACTGAGACGGTGAGGTCGTCTGCGATCTCGCCCAGCGACAGCAGCGAGGGCAGCAACGAGAGCACGGTGAGCTCGCGTTCGCTCAACGTCGAGGCGGACCGGTCCTCGCCGTGCCCGCCCGCCACGAGCGCCCATTGCGCGAAGCTTTCTGAGGCCCCGAAGCTGCCATGTTGGTGGACGAGCAGCTCCCGGACGGCGCGGTCGGCCTGGACGAACGGCCGCAGCACGTCGAGCGGCTCGGCC
>DATDHI010000131.1:0-9633 GCA_036521655.1 Pseudonocardiaceae bacterium | reverse complement strand
GCCGCGCCCTCCCGGGTAGCCAGGATGCCGCGCATCGCGCCCTGCACATAAGACTTGCTGGTCGCTCCGACGCCGTCGCCCAGCCGCTGCCACGCTTGGCTGGCCTGCTGCAGCGGATCCGAGGCCGCGCCGCCATTGATGCTCTCGAAGATGACCTGATGGCTGGTGTCGTCGTAGTTGAAGTTCGTCCCCGTCACTGCATCCCCCTCAACTCTTCGGCGGCAGATTCATCAGCACCGCCGCGGCCACCTGCTTACCCACCACACACGCCTGCTGCGGGTTGTTGTTGAATGCGTCCGAGCGGTAGATCACCGTGACGCTCTGGCGCTCCGCCGGTTTGACATCGATATCGCAAACGGGGATGTCCGCGTTCGTTCTCGTGACGATGGCGGGATAACCGGCGATCTCGGTGAGCTCGAAAAACGGATTGCCCCGATCCTTGCTGTAGGCCACTTCCAAGGTCGGGTTATTGGTGAACATAGTGACATCGACCATTCGAACTGTCCGTCGGTCGCGCGTGGTGGTCGTCCACTCGCAATCCAGGGTGCCGAGAAGGCCGTCCTGTTGTTCCGGTGGGAGGTCGAGCCCGAACCCAGTGGCCTGTTGCGGGGCCAGCAACTCGCACGGCCGGCGGGCCATGGCAGTGACATCCCGCGGGTTCTTCACTGGCGGGATCGGGCTCGCCGCCTGCGTGGGGCCCGGTCGGACCGGCTCGGGTACCCCGCCCGGACCGGTGCCGCACCCGGCCAGCACGATCACGGAGCTGGCCGCAATCACGCTCACCACAAGACCGGTTTTCATAGCGGCAGTCCCGGATTGGCCTGCGGGATGTTCAACTCCTCGACCTGCAGGTAGGTCTTCAGGTCCTCGCGCAACTTGTGCGCCAGATCCTTGAGCTGTTTCGCGCCGGCGTTGAGGGTGGCCTCCAGGTTGTTCGTGCCGGTATCCGATGCCCACCTGCCGATCTCGGCGACTGCGTTCAGGCTGACCCCGTCGATACCCGGAGCGGGGATGTTCGCCAGGCCACGCGCCACCTTCACCTGGCTCTCGATGAACCTCGCGGCGTGTTCGAGGTCGGCGATGGCCTGGGCACGCGCTCGTAGTTGATCGAGAAGCCCGCGGCCGCGCCGTTGCCACTGAACAGGGCACCCAGAGCTGTGCCGTCCAGCACGTTGCCGGTATCGCTGGCGGCACCGGCCCACTGGTTCTCGCTACTCATCGTGGTCCCCTCAATCCCATGCTGTGCACGCAAGCGCCGGAGTCTGCCACACCGGCCAGTCAAGTAATGGCAGCGCCGGTCACCCTGGTACGGGGGACATCACCGAGAGTGGCAAGGTGCCGGTCATGGGAGCGAGGGTGCGGCCGCTGCTGGCCGCTGTCGTCGGTGTGCTTGCACTCGCCGGCTGCGCAGCCGTCCCAGCGGCAAGCCTGCTGGGCGATTCCGGCGAATTCGTGCGTCACCCAGACGCGATCGAGATGCTGCCGTCCCCCGTGCCGGGTAGTCACCGGACGCCCCGGGGCCTTGCGCTGGTTCCGGTCGGTGACTGCGTTCTCGGCGTCAACGATTTCGGCGACCAGCCCAGCCTGGCGGGCGGATTCACCAACGCCACCGCGAATTGGGTCGGCGCGACGGGATGCACCCACTTGGAGCTGTCGCCGAGACCGGAGGAAACCGGCGATCGGTTGCCCTCCGGGGCGTTGCGGGTGTCCTCAGCCGTGCCCGCTGGGGACGCAGCGGTGGTCGGCGTCGGGAGCTATCCGCTAGCAGGCGACAGCGAGATCGTCAGAAGGGCGCCGGCCCTGATGCGCCGCGAGCCGGACGGAGCGGTGCACGAGCTTGCCCGCCTGCCCATGCACAAGTTCGGCAAGCCGCCGGGCCCCCGTGAGTCGGATATCCGACCCGGCACCGAGGCGCACGGGTTGGTCCGGATGGGGCAGCGGTTGTTCGTGGCAGGTGGGGACGTCGTGGACGGGCGGGTCGCCCCAGCCGTCTGGGAGTCCGCGGACGGCGGCGCGACCCCGACCGAACTGCGGTTACCCCCGGCGCCTGGCGACCGTCCGCTGACCGAGTGGGATCAGTCTCGGACCCCGGTCCCATGGTGGATCGCCACCGACGGGCAGACCTTGCTGGCCACCGCCTCGGCGGCGACGAGGTCCAGCAGCTGTGGACCTGGCGCTCCGCCGACGGCGGCCGGACCTGGCAGGTCTCCGGCTCACCGCCGACGTCGTACATGCTGGGCGTCGGCCGGGTGACCGGAGTGACCAAGGTGGGCGGGCGGTGGCTGGCATTCGGCGGCGAGGACTCAAGACCTGCCGTACTGAGCAGTCCGGACGGTGCACAGTGGACGATCGAGGACACCCGGGGCATGGGCAGCGGCGTGGTGAACGGGGTGACCGTCGATCACCGGGGTGACCTGGTGGTGCTGGGCGAGTTCCCAGGTGTCTATCGCGGCACCGGTAAGGGAGGCAGGGCGGATCGCTGCGGCGTGGTGTGGTCGGGGGAGCTCGGTGCGCTGCACCGCCAGGAGCTCGGCTGCACCGACCCGGCGGTGAGAGTCACCGCCTTCTCCTCCATCACCACCATCGCCGATGGCCGGGTACTGATCGCCAGCGGCACCGACCTGTGGATCCGCAGCTGAGCACCTCGGCACGACACACCGGGCACCAGAGTGCGACACGCGGGGCACGGGGACGCGACACGCGGGGCTGTGGGGGGGTTAGTGCTTGCGGGTGGTTACTGCTTCGGTTAGTTGGGGGGCGATGGTGAAGAGGTCGCCTACTACGCCGAAGTCGGCGATCTCGAAGATCGGCGCGTCCGGGTCCTTGTTGACCGCGACGATGGTCTTGGACGTCTGCATGCCGGCGCGGTGCTGGATGGCGCCGGAGATGCCCAGCGCGACGTACAGCTGGGGCGAGACGGTCTTGCCGGTCTGCCCGACCTGGAACTGGTGCGGGTAGTAGCCGGAGTCGACCGCCGCCCGGGATGCCCCGACCGCCGCACCCAGCGCGTCGGCCAGCTTCTCCACCACGTGGAAGTTGCCCGCCGAGCCGACGCCACGACCACCGGAGACCACGACGCTCGCCTCGGTGAGCTCTGGGCGCTCGCCTCCCTCGATCGGCCTGCGCTCGACGATCCTTGCTGCCTTGGCAGGGGTTACCGCGGGGACCTCGACCGTCTGCTCTGCGGCCGCACCCCGCGCCTGCACCGGCTCGACCGCGCCGGCCCGGACCGTGATCACCGAGACGGGAGTGGTGGCCCGGGACGTTGCGAGGTAGGAGCCGCCGAACACCGAGTGCGTGGCGGTCCCGTCGGCGGCCAGTTCGACTGCGTCGGAGAGCAGGCCCGATCCGGTACGCACGGCGAGCTTGCCGGCGATCTCCTTGCCGTCAGGCGAGGAGGTGATGAGCACGGCGACCGGCTGGGCTGAGGCCACCAGTGACGCCAGCACGCCGACGGCGGGCGCGGTGAGGTAGCCGTTCACCTCGTCGGATTCGGCGACGTAGACCTTGGCCGCACCGTAGGCCGCGAGCCCGTCGATGAGCTTGCCGGCGACGCCGGGCGCGGCAACCACGACGGCAGCGGGCTCGCCAAGCAATGCCGCGGCCGTGAGCAGTTCCTTGGTGACCTTCTTGACCTCGCCGTCGGTGTGCTCGACGAGGACCAGGACCTCTGCCATGACTGGGTTCTCCTGTTTCGACGAGCTCAGATCAGCTTCTGGCCGATGAGGTACGCGGCGAGCTTGGCCGCACCATCGCCGGAGTCGGTGACGACCTGCCCGGCCTCGCGCGCCGGGCGCGGCGTGGACGTCGTGACCGTGGAGGTCGCATTGGCCAGCCCCACATCACTCGCTGCGATCCCCGCATCGGCCAGCGACAGCGTGCTGACCGGCTTCTTCTTCGCGGCCATGATGCCCTTGAACGACGGGTAGCGCGGCTCGTTGATCTTCTCGTTCACGCTGACTACAGCGGGCAGGTCGGCCTGCAGCACCGTGATCGCGTCGTCGGTCTCCCGCTCGATGGTCACGGTGCGACCCGCCACGGTGACCCTGCGGGCGTGGGTCAACTCGGGCAGGCCGAGGACCTCGGCGACCATCGCCGGGACCGCCCCGACGGTGCCGTCGGTGGCCTCATTCCCGGCCAGCACGAGGTCGACGTCGCCGAGGGTCCCAATGACGGCGGCCAGTGCCCGGGCGGTCTGCACCGCGCAGGACCCGTGCAAGCCCTCGTCGGACAGGTGGACCCCCTTGTCCGCACCCATCTGCAGCGCCTTGCGGATGGCGTCGGTGGCCCGCGCCGGACCCATCGTGAGGACAGTGACCTCCCCCTCGCCGGCCTCCCTGATCTTGAGGGCCTCCTCGACCGCGCGCTCGTTGATCTCGTCCAACACCACATCGGCCGAGCCGCGATCAAGGGTGTGGTCGGCGTCGGCTAGCTTACGTTCGGACCAGGTGTCCGGCACCTGCTTGATCAGGACGACGATGTTCATAGTCCCCCTCGACCTCCTGCCGACTCTGGGGCTGCTCCCCATCCTGCAAGGTTACCGGCGAGTAGCGTAGCAACGCGGCGTGGGTGACACCGCTCACGTTGGGGGCGCCTTGGCACGCAAGCCGGCGAGCAGGATGTCGAGGCCGTATTCGTACCGCCCGGGCCGGTGCACCCCGCTGAGGTGCTGACCTACGGCCCGGATGGAAGGGATCTGCTCGGGGGGTAGCGCTGGGTAGTAAGCGGTCTCGTCCTGGGGGCTGGAACCCTGGACCGGGGCGATCTGGCCCATCAGCTGGCCGCCGGCCGTGTAGGTGAAGAGAGCGAAGAAGGCGTCGGTCGCCTCGGACGGGGAAAACCCGCCCTGGAGCAGCAGACCAATCGTCCGCTCGATGAGCAGCAGCCCGTTCGGGCCGATCCTGACCCGGCCGCGGTAGACCCTGGCCAGTTCGTGGTGAGCCGCCAACGCCCGGTGGTAGCCGTACACCACCGCCCGTAGCTGGGTCAGCCAGTCGCCTTCGGTGACTGTGCAGTCCACCTCGCCAACCATGACGTCGACCATCAGGTCGACCAGCTCGTCCTTGGCGCGCACATGGTTGTACAGGGCCATCGGCGAGACTGCGAGTGCGGTGGCCAGCCCCCGCATCGTTAACGCGGCCAAGCCCTTCTCGTCGACAAGGCGCAGCGCGGCCCGCACGATCCGGGGTCGGGACAGCGGCGGGGGCCGCGTGTCGTCCTCACTCGGGTCGACACCGACCCAGGTCGGCCGATGGGAGCGGGCGCGAGCCGAACTCGGCTGGTCGGTCAACGGTGGCCTCTTCTCTCCCCGCCAGCGGCGGGCGATCTACAACGTACATTCGTACCCGTTCGGGCTATGGCGGCCTCTCTCGGACGACCATAACACTGTACGTGAGACGTACGCCGTATGTTTGACTTACAGTGTACGCACCATGAAGAGCGGGGGCTGTCTTGATCACGGTCTTGATCACGATGCGGCCACAAACCCGCACGTCACCGATGTGTTGCCCGGGAGTCACGATGACGACGACAACCGCCACCAGTCACGCAGCCGCCGACACGCGGACCGTCACCGAGCTGCTGGAACGCGCCTGCGCCAGCGATCCGACCGCGTGGGACGAGCTCGTGCGCCGGTACAGCGGCGTGGTTGCATCGAAGGTGCGCTCGTTCGGGCTGCAGCACGCTGACGCACTCGACGCGGCACAGATGACGTGGCTGCGGCTGGCGGAGAACTGTCACCGGGTGGAACTGCCCGAGCACCTCGGCGGGTGGCTGGCCACGACGGCGAGCCGGGAATGCCTGCGCATCCTGCGTCAGCAGTCAAAGCTCACCCCGACACCGCATGAGGGCGCCGCAGAACGCCTGGCTGACCAGTCCGTCGGCCCCGAGCAGCAGACCATCGACGCAGACACCGCCCGGCTGTTGTGGAGCGTGGTCGCCACACTCCCGCCGCGGCGCCGAACCTTGCTCCGGGAACTGTTCGTCGACAACCCCCGGTCCTACACCGAGGTCGCCCGCCGGACCGGGATCCCGCCTGGCGGTATCGGTCCGACCCGGGCGCGGGCCCTGGCCCAACTGCGGCGCAGGCTCAGCGAACGCGGCCTGGCGCCGCGGGACCATGATTGACCTCGGCCATGACGACGGAGCTGCTGGTGGGCGCGGCCGTCAACGGGGATCCAGACGCCGTCGAGGGGGTCCTGCGCTGGATCCGTCCGCTGGTGGTGGCGTACTGCCGGGCCCGAATAGGTAGCCGGGAGAAGACATTCACCTCGGCGGACGACATAGCCCAGGAGGTGTGTCTCGCGGTGGTCACGGCGCTGCCGCGCTACCGTGACCTGGGCTGGCCGTTTCTTGCGTTTGTGTACGGAATCACCGCGCACAAGGTGGCCGACGCCCACCGGTCAGCGGCCCGCAACCGCACTGAACCGGTGCCGCAGATCCCCGATTCCCCGGAGCCGGCCGACGGTCCAGAGCAGCGGATCATGAACCGGGAGCGAGCCCGGCAGATGGCCACGCTGTTGGGCGTCCTGCCGGACAAGCAGCGCGAGATCCTGGTGCTGCGGGTCGTGGTGGGCCTGTCCGCCGAGGAAACCGCAGAGGCGGTGGGGTCTGGTCCCGGCGCGGTCCGGCTGGCGCAGCATAGGGCCCTGCAGCGGCTGCGCAGGGTGCTGCAAACCGGTACCCGCCGCGTACTCGAGGTATCAGCGACGGGGTGAGGGGCCTCTTGTCAGGTGCATGCAGCCCATCCGATTATTGGGAGAGCCATGACGGAACAGCCGCAGCCAGTCCAGAACCCGCTGACAGTGGTGATGAAGGCGAAGTCACCCGAGGACAACACGGCGCTTCGGCAAGTGATCACCCAGCTGCAGGCCTTGCCCGCAGAGCGCAACCCGGTCACCATCGCGCTGAACAAGCTCGGCAACGTGCACTTCGCCAGGTTCGCGTTCCTGGGTGAGGACCAGCTCCTGTTGATCACGACCTACGACGGCGACTTCGTGGCCTACATCAACGAGTTCACCGACAATATCGGCGACGTGTTCAACACCCTGCTGGCACACGTGGAATACGGCCCGCCGCTGCCGGTGGAGAGCCATCGCCAGGAGTTCCTGGACTACATCCGGGCCCACGACCTGCGCTGCGTGGGGACCTTCTACAGCGCCTATCCCGATCGCACCGTGTTCGACATCCTCGATACGCCCAGCGACTCCAGCAGGTGATAGGACGTGGCGGCCGTCGACCTGGCGGACGTGCAGGGATTCATCCTGCGCGGCTACACGGCGCCAGTGGCCCGATGCCTGGGCCTGAGCGTCCGCGAGTCAGCTGCGGCCAGCGCGTTCCTGACCGGACTGGCAGACGGCGATCTTGCCGTCACCACAGCGGCGCCGTGGGCGGAGAAACCGGGATGCTGCGTCAACCTGGGCATCACATTCCCGGGCCTGGCGGCTCTGGGTGTGCCGCCAGGCTCACAGGCCAGCTTTCCGGCGGAGTACGCCGAGGGTGCGGCCAAGCGCGCCGCGAGCGTGGGCGACGTCGGAGTCAGCAGCCCGGACCAGTGGCTGGCGTGGCTCGTGGACCCGGGACTGCACCTGCTGGTGTGGCTGTTCGCCCAGTCGTCCGAGGCCCTCGACGCGACGACGGCGCAGCTACAGCAGGCCTGGTCGGCTGGCTGCGTCGAACTGGGGCGGCACGACGCTGCGTGGCTGCCGGGCGATGTCGCGCACTTCGGTTACCGGGACGGCCTGTCTCAGCCCATCATCGAGGACATCCCGCTCGCCGGGCTGCCGGATCACCTGCCGCCAGCCCCCGTCGGTGAGTTCCTGCTCGGATATCCCAGCCAGCATGTCGGATTCAGCTATCCCGTGCCGCAACCCGCCCAGCTTGGCGCCAACGGCAGCTTCGCGGCCCTGCGCGTGCTCGAACAGGACGTGGACGGATTCGCGGAGTTCGTCTCTGCGCAGGCGTCGGCAACCGGGATGCCGGAGGAGCTCATCCTGGCGAAATTGTGCGGGCGCTGGCGCAACGGGGTGCCGCTGGTCCTCTCGCCCGACACCGACACACCCGACCCCCCGATCCCACCCGACGCCCTGAACGACTTCGACTACGTCGGGGAGCACCACGACGAACGGGGGTACCACTGCCCCATCGGATCGCACATCCGCCGGATGCACCCGCGGGGGCAACGCACTGCCGGCGGCGACGGTTACCTGCACCGCATCGTCCGACGGGGAATCCCCTACGGTCCGGCCTACGACCCGGCACACCCCCGGGACGGCCGCGCCCGTGGACTACTCGGCCTGTTCATCGGCGTCAGCCTGCGCGATCAGTTCGAGTTCCTGATGGCCCAATGGGCCAACGACGGGACGTTCGCGGCGGGGCTCGGACGCACCAAGGATCCCGTGATCGGCGCCCACACCGACGGGGCCGGGACCTTCTCGATACCACGTCCGGAGGGGCCGGTGGTCCTGGAGGGTCTGTCGCGCTTCGTGACCACTCGCGGCGGCGCCTACTGTTTCCTGCCCAGCGTCTCCGCGATCCGCTACCTCGCTGGCCTACGAGCCAACCTATGACGAGCAGAACTCCACGAGCAGCTTGCTGAGCATCTGCGGCGCGTCCAGCGGGATCCAATGACTGGCCCCGTCGATCTTCGCGTAACGCCACGGCCCGGTGACATGCTGTTGTGAGGCCAGCATCTGGGCCTCGCCGCAGTAGTGGTCGCCGTCGGACCACACGCCCAGGACCGGGCAGTCCACCGGCCGCAGCGGCTGCGGGTTGAGGTGCCCGAAGGACTCGGCGGTGATGTTGGCGCGGTACCAGTTCAATGCGGCGGTCAGCGCGCCCGGACGGTCCAGGTCGCTGAGATAACGGTCGAGGTCGGGTGGCTCGCGCAACCACGCGCGCAGCAGGGTCCAGCCGTCGCGGCGCAGGGCGTCCTCGGCGACTCCGGGGAACAGGAAGTACAGCACATACCAGGACATCTCCCGCTGGGCCAGCGCGTCGGTGTAGAAACCAGCCGGATGACCCACGGACAGCGCCGCCAGCCGCTCGACCCGCTCCGGCGCGAACGCCGCCAGCGCTGCACCCCAGTCGTGCCCGACGACGCTGGCGCGCTCCACCCCGGCTGCTCCGAGGATCCCGAGCACGTCGCCTACCAGCAGCTTCATCCGGTAGGAGGCGACGCCCTCAGGGCGGTCGGACTCCCGAAGCCCCGCAGGTCGGGTGCGATCACCCGGTGCCCAGCGTCGACCAGCGTCGGGATCTGATGACGCCACAGCGCCGAAGAGTCCGGGAAGCCGTGCAGCAGCAGCACCGCGGGCCCCTCCCCCTCGTCGACGACGTGCAAGGACAGTCCGTTGACCGTGATAATCACGTTGCTCTCCTAGCACAGAGCGAGGATCCGGTCGACAATCTCGGGCTGGAATCGTGAGTGGGGGTCATCGTGCCGACCCCTCTCCCACCCAACCCGGCCACGTCAGCCGACGCGTAGACAAGAGCGTGCACCGCGCCGACGAAATACCGCGACCTCAGCTAAGTGGAACCTATTGGCAGTTCGGCTGGCTGGAATGAGGCTTATCGGAAACTCAGCTTGAAGAAGTAAAGTGAGCGAATTGCACTGAAGGCGGTCGGGTAGGTTCG
>DATDHI010000130.1:0-2771 GCA_036521655.1 Pseudonocardiaceae bacterium | reverse complement strand
CGCCCGGCGTCGGTCCACGCCCGGGGGATCAGCCTCTTGCTGCCATCCGGCAGCACCAGCAGCAACTCCAACTGGCCGTGCCGGCGCATCCGCCCCAGCACCCGCGGCGACTGCCCTTCCAGCGGATGCCGCGGCCGTGTGATCACCGCTGAGGTCACCGGCACACCCTCCCCGCCAGATCCCCGGCGGCCGCGTGGTGACCGCCAGCGGCCAGCACGGCGCGGGCCACCAACACGCCGTTGACCGCATCCAGGCCACTCACCGCGTCACCCAGATCCAGCGGCACGCCCTCAGCCAGGCTCGCAGCGATCCGCAATACCCCCGCCTCGCTGCCCGAGCACCCCAACCGGCCCGCGTCCAGCGCCCGGACCACCGCCGGCCACTTCACCCACGCCAGCATCCCCTCACCAGCCAGGTCATCGCCGGTGTCCACAAACCGGCCCACGAAATCATCCCGGCGCAACCACACCGCATGACCAACCAGCAACTCAACCGCAGCCACCGCGCACAACAAACCCCACGCATGCGCCCGCAGCGCCACCGTCAACTCATCGAAGCACGTAGTAAGTCGGGGAGTCCTTTGACACCATCGACCACGACGCGCTGATGTCCCAAGTGGCCCGACGCGTGGTGGACCGGCGGATGCTCAAACTGCTGCGGGGCTGGCTTCGAGCAGGGGTGTTCGAGGGCGGGATCGTCTCGCAAATCGAGGTCGGAACCCCGCAAGGGTCATTATGCGCAGCTGCGCATAATGACCCCTATGAGCAGCGCTGGGTTATGCGCAGCGCCCGGCGCTTGCCGCTGGTGGAGGCGGTGACGGCGACCGGACGCTGTGCATAACCGGGGCGGACTCTGATCACGCGGCTCGGCATGGTGCCGGGTCTTCGTGATTGGAGGTCAGCGGTCATGGTGGCTGTTTCCGAGCTGGTGTCTGGGTTGGATGCCGAGTTGGTGCGTCTGGGCTATAAGGCCTCGACGATGGTGTGGTATCGAGGCTGCTGGCGACGCATGGAGAGGTTCTTCGCATCCCGTGGAGCGCAGGAATTCTCGCTGGGTCTGGCGATGGCATGGGTCGACCAGGCCTGCGGGTTTTTCGATAAGGAGCAGGCCGGCACGCTCAAACCAACCGATGTGTACTTGTTCCGCGTCGCGCAGATGCTCGATGATTTCGCGGTCCGTGGGGCGGTGCTGCGCCGCTATTCGCGTACCGTGGGCAAGCTGACCACCGACCAGGCCGACATACTTGACCGGTTCCAGGTGTGGCTGCGGGCTGCCGGCTGCGCCGCATCGACGGTGCGGGCCTATGGCACGGTGGCCGGGGAGTTCCTCGCGTTTACCAGCGCGAGGGGTGGGCTGGCCGGCCTGGATGCTGGGGTCATCGGCGCGTTCGTGGCCACCCTGGCCGGCTACCAGGCCAAGACCGTGGAACACAAACTGTGCGCCGTACGGTCGTTCCTGCGGTTCGCTGGTAACGACGGGCTGGTTGAGGGCACCGTGGGGGAGGCGGTCCCAGCGGCGAAGTCGCCCAAGCAGGCGAGGATCCCGTCGGTATGGGACCCGGCCGACGTGGCCAAGATCCTGGAGGCGGTCGACCGGGGCAACCCGTGCGGCAAACGGGATTACGCGATCATTTTGCTGATCACCCGGCTCGGGCTGCGTGGCGTCGACGTCAAACGGCTCCGGTTCGGTGATCTCGACTGGCCGGGTAATCGGCTGTCGGTGGTGCAGGCCAAGACCGGCCACCGGGTGCAGCTGCCGCTGCTCAAAGATGTCGGCTGGGCGGTCATCGACTACATCCGCTCGGGCCGCCCGCAAAGTGACTGCCCGGAGGTGTTCATTCGGCACACCGCCCCGATAGGCCCGTTCTCCGATCAGGATCATCTGCATCAGATCCTGGTCAAGCACGCCCGGGCTGCCCATGTCCCGGTGAGTGAGAAACGCCGCCACGGCATGCATTCGCTTCGGCACACGCTGGCGACTCGGCTGATGGAAGATGGCACACCGGTCGAGCAGATCGCCGACATTCTTGGTCACCAGTCGGTCGCGTCGACAGGCGTGTACTTGAAATCGTCGCTGGGTCTTTTGGCCAAGTGCGCCCTGGACCCCGACGCGTCGCCGTTGGGGGCGACACGATGACCACCGACATCACGCTCACCGACGCGATCACGGCTCTGGTGTCCGAGAAACGCGCCATCGGTTACAAATACGACGCTGAGCAACAGGTGCTGGCCCGGTTCGAGGCGTTTCGCCGCTGCGAGTTCCCCGGGGAGGACACGCTCACCGAGGCGTCGGTGCAGGCGTGGATCGCCACGGCAGGGCGGCGAGGCGTCAAACCCGCGACCCTGCAGGGCCTGGCCGCGCCGATCAGGGAGCTGGCCCGCTGGCTGGGCCGGCGAGGCGTCGCGGCCTACCTGCTGCCCACGGCCGCGCTGCCCAGGCCCGCCCGCTATGTCCCACACATCTACACCGACCGGGAACTGGCGGCGCTGTTCACCCAAACCGACCGCTGCCACTACTGCTGCCAGGTTCCGCTGCGCCACCTGGTCATGCCGGTGCTGTTCCGCACGATCTATGCCTGCGGCCTGCGCTGCTCCGAGGCCCGCCTACTCCACGTCGAAGATGTCGACCTCGACGCGGGGATACTGCAAATCCGCGACGCAAAAGGCGGCAAAGACCGGCAGCTGCCCGTCTCCGAGCCGCTACGAGCCAGACTCGCCGGCTACCACACCCAGCTCGCCGGACAGCCGGCCCGGCGGGAGTGGTTCTTCCCC
>DATDHI010000129.1:0-5793 GCA_036521655.1 Pseudonocardiaceae bacterium | reverse complement strand
CACGCCCGCCGGGTCGGCATTGTCGTCGACGGGGGTGCGAAGTCGCTGATCGAGGCGCTGCGGCGGCTGGATCTGCAGAGCATCACGGTGCTGGACGTCGGCCTGCACCGACCAACGCTGGACGACGTGTTCCTGGCGCTGACCGGGCACGCCGCGCAGGGGACGACGGGAGCCACACTGTGACCGCCATGACGACCTCAGTGCTGCGCGACAGCAGCATCATCACCTGGCGCAACCTGCTGAATATCCGGCGGATCCCGGACCTGCTGCTGGGTGCCACCGTGCAGCCGATCATGTTCGTGTTGCTGTTCGCCTACGTGTTCGCGGGCAGTCTGGGCGGGGACGCCTACCGTGAGTTCCTCATCGGCGGGATCTTCGCCCAGACCGTGGCGTTCAATGCCGCGTTCACGACGATGGGCCTGGCCAACGACCTCCAGAAGGGTCTCATCGACCGGTTCCGGTCCCTGCCGATGTCCCGGCTCGCGGTGATCCTGGGGAGAACCACCTCCGACCTTGTGGTCAGCGTGATCACCCTGGTCATCATGAGTCTGAGCGGCCTGGCGGTCGGCTGGCGGATCCACAGCGGGATCGTCGACGCCGCCGCCGGCTACGCAGTGCTGCTGTTGTTCGCCTTCGCAATGTCGTGGATCGGCGCGCTGGTCGGGCTGCTGTGCCGGACCATTGAGGTGGCTCAGAGCGCCGGGCTGATCTGGCTTTTCCCGTTCACGTTCATCTCATCGGCGTTCGTCGCCACCGGGACCATGCCCACCGTGCTGAAGGTAGTGGCCGAGTGGAACCCCGTGACCGCGGTGGCCGATGCGAGTCGCGAACTGTTCGCGAACGCAGCGCCGGCCACCTTTCCCCCGCCCGGGGGCTGGCCCGGCCACCATGCGGTGCTCTACGCGGTGCTGTCCTCGCTCATGATCATTGCGGTGTTCGCACCGCTCACAGTGGCGCGCTACCGCCGGACGGCCAACCGGTAGCGGCGGGGCTACCGGCCGACCACGCGGTTGAGGGCACCCACCTCGGGGCGGGACAGGGCCCGCACCGTGCCGGGGCGCTGTTCCCCGAGGCGCACGCCGGCGATGGCGGTGCGCACCAACCGGTCCACGGGGTGCCCGACCGCGGCGAGCAGCCGGCGCACCACGTGCTTGCGCCCCTCGTGCAGCACCACCTCGACCAGCACCCTGCCGGGCAGCGCCTGCACGACCCGGAACCCGTCCACCGCGACGGGGCCGTCGTCAAGCTCCACTCCTGCTCGCAGGGTCCGGCCGAGCGTCCGGGACACCTGACCGGGCACCTCCGCCAGGTAGGTCTTGAGCACCCGGTATGAGGGGTGCATCAGCCGGTGCGCCAGTTCCCCGTCGTTGGTGAGCAGCAGGAGACCCTCTGTGTCCGCGTCGAGGCGGCCGACGTGGAACAACCGCTGTGCTCGATCTGCTACATAGTCGCCCACGCAGGGCCGGCCGCGGTCGTCGGACATCGTCGAGTGCACGCCGCGGGGCTTGTTCAGCGCCAGGTGCTCCACGTCGGAGCGCAGTTCCAGCCGCAGGCCATCGACATGGATGACGGCGTGCTCGGGGTCGACCCGCACCCCCATCTCGCGTACCACGGTCCCGTTCACCTGAACCCGGCCCCGGGCGATCATCTCCTCGGCAGCACGTCGCGAAGCCACCCCAGCCTGGGCCAGCACCTTCTGCAGGCGGAGCGGTTCAGACGACACCTCAGAAGCCGGCCCTTCCTCAGAACGGGACGTCGTCTATTGTGTCGATGTCAGGCAGCAGTGGTGCAATCGGGGGCAGGTCCTCCAGCGAGGGCAGCCCCAGGCGCTCCAGGAATAGCTCCGTCGTGGCATGCAGCACGCCGTGGGTCTCCGGGTCGGTCCCGACCTCCTCGATCAGACCGCGGGCCAACAGAGTGCGCATCACCCCGTCGACGTTCACCCCGCGCACCGCGGCGACCCGCGACCGAGTGATCGGCTGGCGGTACGCGACCACGGCTAACGTCTCCAGAGCAGCCCGGGTGAGCCTCGCGCGTTGCCCGTCCAGTAACAGCCGTTCCACGAAGGGTGCATACACATCCCGGGTGTACAGCCGCCATCCCTGCGCCACCTGACGCAGGTCGATCCCGCGTCCAGCGTCGGCGTAGCCGTCCCGCAACCGCTGCAGCGCCTGGACCACCCGCTCCACCGGCTGGTCCAGGGCGCCGGCCAGCACGTCCTCGCCGACGGGGGCATCCACCACTAGCAGCAGCGCTTCCAATGCGGCGTCGAGCTCGCCGTCGCCAGACAGCGCAGCCAGCCCCTCAGTCTCGGTGGCGGCAACCTCGGGCGCGGGTTCGCTCACCGGTAGTCCTCGTCCTCGCCCGAATCCGACGCTGCGGTGCCGGCGGTCCGCCCGGTAGCCGGCTCTGGACCACCGGTCCACCGAACATGCAGGTCACCGAGCGGATCGATCTGGTTGAAGACCACCACCGCGGCACTGTAGAGCTCCAGCAACGCCAGGAAGCGCCCAACGACCTCCCTGGTGTGCACGCAGTCCGCGACCAGACTGCGGAAGCTCGCCTGGCCATCGCGGGCGAGCCGGGCGCGCAGCAGGGCAGCCTGCTCGTGCACCGACACCCGAGGCGCATGCAGATGCTCCACGGACACAGTCGGCGGCTGCCTTGGCCGGAACACCGCGGCCGCGATCTCGGCGAACCGGGCAACGTCCACGCCTAGCAGCACCTCGGGCAGCAGATCAGCGAACCGTTCCTCGATCACCACTGACCGGGGATAACGGCGCAGCGCCCCGGCCTCCAACTCGGCGAACAGCGCCGCGACCTGCTTGTACGCCCGGTACTGCAGCAGCCGTGCGAACAGCAGGTCCCGCGCCTCCAGCAGCGCGAGGTCCTCCTCGTCCTCAACGTCGGCCGCGGGCAGCAAGCGCGCCGCTTTGAGGTCCAGCAAGGTCGCCGCAACCACCAGGAACTCGGTGGTCTCGTCCAGGTTGAAGGACTCGCCCAGCACCCGCAGGTAGGCGATGAAGTCGTCGGTGACCCGGTGCAGGGCGACCTCTGTCACGTCCATCTGGTGTTGCGAGATCAGCTGGAGCAGCAGGTCGAACGGGCCTTCGAAGTTGTCCAGCCGCACGGTGAACATGGCTGCGCCTTGTGAGTGGCTATCCGGGCTATCGCTCACATTGCCACTCACGAGCGCGCAGCGCCTCATCGCGCAATCACCTCGCGGGCCAACGCACGGTAGGCTTTCGCTCCGGCGGATTTCGGCGCCCACCGGGTGATCGGCTCGCCGGCGACGGTGGTCTCCGGGAACCTGACCGTCCGGTTGATCACAGCGTCGAACACGGTGTCGCCGAAAGCCTCCACCACCCGGGCCATCACCTCGCGGGCATGCAGCGTGCGCGGGTCGTACATGGTGGCGAGGATCCCGGTGATCGCCAGCTTGGGGTTGAGCCGCTCGCGCACCTTGTCGATGGTGTCGATGAGCAGCGCCACTCCGCGCAGGCTGAAGAACTCGCACTCCAGCGGGATCACCACACCGTCGGCACAGGCCAGCGCATTGATGGTGAGCAGGCCCAACGACGGCTGGCAGTCCACCAGGATGAAGTCATAGCGCGGTAGCAGCGGCTGCAAGGTGCGGCCCAGCGTCTGCTCCCGGCCCACCTCGGTGACGAGCTGTACCTCCGCCGCGGATAGGTCGATGTTGCTGGGCAGCAGGTCCATGCCCGGCACCGACGTCGGCCGCACGACCTCGTCCACTCCGACGTTCCGCTCCATGATCAGGTTGTAGATGGTGCGATCGAGCTGGTGGGACGGCACCCCGAGCCCGACCGACAGCGCCCCCTGGGGATCGAAGTCGACCAGCAACACTCGCCGGCCGTACTCGGTCAGCGCGGCTCCCAGGTTGATCGTCGAGGTGGTCTTGCCGACGCCGCCCTTCTGGTTGCAGATCGCCATCACCCGGGCCGGCCCGTGCTTGTCCAGCGGGACCGGCTCCGGCACCGAGCGGCGCTGGCGCACGGCCGGATCGATCCCGTCGTCGGCCGCCCCGTCGTCGAACGGTATCGGCGGGGTCGGCACAGCCAGCGGCTGCTGCGCGGACGCCCAGGTCGACATGGAACCCAGTTCCCCTTCCCCACCACGGTTGAAATCCTCGGCGGAGCCTATTCGGCAGCAGCGAGCGCCTCCCACGCGGCTCGCCACTAACGGGTCAGCCACGCGCGCGCGGATGGGCGGTGGCGTAAACCTCGCGCAAGGTGTCCACGGTCACCAGCGTGTAGACCTGCGTGGTGGTCACCGAGGCGTGCCCGAGCAGTTCCTGCACGACCCGCACGTCTGCGCCACCCTCCAGCAGGTGCGTGGCGAAGGAGTGCCGCAGGGTGTGCGGTGACACCGCGGAGGTGATCCCGGCCAGGACCGCGGCCTCCCGCAGCACCGCCCAGGCACTCTGCCGGGACAGCCGGCAGCCCCGGGCGTTGAGGAACACTGCGGGTATGCCCCGGCCCCGGGCAGCAAACGCTGGGCGAGCCCGGACCAGGTAGCCATCCAGCGCGGCGAGCGCCGGCCGGCCGACCGGCACCAGCCGCTGCTTGCCACCCTTGCCGCGCAGCAGCACGGTTCGAGCCGACGCGTCGACGTCGTCCCGGTCCAGCCCGACCGCTTCGGATATCCGCGCACCGGTGGAGTACAGCAACTCCAACAGCGCCCGGTCGCGCAGCGCACGCAGCCCGCCTTCGGGCGAGAACACCTCCAGCAGCCGCAGCACCTCATGCACTCCGAGGGCCTTCGGCAGCCGTTTCGGCGCGCTCGGTGGGTGCACGTCGGCAGCGACGTCGGCCAGCACCAGGCCCTCCCGGAAGGCGAACCGGTGCAGCCCGCGGGCGGCGATCAGCGCCCGGGCCGCCGAGGACGGCGCCAGCGGCCGGTGCCCACCAGCCCCGTCGCGCAGCGCCGCGAGGAACCCGGTCACCTGCTCCTCGCGCACCGCGGCGAGGGCGTCGACCCCGTCCGACGCCAGGTACGCGCCGTAGCGGCGCAGGTCGCGGGCGTAGGAGTCCAGCGTGTTAGCTGACGTGCCGCACTCCACCGCGAGATGGTCCAAGTACCCCGAGACCACTGTGGCCAGCGCCAGCGGCATCGAGGCAGCGCCGACAGCTGGCGGGACACCGATCTTCACGGCGCTACCTCCTGGACGACGCGCAGCCGGAGCCTCAACCGGTGGCGGCAGCCTAGCGAGGGCACGCTGCGCCCGAAGCCCGGTGCCGCTCGCGCTGTCCGGACAAAGTTCAGCGGCGGCGGTCCGCGAAACGGGTCGGGCGGTCCGGCCACGGCGTGCCGACCGGCCGCGGCGCAGCGGTGCCGGCTAGTACAGCGTGTGCGGCGAGTAGGCCAGCGACGGTCGCGGCGTTCACGATCTCGCTGGCCAGCACCTGCCGTACCGCCTCATCCAGCGGCAGCCGGAGCACGTCCAGGTCGGCCTCCTCATCGTCTTCGTGACCGGCGGCCCGGCCGACCTCAGTTAGCTCGCGAGCCAGAAAGACCCGCACCGACTCGTCGCTGAACCCCGGCGAGACCATCACGTCGACCAGCACCGACCAGTCCGCAGCAGCCAGGCCGACCTCCTCCATCAGCTCGCGGCGGGCGGTCGTCACCGGGTCCTCGCCTGGCGCGTCGAGCAACCCCGCGGGCAGCTCCCGGATCCGGCGGCCCACCGGGTGCCGGTACTGATCGATCAGCACCACCGACCGGTCCTCGTGCAGCGGCAGGACAGCCACCGCCCCTGGGTGCTCGAGCACC
>DATDHI010000128.1:0-6872 GCA_036521655.1 Pseudonocardiaceae bacterium | reverse complement strand
ACCCGATCCACCTCGGCCCGGCGGTCTAACTCGGGCAGCGCCGCCAGATCCAGCACCGGCAACTCCACCTCGAACGGTGGATGCACCACCTGCACACCACGGCCATCCACCGACTCAAACGTCGTACGCAACGACTCATGGCGAGCCACCAACCCACTCAACGCCCGCCCCAACGCGGCCACATCAAGCCCACCACGCAACCGCAACGCACACGGCGTGATGTACTCACTACTACCCGGCTCAAACTTGTTCAAAAACCACAACCGCTGCTGCGCAAACGACAGCGGCAGCGGGCTGGTCCGTGCGGTCGGAGGAATCGTGTCCTGCTCGGACTGGCCCGACAACCTGCGGCGCAGCAGTTCTTGTAGATGCGCCGGCAGTGCGGACATCCGGCTCTGTCTCGAGGAGGTCATCGTCTTCTCATCACCGTTCATCGTCGTTTCCGGCACCGACGGCAATTCGTTCAAGTTCACTCAGAATCTTCTCCTCGACCAGCTCCGCTAATGCGGAGACCGTGCGTGCGGTCAGGACATCTCGCGGCGTCAGCGCTACCGCGAACGCCATTTTCGCCCTGGACGTGAGTTGCATGCTGTGGAGCGAATCACCGCCGAGCTCGAAGAAGTTGTCCTCGACGCCGACCTGTTTGACGTCAAGTACCTGCGCCCAGATGTCGGCCAGTACCTGCTCCACGTCGGTTCGCGGCGCCACATAGTCGATTCCGGCCGAAGAGAATTCCGGCACGGGCAGCGCCCGCCGGTCGAGTTTCCCGTTCGGGTTCAAGGGGAGCTCGTCCAGCGTCACGAACGCCGAGGGCACCATGTACTCGGGCAGCGTGGTCGCCAGATACGCTCGCAAACCGCCCACGTCCACCACCTCACCGGCCGCCGGCACGAGGTAGGCGACTAGTCGCTTGACACCCGGCTGGTCCTCTCGGGCGATCACCGCTGCCTCACCGATCTCTGGATTCCTCATCAGGGCCTCTTCGATCTCGGCGGGTTCGATCCGGAACCCTCGGATCTTCACCTGATCGTCGGCCCTGCCCCGGAATTCCAGATTTCCTTCCGCGTCCCAGCGCGTGAGGTCCCCGGTGCGATACATCCGCGAACCCGGCATCCCGAACGGATTGGCCACGAACCGCTCAGCGGTCAACCCCGGACGGTCCAGATATCCGCGAGCCAGAGCTGCCCCGGCGACATACAACTCACCGGGCGCACCCACCGGCACCGGGCGCAATGCACCGTCCAACACATAGACCCGGGTGTTCCAGATAGGTCGGCCGATCGGCGGTGTCCGGCCCGGCGTCAACGGGTCGGTCCACGTCGCGACTACCGTCGACTCGGTCGGCCCATACGAGTTGATCATGCGGCGGTTCGGCGCCCACCGGTCGACCAGCTCAGCTGGACATGCCTCACCACCCACTATGACGGTCCGGAACTGCGGCAGCCCGGTCTGCGCCACCTCCTTGGGCACGGTGGTCAGCGCGGCCGGCGGGATCAGCGCATGGGTCACGTGCTGTTCGGCCAGCACATGCGCCAACTGCTCACCCAGTAACGGACCCGGCGGCGGCACCACCAGCGTCGCGCCCAGAGGCAGCGACATACACAGCTCCAGCACCGACGCGTCGAAGCTCGGCGAGGAGAACTGCAACACCCGATCCCCGGCCCGTACCGCGTACTGTTGCGCCTCCGCGGCCGAGAAACTCGCCAGACCTGCGTGCGAGACCACCACGCCCTTGGGCCGTCCCGTCGAACCCGAGGTGTAGATCACATACGCCGCGTGCTCGAGCAACAACGGCGAGATGCGATCCGAGTCGGTCACGGCTCGATCCGGCACCAGTGCCAACGCCGAGAGCGTCTCCGGATCATCGACGGCCAGTACCGTCACATCATCCGGGCAGGGCAGCTGCGGCACGAGTTCGGCCAGCGTGACCACCACCACCGGCTGCGCATCAGCCAGCATGAACGCGATCCGATCGGGCGGATATGCCGGATCCACCGGCAGGAACGCCGCACCCGTCTTGACGACCGCCAACTGGGCAATCACGATCTCCACCGACCGGGGCAACGCCAACGCCACGAACTGCTCCGGCCCCGCACCCCGCTCGATCAGCAGCCGCGCCAACCGATTGGCATTAGCCTCCAACTCGGCGTAGCTCAGCTCCATATCGTCGGAGATCACGGCAACGTTCTGCGGGTTGTGCCGTACCTGCGCGGCAAGCAGCTCCGGCAATGTGGCCTCGGGAACCGCATGAACCGTGTCGTTCCACTCCACCAACACCCGCCGCGTGTCTGCCTCGGTCAACATCGGCAGATCGCACACCGCCCGATCAACATCCTCAGCGACGCCCGCCAGCAGCATCTGGAGATGCCCGGCCATGCGCTCGATCGTGTCCGGGTCGAACAGGTCGGGGTCGTAGCTCAGCTCTAGGTGGAGCTGGTCCTCGAGGTAGGCGCTGCTCAGGGTGAGTGGGAAGCTCGTGGTATCGACGGCTTGAACGGCATGGGCCTGGAGAACGCCGTTGGCTGTGATGTCGTCGATCGGGTAGTTCTCGAAGACCACGATGCTGTCGAACAGGTTGACCCCACCGGGTAGGTCACTCCAGGTTTGGAGTTGAGTCAGGGAGACGAAATCGACGCTGCGGGCGTCTACCTGCTCGGTTTGCAGTTCACGGAGCCACGTCAGCAGGTTGTGTCCGTTATGGACCTGGACGCGGGTGGGCACTGTGTTGATGAACATGCCGATCATCGACTCGACACCAGCCAACTCAGCGGGCCGCCCCGACACCGTGGTGCCGAAGACCACGTCACGCTCACCGCTGTACCGGGACAGCAGCAACGCCCAGGCACCCTGCACGAGGGTGTTCATCGTCAACCCGTTGCGCTTGGCCACCCGGTGCAGCCGGCGGGAGTCATCCACAGCCAGCTCGATCGGCACCGACTCCGAGGACTCAGCGCGGTGGGTCTCGACCGGGGACCGGTCGTAGGGCAGCGGGGTGGGCGAGTCGACACCCGACAGCACCCGCCGCCAGTGCTCCTCGGCCCGGCCCTGATCCTGGGCCGACAGCCACTGCAGATAGTCCCGGAACGGGCGCCGGGCCACCAGCTGCGGCCGGCGACCCTCCATGATCGCCGCGTACTGCTCGAACACCTCACCGAACACCGCGGCCCTGCTCCAGCCATCAAGCAGCACATGATGCGACGTCCAGACCAGCAGGACCTCGTCCTCGGTGCGCCGGGCGATCGCCACCCGCAGCAACGGCGCCGCGGCCAGGTCCATCCCCGCGGCACGATCTGCTGCCAGCAGCCGCCGTTGCTGTTCTGCCACCTCGGCCTCGGACAGTTCACGCCAGTCGTCATATGCGATGGGGACGGTGACCTGGCGGTGCACGAGCTGCAGTGGCAGCTCCACACCGTCCCAGACCACGCAGCTGCGCAGGATGGGTGTCCGATCCACCACCCGCTGCCAGGCCGCCCCCAGCGCCTGTGGATCCGACACCCCCGACAGCCGCAGGCATACCTGGTTGAAGTAGGCACCGGAGGAGGCATCGACCAGGCTGTGGAACACCATGCCGACCTGCAACGGCGTCAACGGGTAAATGTCCTCCACCGCCCGGCCATCACCCACCAGACGATCCACGCCTGCCTGATCCAGACGGGCCAGCGGGAAGTCTGACGGGCTGCGCCCACCCGAACCCGGCTGCGCGCAGTGCCTGATGATCTCCCGCAGCACCGCGAGCAGGTCCGCGGCCAGCGCACTGATGGTGGCGTGGGAGTGCAGGTTCTCCGAGTACGCCCAGGTGAACTCCAAACACTGCTGCTCGACCCGGCCCACCACGTCCAGGACGTGCGCCCGGGTGGCTTGCGGGCTGGCATCCCCGCCGAGCCCGCCATGCATCGCGCCGAACAGCCCTTCGTATTCGTCGCCTGACCAGTCGAACCGGCCGAGGTAGTTGAAGCTGATCTGCGATGTGGCCTGTTGCGCGAGGCCACTGGTTTCGGTCAGATACCGCAGCGCCCCATACCCCAGACCGCGCCCGGGCACCGCGCGCAGCTGCTCCTTTACCGAGGTGAGCAACCTGCCCAGCTCGCCATCGGCGGGAATGTCCAGCGCAACCGGGAACAGGGTGGTGAACCAGCCCACCGTGCGGGACAGGTCCACCCCATCGAACAGGTCCTCCCGGCCGTGGCCCTCCAGACCAACCAGCACCCGCTGGTGCCCGGTCCACCGCGACAACACCCGGCCCAACCCCGCGAGCAGCACGTCATTAACCTGCGTGCGGTACACCCCGGGCACGTCCACCAGCAGCGCCCTGGTCTGCTCCGGATCCAGCCGCACCGTCACCACACCCGTCGAGGCGACCGTGTTGGCCCCCGTCGCGTCGACGGGCAACACCGGATCGCAGTCCTCGCTGACCCCCGCCCAGTACTCCAGCTCCCGGTCGAACCCACCGGCCGCGGTATGCTCGGTCAGCCGGCGCGCCCACTGCTGGAACGATGTCGTCTTGGCCTCCAGCCGCGCGGTCTTCTCACCGGCTGCCCGCTGGTAGGCGGCCTCCAGGTCCTCCAGCAGGATCCGCCAGGACACCCCATCCACCACCAGGTGATGCACCACCACGAACAACATGGGTCGTCGTCCGCCACCCCGATCGAATAACACCGCTTTCACCAGCGGGCCGCTACTCAAATCGAAACTGGAACGGGCCTCACCGGTGACCCGCGCCATCGCCGCGGCCTGCTCATCGGAATCGGTCCCGGTCAGATCACAAAGCTGCAGTGCCACCGGCGCTACCGGCATATTCTCCTGCCGCCACACCGCATCACCATGCTCAAACCGCATCCGCAACGCGTCATGATGCTCAACCACGGCATCCAACGCGCGCCGCAGCGCCTTCTCATCCAGCCCCGCGGTCAACTCCACCAGCACGGACTGGTCGAAATGCTCCGGGCACACCGTATTCGTCTCAAACAACCACCGCTGGATCGGTGTCAAAGCCACCACACCACTGACCGGCCCTTGCTCAGCGATCGCCGGCCGCGTCACGTCAGTCATACCCGCAACCAGCGACGCCACCGTCGGATGCACGAAAACATCCCGTGGCAATAGTCCCAACCCAGCCTGCCGCGCACGGAATACCACCTGAAGACTCAGGATCGAGTCGCCACCCAGCTCGAAGAAATTATCCTCAACCCCGACTCGCTCCACACCGAGCACCTGCGCCCAAATCTCCGCCACGACACGCTCGGCATCAGTGCGCGCAGCCACATACGTCGCCGCCTCGAGCTCCGGCGCAGGCAATGCCCGACGATCCAACTTTCCATTCACGTTCAGCGGCAAGGCGTCCAACACCACGAACGCCGCCGGTACCATGTAATCCGGTAAGATCCGAAGAAGGAATTCCCGCAGGGCCGCGGTAGCTGGTGCGACCGATACCGCTGCCGGCACCAGGTAGGCCACCAACCGCTTGTGACCGGATTGATCCTCTCGGACGATGACCGCGGCCTCGCCGATGTCAAGGTGCCTGGCGAGAACGGACTCGATCTCGCCCAGCTCGATGCGGAACCCTCGGATCTTGACCTGATCATCCGCCCGGCCCAGATACTCCACCTCACCCGCAGAATTCCACCGGACCACGTCACCGGTGCGATACATCCGCTCACCCGGCGCCCCGAACGGGCACGCCACAAACCGCTCCGCCGTCAACCCCGGCCGATCCAAATACCCCCGAGCCAAACCCGCACCAGCAATGAACAACTCACCCCTGACCCCGACCGGCACCGGGTGCAGCGTCCCGTCCAGGACATAGGTCCGCAGGTTCTGCAGCGGGCGTCCTATCATCGGGCGCCGGTCCTCGGTTACCCGGCAGGTCAGCGCGTCGACGGTGCACTCGGTAGGGCCATAGAAGTTGTAGCCCACGGTGTCGGGCGCGTCGGCCAGTTCCGCCCATAACGCATCGCTGACCGCCTCACCACCCAGCACGAGGAACCTCGGTCGGTGCCGCTCGTCGGTCAGCAGCCCGGCCAGCAGGAGCTGGTTCGCATAGGAGGGTGTGACGTTGAGATAGTCGATGCGGTGAGCGGCCACATACTCGATGAGGGCTTCAGGGTCTCGGCGTGCCACCTCGTCGATCAGATGCAGCTCGTGGCCAGCGACCATCAGCAGCAACCCGTCCAATGAGGCGTCGAAGGAAAACGCCGCAGCCAGCGCGACCCGCAGGCGATGCCCCTCAGCGCAAACAAACTCACTGCGGTGGTCGCAGAACAAGTTGGTGAGGCTGCGGTGCTCGACGACCACACCCTTCGGCCGGCCGGTGGAACCCGAGGTGTAAATCACATACGCCGGGTTGAACAACGACGATGACCGCAGCCGATCGAGATCAGCCGGGTTGTTGGCGGCCAGCGCGCTGACAGTCTCGGCCTGATCTAGCACCAACCGATCGATCACGGGCAACCGCCCGGCCAGCTCGCTGGTGGTCACCACCAGCGCGGGGCGGGCGTCATGGAGTATGAATCCGATCCGATCCGCAGGGTAATCCATGTCGATAGGCACATATGCCGCGCCCGATTTCAGCACCGCCACAATCGCGACGATCATCTCCGCTGACCGTGGCAACGCCAACGCCACGAACCGTTCCGGCCCCGCACCCCGCTCGATCAACAACCGGGCCAGCCGATTCGCCCGCGCGTTCAACTCCGCATACGACACCTCAGCGCCCTGGAACACCACCGCCGTCGCGCCCGGGGTCCGGGCCACCTGCGCCTGCAGCAGCTCCGGCAACGTGTCCTCGGACACAGGGCGCAGAGTGTCGTTCCACCCCACCAGCACCTGCTGGGTCTCTGCTTCGGTGAGCGTCGGCAGGTCGCCCACCGCACGGT
>DATDHI010000127.1:0-4238 GCA_036521655.1 Pseudonocardiaceae bacterium | reverse complement strand
CTGTGATGAAAGCACGCCGATCGATATCGGACACGGCAAGTGTGAACAGTTCCTCGAACTGGTCCACCACGATCACGAGCCGCTTCCGAGGGGCTTCGACACCTGGCGACGCGGGATAGGCAGTCGCTGCCGTTCGCGAGACCGCTGCTCGCGCCCGCTCGGGACCGGCGGCCAGCTCAGCTCGAATCAACGCCGCCTCAGCACCAGGACCCAGCTGCGCCAACTGGGCCGCCAATACGCTGAGTGGGTCGTCACCGGGTGTCATCGAGAGGTGCGGCCAGTGCGCGGACCCCAGGATGCCCAGGCTACCGTGGAGGACCTTAGGCAGAATCCCAGCGGAGAGCAGAGATGTCTTTCCAGACCCCGAGGGACCGGCAACAACGGTCATACCCCCACGGCGAACGCGCTCTCCCAGCCGATGTATCACTTGGTCGATCAGATCGGCCCGGCCGTAGAAAACGTGCTCGTCGTCCGCGGTGAAGGGATCCAACCCTCGATAGGGGCACATGCCCTCCCATGACGGGACACCGCCGGGATTCGAGACGTCTTCGTCTGGCCGGTAAGCGAGGTTCGGGGCGAGTACCAGTTGCCCGGCCAGGTTGCCGGTTTGCAGGATGGGCACCGGCCGGTTACGGGCTCGCATGGTCCGAGAAAGATGGTCGTGCAGGTGTTGCAGTTTGATCGTGGAGGGGGCGGTCGGCACGCCCTCGCGGAGCGCGCGGATGAGCTCACCGCTGAACGCCGTGTAAGGCTCGCCGCCCGGAGCCAGCGCTTGCTCGTCATAGTCCGCCGAGCCGAGCAGGGCGCCGCTTCGGACTGGGTTGTGGGCTCGGCCGGAGTAGCAGCAGTCGAGGACCACCACGACCAACCGTGCGCGGCAGTTCACCAGCACCCCGATGATCTCACTGTAGGGAAGAGCCTGATAGGCCGCCTTCTCCGCCAGATCTACCGTCGCTCGGGTCGCTAGATGGAGCTCTCCCGCCACGCTGACGGCGCCGTGCCCAACGTAGTAGAGCAGCAGCACATCGCTGGCCGCTGAAGCCGCTGCGATCACCTCATCCAGGAAGGGCTCTGGGCCATCCGGGTTGAGCAGTGAGACGAGGTTCCCCTCCCGCACCCCACAGACGTCGAGCAGGCAGCTTTTCAGCGCACGCACAGTGCCCGCGACGGCTGGGACGTCGGGTAGCCGGGAGCCAGCGGCGTGCGACCCGGTCCCGACCAGAACCACTCGCACGCCCTCACCGTCCAATGTGGTCATGAGTGGTCCGCGCTACCCTCCCCGACACTTTTGTCAGCGTTGGCCGAGGCGTCAGTCTTCTCGGCAGGATCATCTCCGCTTGAATTGTCGTTGACTAAGCGCGTGAGGCGCTCCGTCAACTCGGCGAGCGCATCCGGGTCAAGGCTTTGGACTTTCTTGGCCTCCAATTCCATTGTGCCGCCGTGCCTGAGCGTCAGCACCAGCCGGACGTCGCTGACTCGAGTCTTCAACCAAGCCACCATCGATGCCGTGAGCACAGCGGCCGCCGGATCCGCGACAACCCGAAGCGCATCCAGGACCGTCCCAAGATTCTCAGGACCGGGCGGTTGTTCCCGTGTCTGGATGCAGCCGCGTAGTTCGTCCTCTTCCAGTAGCCACGTTCGCAACGCCCGCAGCTCGTCTGGGGATGCCGCGTCATCGAGGAGTGTCACGATCAGGTCCACCGAAGCCCCCTAGCTCACGCGTTGTCACCTATCCAACCCCTTTTCAGGCCTCGCCGCTGGCTAGTTGGAGAGATCCGCCAGGAGCAGTCCGCTGCGCGGTTTCGGGGTGAAATAGGTGCTCTTGCGCGGCATCCGTCGGCCTTGCTTGTGCACCGCGAGCACGTCGGCAAAGGGCACTGGGGCCAGCTGCAGCACGGCGTCGGCGTTCGGGCCCACGGGATGCCCTGCCGGTATCGCCCGCACGTGAGGACCTTCCGGGTCGATGCCCAGGGCGTCGGCAATGAGCAACCGCTCCACCAGCCCGTGATCAATCCTGGGCATCGGCTCGCCCGGCTCCGGCCCGGGCAACGAGACCAGCAGACCGGTGCCGGATGCCCGCACCACCACGGTGCCAGGCTCCACGGGTGGGCCCAGATCGATCGTGTCCCGCACCGCCAAGCCGGACCCACGCCAGGCATCGGCCAGATCCTCAAGCGTGAGCCCGGTGCCGACCAGCACCCGATGGATCGCGCCCACCCGCAGATCCGGCCCACCTGTGACCAAGGCGAGCAGGCTGGACCGCTCGCTGGCGGCCGCGGCGGCGACCCGATGATTGCCGTCAGCAACCAGCAGCGGACTGCGTGCCATAGCGGCCAGCACAGCATCCTGCCCGGCGCCGGGACCCAGCAACCACAACCGGTGGGTCCGACCGCTGGAGTCGGTGGTGGACACCGCTGGCGCTGGCAGCGCATCGATGCTCCGCCGCACCGCGCCGGTCAGCAGCTCCCCGTCAGTGACGGGCACCAGCATCGCGGCACTGGTCGCGCAGCCAAGGCCGGCGAGTACCGCGGCGCGCTCGGCCACCACGCGCGGATAGACCTGCTCAGCTTGGCGTACCCGAGATATCCCGTGCCCGTCCACGGCGGCCGAGTCGACCAGGCACAACACTCCGACCGTTACCCCATCCGGGCCGTCGACCCGATAGGGCGCCACCACGTCCGCCACCTGGCGGTATGCGCTGACCCGCAACCGGTCCAAGACGTGCCGGGCCGCTGGAAGCGCATCGGCCACCGACAGCCCCGCGGCCAACGCCCGGGGTGTGCGATGCGGGTGCTGCACCGCCAGCAGCGTGTCAGGCGTGTCACCGCCGCTGTGCGGCCCGGCCAGCGCCGCCACCACCTCGGCGGCCTCGGCGAACTCGTCGACATCAGGTCCAGGAACGCCTCCTGTGACCACCCAGCCGTTCTCGATTGCCCGCACCCACCGTGTCATCCCTCGATCGTGCCGCGAGTGGCCAGTACCAGCTCAGCGTGCCGGCGCAGGCCGGCGGTGACCGCGGCGCGATCTGCGCCGGCGTCGAGCTGTGCGAGGAGGTGGTCGGCGGCCAGCGGCGCCAGCAGGGCATGCGCAAGCACCTCGGCCAGCGGCGCCGGCTCACCAGCCTCGACGAGCAGGATCGTCAAGTGCAAACGCCAGAAACGGAAGGCTCCGATCCGGAACCGGGCCCCTGGGCTGGCGGTCTCCGACATGCGCACCAGCTCCGGATGGTCGAACACGCAGTCCAGGTAGGCCCGGGTGAAGGCGATCGCACGTTGCGCTGGCGGCGCCCCAGGCCCGAGCGGCGGTGGCCCGAAGAGCATGGCCTGCTGCAACCGGCGCTCCTGCTCATCGAGCAGGGCCGCAGCCAACCCTGACTTGTCTCCGAAACGCCTGAACACGGTGCCCTTGCCGACGCCCGCCTCCGCCGCGACTGCGTCCAGGCTCACCGCGTCAACACCTCGCGCGGCGAACAGCCGGGTTGCGGCGTCCAGGATCTTGCGGCGGTTGCGAGCCGCGTCCGCACGCTCGCGTGGCGGACCAGCCGGACCGATCTCGGGCAGACCCAGCGGCACAGCTGGTTGCGCCGTTGACGAATCGGACCGCGGTCCGCTAATCTCGGGAAGCACAATCGGACTGTAGTCCACTTCTAAGGGAGAAGTCCATGACCATCCTGATCACCCGCCAAGAGCTACAGGAGGCGATCGACGCGGGCCGCGTCACCGTCCTCGACGCGCTGCCGGCAAGCTCCTACGCGACCCAGCACCTGCCAGGGGCACTCAACCTCGTTGAGCAGGATGTGGCCGAATGGGCTGGCGAGCTGCTGCCGGACACCGACGCCGCCATCGTCACCTACTGCTCCAACGTCTCGTGCGGCAACAGTCAGACTGTGGCCAGTCGCCTCGAGCAACTCGGCTACCGCAACGTACGCAAGTACCGGGAGGGCATCCAGGACTGGGTCGAGGCAGGCCTGCCCACCGAGTCAGGCGTGGCGATCCGCCGGTGACCGCTGGGGGGCCCATATCCTAGGGCTCAATGGTGCTCGGCAGGGTGGCGGCGGCCGCCGTCGCGATGATTCTCGCGGCGGCTGCTGCCACCGGTTGTGGCACGGCAGCGCCCGTGGCACCGCCGGCGACCGTGACGGAGGGCCCAGCGGCTTCCGGACTGCTGGGGGTACCCAGCCCGGAGCATGTCGTGGTCGTCGTGTTCGAGAACAAGGACCCTGCCACAGTGATCGGATC
>DATDHI010000126.1:0-2153 GCA_036521655.1 Pseudonocardiaceae bacterium | reverse complement strand
CGGCGGACTTGCAGCGGGTGGCACAGTTCTATGCCGAGCCTCCTCCGCAGCCGGAAGGGCCGCCAGACGAACAGACCGACGCAACCCTGTCCGCGACGGGGAGGGTGTATGTGCTGTTGGCCCACTTGCTTGAACGCTTCTCGCTGCCGTCTTCCAAGACGCCGGTCGCCCCGAGGCCTCGGGCTGCCGATGCGACGCTGGCCGCCTTCAACCACATCCTCGACGAGCCGGCGGGCGTTCGCTTGGTCGTGACGACCGGGGCCGGCGCTGTCGTTATGCCGAGCCCGCGATTATGCCGAGTCACTCCGCGGTGAGCCGCTGGCGACCTGCTCGGCGGGAATGAGGGTGTTGGGCGAGTCGGCATAATCGCGGCCGGGTGATGGACCCTTCTCTGCCGGATCGAGGCGATCCGTGGAGAGGAGGCCATGATGAATGATCCAACCCGGGTGCGGGTGACGGGACCGCTGGGGCCCTACGCCAGTGGTTTCTGCGCTGAGCTGGCTAGGCAGGGCTACGCACGATCGTCGGCTGTCAATCAGATGAAGCTGGTGGCACATCTCGGCCGCTGGATGAACGCGGAGGGCCTGTCGACCGCTGAGCTGACGTTAGAGCAGGTCGAGCGGTTCGTGATGGCTCGGCGTGCGGCCCGATACAAGTACCACTTCTTGTCAGCCCAGGGGCTGGAGCCGTTGCTGGGGTATCTGCGGGGATTGGCCGTTGTCCCCGAACCGCCTCGACATGTCGCAGAATCGCCGATCGACGAGTTGCTCGACGACTACCGCGACTACCTGGTCGGTGAGCGAAGCCTGGCTGTGCGCACGGTGCGCTACTACGAGAGGTTTGCCCGCCTGTTCCTGTCTGAGGTGTCGTCCAGCGGCGAGCTCGAGATGGGCGAGGTGACGACGGCAGATGTGAGCCGCTTCGTGTTGGAGCAATGCAGCCGGCGCAGTGTCGGGTCGGCCAAGACACTGATCATGGCGCTTCGGTCACTGCTGCGGTTCCTGCACGTGGAGGGGCTCACCGCCACCCCGCTGGTGGGTGCGGTGCCTGCGGTCGCGCCCTGGCGGAACAGGCCGCTGCCGCAAGGGCTAACGCCCGTGGCGGTGGACCGGCTGTTGCGCAGCTGCGATCGGCGCACCGCCACGGGACGGCGCGACTACGCCATCCTCGTGGTGCTGGTGCGCCTGGGGCTGCGGGCCGGAGAGGTGGCCGCCTTGGAACTCGATGACATCGACTGGCGCCGTGGTGAGATCGTAGTCCGCGGCAAGGCAGACCACCACGAGCAGCTACCCCTGCCAGTCGATGTAGGCGAAGCGCTGGCCGGCTATCTGAGCCGGGGCCGTCGCCGCTGCGCGGATCGGCACCTGTTCGTGCGGGTCAAGGCTCCCATCGGCGCGATGAGCGGCGACGGCGTCAGCAACGTGGTGCGCGCCGCATGCCGGAGGGCGGAGCTGCCGGTGATCGGCGCCCATCGGCTGCGGCGTACGGGCGCCTGCGAGATGCTGCGACGGGGCGGGTCGCTGGCCGAGATCGGCCAGGTGCTCCGCCAGCGCAGCGCCTTCGTCACGTCTGTCTACGCCAAGGTCGACCGTGCCTCGCTCGAAGAGGTGGCCCGCCCCTGGCCGGGTGGTGCGGCATGAGCGGCCTACGCCAAGCCGTCGAGGATTACCTCCGGGTCCGCCGCACCCTGGGCTTCAAGCTGGACCGCCACGGTCGGTTGCTGCCCGGCCTGGTCGACTATCTCGAATCCGCCGGGGCGGCGACGCTCACCACGCCTCTGGCCCTGGCGTGGGCCACCGCCTTGGAGGGCAAGCCTGATGAATGGGCGATCCGATTGTCGATCGCCCGAGGCTTCGCCGCCTATCTACAGACTCTCGATCCCGCCACCGAGGTGCCGCCGGCCGACCTGCTACCCCGACAGCGACGCCGGGCCAACCCCTATCTCTACACCGAGGCGGAGATCGCCGCGCTGATGGCGGCAGCCGAGACGCTTCGCTTCCCGCTGCGCACCGCCACCTACCAGACGCTCATTGGCCTCTTGGCTACTACTGGCATGAGGGTCGGTGAGTGCGTCGCATTGGATCGTGACGACCTGGACAGGCCAGGCCGGTGCCTGCTGGTGCGCAACGCCAAGTTCGGCGACACCCGCCTGT
>DATDHI010000125.1:0-4404 GCA_036521655.1 Pseudonocardiaceae bacterium | reverse complement strand
CCGGTTCGTCATCGAGCCGCTGGAGCCGGGTTTCGGCTACACCCTGGGAAACTCGCTGCGCCGGACCCTGCTGTCGTCCATCCCTGGGGCAGCGGTCACCAGCATCCGCATCGACGGCGTGCTCCACGAGTTCACCACCGTGCCGGGAGTCAAGGAGGACGTCACCGACATCATCCTCAATCTCAAGGAGCTCGTGGTCAGCTCTGAGGAGGACGAGCCGGTGACGATGTACCTGCGCAAGCAGGGTCCGGGTGACGTCACCGCGGGTGACATCGTGCCGCCGACCGGCGTCATCGTGCACAATCCCGATCTGCATATCGCCACCCTGAACGGGAAGGGCAAGCTGGAGATCGAGCTGGTGGTCGAGCGAGGCCGTGGCTACGTGCCCGCAGTGCAGAACAAGGCATCCGGTGCCGAGATCGGCCGGATCCCGGTGGACTCCATCTACTCGCCCGTGATGAAGGTGACCTACAAGGTCGAGGCCACCCGGGTCGAGCAGCGCACCGACTTCGACAAGCTGATCCTGGACGTGGAGACCAAGCCGTCGCTCACCCCCCGGGACGCGCTGGCCTCGGCCGGTCGCACCCTGGTGGAGCTGTTCGGCCTGGCCCGCGAGCTCAACGTGGACGCCGAGGGCATCGAGATCGGTCCTTCGCCGGCCGAGGCAGACACCATCGCCGCGTTCGCGATGCCCATCGAGGACCTGGATCTCACCGTCCGGTCCTACAACTGCCTCAAGCGGGAAGGCATTCACACCGTCGGCGAGCTGGTCAGCCGTAGCGAGGCGGACCTGCTGGACATCCGCAACTTCGGCGCCAAGTCGATCGACGAGGTCAAGCTGAAGCTGGCCGGCCTCGGCCTGCAGCTCAAGGACAGCCCGCCCGGGTTCGATCCGTCAGCAGCGGCGGCGGAGTACTCGATCGACGGGTGGGGCGACACGAGTGACAACGGTGTCTACAACGGTTCCGATGAGGGGACCGACGACGGCCAGGACTACGCCGAGACCGAGCAGCTCTAGGGCGCTGCGCGCCTCGTGAGTGGCGATGGGAGCTATAGGTCGCATCGCCACTCACGGGTCGACCGAAGGGAGACATGATGCCAACGCCGACCAAGGGCGCCCGGCTCGGTGGGTCGCCGGCCCATGAGCGGCTGATGCTGGCCAACCTGGCGACCTCGTTATTCACCCACGGCCGGATCACCACGACCGAGGCCAAGGCAAAGCGGCTGCGCCCGTTCGCCGAGCGGCTGATCACCAAGGCCCGCAAGGCGGATCTGCACAACCGCCGCGAGATCATGCGGGTGATCCGGGACAAGGACGTGGTGTACAAGCTGGTCGCGGAGATCGGTCCGCATTTCGCGACCAGGCCGGGCGGCTACACCCGGATCGTCAAGACGGTGCCGCGCAAAGGGGACAATGCACCGATGGCGGTCATCGCACTGGTCACCGAGCGCAGTGCCGCCGACGTCGAGGATGTCAAGCGCAGGGCTTTTGAGGCGCGGCCCGAGGTGCTGAAGGCCCCGACGGACGCTGCTGCTGCAGACCCCGCCCCGGAGCAACCCAGCCCTGCCGATACCCCGGCAGGGCCGGAGTCCTGATCCCGAGCAGCACACCTCAGGAGCCCGCCGCCCCCACCGGGGCCGGCGGGCTCCTGCGGTACCGGCTGGACATCAGTTACGACGGGTCCGATTTTTCCGGATGGGCCCGCCAGCCGGGCCGGCGTACCGTCCAGGGGCTCTTGGAGGATGCGCTGGCGACAGTGTTGCGCAACCGGGTCTCCCTGACCGCCGCCGGACGCACCGACGCCGGGGTGCACGCCACCGGGCAGGTCGCACACCTCGATGTGCCGCCCGGCGCGCTCCCGCCCGAGGCGCTGGCCTACAAGCTCGCCCGGCTGCTGCCCCCCGACGTCCGGGTACCCGCAGTGAAGGAGGCCCCGGGCACGTTCGACGCCCGCTTCTCGGCGCTGCGGCGGCACTACCGGTATCGGATCTGTGACGCGCCAGCGGGGGCTGATCCGCTGCGCCGCTACGACACTCTCATCCACCCCCGCCGGCTCGACGACGCGGCGATGAACGAAGCGAGCACGTTGCTGGTCGGCGAGCACGACTTCGCCGCTTTCTGCCGCCGCCGGGAGGGCGCCAGCACAGTCCGCGCCCTGCAGCGCCTGGAGTGGACCCGCGAAAGCCCGCTGCTGCTGGTCGCACACGTCACGGCGGACGCCTTCTGCCACTCCATGGTGCGCAGCCTGGTGGGTGCGCTGCTCGCGGTGGGGGACGGCCGACAGCCCGCTAGCTGGCCCGCTGGCCTGCTGCGCTGCTCCGTTCGCGCCAGCGGGGTGACGGTGGCCCCCGCGCATGGTCTGACCCTCGTCGGCGTGGACTACCCCGCCGCCCACCACCTCGCCGCCCGAGCCAAGCAAACCCGTTCGTTGCGGCGCCCGGTTGGTTTCACTGCCGCCGGACGCTAGCTCTCAGGCGGGCAGGCCGCTGGCGGGCACCCGGTCCTCATCGGGTGGGAAGTCGCTGAATACGGTGCGCAGCGCGCCAAACACGTCGATTTCTCGGGACAACCGCAGTGAGTCCTTGTGCGGGGGCTGTATCCAGGAGATCGGTCCGCGGGGGGTCACTGTGGGTGGCAGCATCAGGGCGCCGATGACCTGGTGCACCTCGGGTGGCCAGGGCAGGGTGGCCCCGAATCTCTCCCCCGCGAGCACGATGCGGTGTTCGGGGAGGTCGGGGTGGGCGAGTACTGCCGGTGCACAATGTTGTGCGATGAGGATCTGTGTTACTCCCGCGCCGAGCAGGGTCGGAATCGCTACTGCCGACACGTCGCCGTGCAGGCTCAGCCATATCTGGTCACGGTGCTGGATCACCGGCCAGCCCCACGTGCGGTAGGCGTCCCCGCCGAGGAGCATCGCGCCTGCGGTGTCCGGGCTGTCCACGGGTGGATCTGCGTCCAGAGCGGTGGCGGCCACCTGGTCGAGGACGCACATCGTGCAGGGCGCGCCCTGACCAGCGGCGACTGTCTCGATTTCTTCGACGCGCAGCAGAGCGCCGCACAACGCACTGACCGCGCCCGCCTCGCGCCCACCCGGCAGCGGAACCAGGTGGACGGTGCAGGCGCTCTGGCTGGCGATGGCGGCCCGGTAGCGGACCAGCATCACCGATGGGGCACTCACGACGGCCTTATCGGTGATGCTGGTCCGCCGTCCCGGCTGGTGGCGTTCACCGCGCTATGCCCCCGCCGCCCTCAGCTGGCGAAGTCATCGAACTCGCCATCTTTGGCCCCGGCCAAGAAAGCAGCCATCTCATCGCGGCTGAAGATCAACGCCGGACCACCGGGTTCACGAGAATTGCGCATCGCAACGGCACCACTGTCCAATGCTGCGGCTTCCACGCAGTTGCCGAGCTGACCGCTGTGCCTGCTCTTGCGCCACGTCACCCCGCCGAGACCGGCGGCCGACATTCCGTTACGGACTGGCTGTGACATCGGGCCACGCCCCTTTCGTCTGGGTGCATTTGCACGTGCATCTGCATCGAGGAGACGATAACCCATGCTGCGTGCAGGTGTCAATGCACGTGCATATGCCAGAGGGCTGAGCAGGGGGCTGTGGCCGGATGGAGTCTCGGCTCGGCGGGGCCGACTCGCCTCAGATCTCGGCGATCGCCTTCTCGAGCAACTGCTGGGTGTGGTGGGGAGTATGGGCGTCCACGGTCAGCCGGTCGAAGACCCTGCCGTATAGCTCGGTATCGGATCGCTTGTCCAGATAGAGCGCGCCGCTGAGGTGCTCGATGTACACCACATCCGGCAGTTCCGGCTCAGCGAAGCGCAGCATGGTGAACGAGCCCTCGGCGGCGTATCCGCTGAACAGGTACGGCAGGATCTGCAGGACGGTGTTGGGCCGTTTGGTGAGTTCGAGGAGATGCTCGATCTGGGTGAGCATCACCCGCCTGCCGCCGATCAGCCGGTGCAGGACGGACTCGTCGACGATTGCCCACAGCTTAGGTTGAGCGGGCCGGTGGAGCAGCGCTTGGCGCTGCGTCCGTACCGCGACCTGGCGGTCCACGCTGATGCTGGGCACCGCTGACCAGCCGCGAGCCGAGATTGCCCTGGCGTAGTCCTCGGTCTGCAACAGGCCAGGGATGAACTGCTGCTCCCAGGTCTGGATTCGGGAGGCCGACTCCTCCAGCCCAAGGTAGTCCTGGAACCAGTCAGCCACGAGATCGGTGTAGGCATGCCACCATCCGGGTTCATTGGACCGTCGGAGTGCGACGTGAGGTCGCACTGTGTGAGTGAGATAACCGAAATGGAGGGTCGAGGTGATCGACGGTTAGCTCCGAGCGAGTGCTCAACGCTCGTCCCCGCTCCTGGCATGCGTCGCTGGCAACGGTGGGGTGTGAAGC
>DATDHI010000124.1:0-11877 GCA_036521655.1 Pseudonocardiaceae bacterium | reverse complement strand
ACCCCGGACAGCACGCCGCGTAACTCACGGAGTAGTCACTGGAGAGCCGGATGCCTTGAAAGGGGCACGTCCGGTTCGGTGGGGGGCTACGCGGAAAAGGACCTGGAACACCAGGAACCTCGCCGCGTAGCCTACCCTGCGGGACAGCCGACGGTAAACGGCATCCGCACCGAAACCCTCACCGAGCTGGTGACCGCCGGCGAACCGATGCAGTTCGTCGCCGACACCTACGGGCTCACACTCGCAGAGGTCGAGCAGGCTGTGTCCTACCAGGCGCGCTGATGTGGGCTCGGCCCGATGCGGTGACCTGCGGGATCGAGCCGGTCGCCGAAGAGTTGCCTCGCGGTGTGCTGGACATCGACTGGATCCCCAGGACGGCGTCACGGATGGGTGGCGATCACCAAGAACCACAAGATCCGGTCCAATCCTGTCGAGGCGCGCGCTGCGGTCGAAGCCAAGGCTCGCATCGTCGGCTCGCCGGAAGGTCCGGCAACATGACCAGCTGGCGAATGATGACCACCCTGGCCCGGCACTGGACCGAGATCGAGAACCAGATCGTCTCGGACCCGTCTGGCCCTTGGTGGTTAAGCTTGTCCGGCCAAAAAGCAGGATTGCTGGGCTACCGGGTGTAGCGAGGAGGACGGCCGGTGTCCAAAACGCTGCGGCACGCCACCTCGGGGATCACCGGAGACCTCTACGGGCCCCTGACGAAGGACGTCACGCTCGCCGCCGCGAACTCCCCTCGCTGAAGTGATGGACACCGCCTGCCGCGCAGTGGCGAACCAGCCAGCAGTGCGTGCTGCGACCACACGGGCGAGTGCGTGATGCGCGCTGCTGATCATTACGGCTGCAGAGGAGACTCTGAGCAGTGAGCACCGAGACGACTGCCATCGAGTACTGGCCGGGACGGTTCGTGCCAGCGGCGAAGAGCGCGGCGTAGCCTGTGCTGACCTCCCCACCGATGCCCCCGGGCGACGGCCCCGGGGCATCGGTGGGGGCCGGTGAGGAGAGGTTCTGTCCTGGTGGGCATCGAGGACGCGCGCATGATCGGCGCGCGACTGCGCCAGATCCGCAACGCGCGGGATAAGTCGTTGCGGGTGGTCGCTGGGCTGGCCGGGATGAGCAAGTCCCGCCTGTCGCAGATCGAGCGTGGCGAAGTTGCGCTGGATAGCCGCTCGGAGACCATCGCGCTGGCTGACGCGCTCCAGGTGGCACCCTCCGAGCTGATCAGGACGCAGGAAGAGCCGCCGGGCAGCAGGAACAGAGATAGTGCCGTAGAGGTAGTGCACCGCGCGCTGACAGCGGTGGAACTAGGCCACCTTAACGGCGGGCGGGTGCTCTCCGTTAACGTGTTGCGCGACAGGATCGCCTACGTACAGCAAGCGCGGCGACGAGGCCGTTTCGCTGCTGTCAGTATCCGCTTACCGGCCCTGGTCAGTGACGTGCATGCCAGCATCGCCGCTGGTCGGGACGTGGGAGAACTGCTGCCGCTGGCCACGTTGTTGCATGTCGACACGGTCGCTCACTGGCTGCACGATGCGGGCGCGCCGGAGCTGCGGCTGCAAGCGGCGGGTTTGGCACGGGACGCGGCCCGTGAACACGGTGATCGGGTCACTCTGGCGGTGGCCGCGTGGGGTACCACCGTCGCGTTGCTGACTGGTCGCATGCTCGACTTGGCTCAAGCGGAGTTGGATGCCGTCACGCTGCCTGCGACGACGTCAGCAACGGCCGGTGTGATGTGTGGGCTCTCCATGACGCAGGCGTTAGTTGCAGCGGTGGATAAGCGTTCGGGTGAGGTGGACGCGCCGATGGACACCGCGAGCGAGCTTGCCCAGCGGTTCGGTGCGGGCGATGATCGGCTCGGCTACGTCGTCGGACCGGCGGAAGTCGGGGTGCGGCGAATGATGCTCGCGCTGGAAGCCGGTGAGCCGGACCGTGCGGTGAACATCGGGCAAGGTGTGCACCCGCACGAGATCTCGATCGTCGCTCGCAAGGCGGGGTACTGGATGGAGTACGGCCAGGCACTCGCCCGGATGCGGGGGCGCCACGACGATGCCGTGAGGGCCCTGCGGACGGCTGAGTTGTTGTTCCCGGAGCGGGTGCGCCGTAATCCATTCGTCCGGGACGCCCTCGCCACGCTATTGGCCCGGTCCCGGCGGGATGCGGTGGGCCGGGAGCTACGGGCAATGGCGTACCGGGCGGGTCTGCCTGTGTAGCCCGTCAGGGTGATGTCCATGACCGTGGACAGCCGCCAAGGGTTGATCGGCGACGGTTTCCGCCCTCACCGGTCAGGACACCGAGGGCCATAACCGCACGATCATCTTGTGGCAGGAGGCGGATCTGGTCGATGGCCGGGTAGTGCGGCGGGTGGTGCTCACGCTGGACGCCACGATAACCACCGCGCAGCCTTGGGAACGGACAGTCACACTGTCCTGGTGGAAGGCGTCGCCTCCGTTGAAGAACACCGTGACATACCCGGCGGCAGGCTTGCTTACTCGTGTCGGCAGCCGCCGCGCAGATCGGCTCGGCGCGGTAATCGCCTAGTTCAGGCGGGCCCGCTGCCGCCCAAGATCTCGCCGCTGGTTTACCGGACGCCGAGGGGGTACTCGCTCGGTACGTGAGGGACCGACTCCGGGAGGATCTGTGAGCGTGACGACAACCGAGGTGGGCAGCCAGGCGGACTCGCCGGCGCAGATCCCGGCACGCGGGTGGCGGCAGGTGCTGGGACGCGCGATCCGCGCGAGCCAGGAAGGCAACGTTCCGCTGCTGGCCGCGGGAGTGGCTTTCTTCGGATTTCTCGCCCTATTCCCGGCGCTGATCGCACTGGTGACCCTGGTCGGGCTGGTGGCCGATGCCGGGCAGATCACCCAGCAGGTGCAGAGCTTCACGGTGGCACTGCCGCAGGCCGCCCAACAGCTGATCTCCGAGCAGTCGGCCGCCATCACCCGCAGCAGCGGTGGGGCGCTGACCGTTGGGCTGGTGGTCTCGCTGCTGGTGGCGCTGTGGAGCGCGTCAAGTGGGACGTCGAGTCTCATGACGGCGGTGAATGTCGCCTATGAGGAGAAGGAAACGCGGGGCTTCCTGAAACTCCGCGCGGTGGCGCTGCTGCTTACTCTGGGTACGGGCGTGTTCCTGGTCCTGACTCTGGCCCTGATTGCGATCGTCCCCGTGGTGTTGCACGCAGTGCCGCTGGGTCCCCTCGGCACGGTGCTCGCACAAGTAGCGCGGTGGACGTTGCTCATCGTCCTGATCGTCGTCGGGCTGGCGGTGCTCTACCGGGTGGCTCCGGATCGGAACTCACCGAAGTTCCGCTGGGTCAGCGTGGGCAGTGTGGTCGCGGCGCTGCTGTGGTTGCTCGGCACCGTGGGGTTCAGCCTCTACGTCAACTTCTTCGGCAATTACAACAAGACCTACGGCGCGCTGGCCGGCGTGGTCGTGCTCCTGCTGTGGCTGTTCCTGACTTGCTACGTCGTCCTACTCGGGGCGGAGATCAACGCCGAGGCTGAACTCCAGACCGCGCGCGACAGCACTGCCGGAAAGCCAGAGCCAATGGGACAGCGCGGGGCGGTGGTCGCTGACAGCATGCCGGGAAATCGCGGCGGTTGATTTGCTCGCACGCGTGCGCGGGCAGGCTAGCCCGACCAGCTGCTTTTGGCTGGGATTTGTTGTCTGCCGCCTCCTATTAGAGGGGAAGGATGACGTTGTTGGCGTGTCCGAGGAGAGGGATCACGGTGTAGGTCAGTCCGATTCCCGGGCCGGTGACGAAACCGCGGCTGGTTGTTTTGATCGCTACGGTGGCGAAGGTGACCGGGGACCGTCGTGTGACGCCAAAGGCCCTGGGCACCAGGACAGTGATCTTGATCGCACCAGTGTCGAAGTCCGGTCGGAGAGTGACGGTGAGCATGGTGCCCAACGGGCTGTCCACTCGGTTGAGCTGTTGACCGAAGAACGTGAACGTCCCTTCAGGTCCCTGGTAGCGCAGCTCTCCGCCCTCGTGACCGATGACGATCGGCCCTGGTGTACTGGGGAAGAACGTGATGGACGTTCTGTCACCGCTGAAGGTGAACTCGTTAGCACCCAGATCCTCACCTGTCGGGCTGACAACAGGCTCGTTGGTGGTTGTCATGTCTTTTCTCCTATGCTAGGCACACTGAAAGCTTGGGGGGCAGGAATCAGAAGGCGACGAGGCTGGCGGTGCCGGTGAGCGGAGTGATCGTGTAGAGCTCGCTCTGGGCCTGGTCGAATGCCGGCACGATCGAGAAGCGGCAGATCGTGGTGATCCCGTCCGTGTCAATGGGGGCCTCGTTCGAGGAAGGCAGGTTCACCGTCGGCACAATCAACGTGAAGGTGGTGCTTCCGCGGTCGACGGTCGTGACGAGGGTGACAGTCACCAGCATGCCGATTTCGGTGGTGACGGTCCGGATCTGATCACCTTGGAAGGTCAGGGCCTGCGAGACGTCTTGGTAGCCGAAACGCGGTTTTCCGTCAAAGCTCGTCGTCGAGTACATGATGTGTAGCTGTGGTCCGCGAAGCAGGTAAAGGTTCGGGGTCGTGACCGAATGCGGCGCGTAAGCGGTTTCTACTTGAGCGGTGGTCATGGGAGTTCTCCGTTCTTCAGATTGCAATCAGTGGTCTTAGGGCAGCAGGTCATAGCGGTAGTGGTAGTTGACCAGATCGCGGGTCTTGGGCTCAGTGTCCGACCACGGATCGAGGACCGCGTCGGTCCCGTCCAGGGTCGGGTTACGACCCGGGTTGTGACTTCGCCAGGACTCCCATATGCGATCGACGTTGGCGTGGTGCAGCCAGAACAGCGGATCGGCGGGCGCGGTAGTGAGATCCTGCATCGGGCCGCCCACCCAGACATGGACAGTGTTGTGGAGGCTGATTTCCAGGTCAGATTCGAACATGGTGAAGTCGGTATCGGCCAGGGTCGCTTTGACGTCCTCCGAGCTGGGCAGGTTCGGGGCGAGGGGATCGCCGCTGGTGCGGAACACCGTGATCGGATTACCGTTTGCGCCTAAGACGGTCGGCGTGTAGTCCACCAGCCAGTCCGGTACCTGAGCATCACTGGACCAGTCCCAGTAGGGGACTCCCATGCCCGGCTGCAGGGCCTGGAGATGCTGCTCAAACAGGTAGAGGAACACCCGGTGCCAGGGTAGGAACCGTTGCGCGCCCACCCGGCCCATCGAGCCATGCATCATGTGCGACATGTCCGCGTGGATGCTCACGCATTCGCTGATGAAACCGGTGTTGATCAACTGGCGGTAAGCGCCGATAAACGTCTGTCGATCAGCGTTGCTCAGCTCAGCCTCGCTGGTCCGGGTCGTCAACGCCGGCTGCGCCCCAATCGCCGCCGCGGCCTTGACCCGCGGCAGGTGAGTTTGGAACAGCCGCTGCCGGAACTCGCGCACAACATTCTCGATGTCAGGCTGCTGTAGTTGACTGGTCACAATCTGCTCCTCATGCAATGAACAAGCACCAACGCTCACGCCACCGTCCCTAAAGAGCCCACAGAACGAACGACTGATACACATACGGCCCACAAAACCCCCGGGGGCTGGCGCAGGCTGCAGGGACCGATGCCTGGACGTCGCGCTCGCGGCGCTGCGGCCCTCCTCCCCTGCCACCTCAGCCCAGGCACGAGAACGACCGTGACCTGCGGCTACGTCGGGCAGTGGGACTGACGGATGAACGCTAGCGGGGTCTGGCGACGACACCCGGTAACGACAACGCCGTGGGCTGAGGGTCGGAGCCCGTGACCAGCTGCCATTGGTGACGTCTGGGCGGGACGTCGGCGGCGCACCGGGCAGCACCATCAAAGGTGGGGATCAAGCCGCTCGACCCGTTCGTGACCAGGAACGGCGACCAGCCGGTTCGGCGCTGCGCAAGAAGATCAACGAGACGTTGCTCGACATCACAGCGGACGGCACCTACGACGAGCTCTACTCCAAGTATTTCGGGGACGCGAACTCCGGTTGACGTCCAGCCGCCCACCCAGGCCGCGCCGCCAGTCGTCGCGCCGAGTACCCGGTCCTGCACTAGGTGATCTTGTAGGAGAGCCAGGGGTCCGGGTGCGTGGCCACTTTCTTCGCGGCCCGACGCAGGATGATCTTCATGATGCGGTTGCGAATGGAGGCCTGCAGCGGGGAAAGGGTCTTCTTCTGCCCGCCGCGGCGGCGTCCCTCGGCCACGATCTCCTCCACTCGGGGGCGGCGGGTGCCGGCGTACTGGTCGAGCAGTTCCTGCTTGACCGAGGCCTCGTCCATGCGGGCCAGTTCCTCGCTGGTGTACTCCCGCTTACGCCACAGGTTCGACCACCACATCATCGTTCCGGTGTCGGCGCCGCAGTAGCCGAAGAAGTTGGTGCCGAAGGTGTAGGTGAACGCATCGATCTCCTCGGCCCGGATCCCGGACAGACCGGAAAGCTGGGTGAACCCGCCGATGCCAACCATGCCGATGTACTCCTCGTGCGGCCCGCCCGGCAACAGATGGCGGCGCACCACCGACCGGGCCCCGTCAGCGCCGATCAGATGGCCGCCGCGCTCGCTGGTGCCGTCGGCGAAATGCGCCACCACCCCGCTCGCCGACTCCTCGACCCGCGCCAGCCCCCTTCTCGTAGGCGACCGGCACGCCCCGGTTCTTCAGCTGTTCGGCCAGCGCCTGATACAGCAGCGCCCGGCTCATCAACCGCCGGCTGCCCGTACACGGTGGCCACACCGTAGGGCACGGTGCCCAGCAGCCGACCCTTACCGTCACGGAAGTACGACACCGGAGTCGAGGTCGCCGCCCGGGATAGCTCGTCGGCGACCCCCAGCGCGGCCAGCACGTGCATGCCGTTGGGGGCGATATTGAAACCGCCGCCCACCCCGGCGGTGTACGGATAGGCCTCGAAAACCTTCGCCGCGACACCGATCTTGGCCAGGAATAGCGCCAACGCCGGCCCGGCGACACCGCCACCGATGATGATTCACATCGTGCCGGGTGGGTCCATCCATACCGACACCATATCATTCGGTATACCGAACGACTTTGGAACCGCGAGATCGAGGTGACATGGGAATGGCTCGTTCGACGGATTCAACGCAGCCCGGCGCCCCCCGAGGACGGCTGATCGCGGCGTTAGACCTCGCCGGCCGTGAAGTCAGCACATCAACGATCATGTTCCACTCGACGTTGGCGACGCGGCGCGGACTGTCCGCCATCGAGACCAAGGCCCTCGACATCCTGCTGCGCCGCGGCCCCATGACCCATGCCCGACTGTGCGAAGAGACCGCGCTGGCGCCGGCCAGTGTCACCGAACTCGTCGACCGCCTTCACCACAAAGGCTATGCAGACCGGCTACCGCACCCCACCGACAGACGCCGCATCCTCATCGTGGCAAACGCCGACCGCGCCAACGCTGACATCGCACCTCTGTTCGGCCCGTGGCAGCAGCAGCTGCACACACTCTACGACGCCTACACCGACCAGGAGCTAACGGTGATCGCCGACTTTCTCGCCAAGGCCGCCGTACTGCAACGCGACGCCGCCGAAGCTCTCATCCCTCAGCCGTGAGCCGGCTCTTGGACGAGGTACAGTGCGACCGGCCGCTCCAACGACGCAGCGCTACCGGGGCGATCGGCACGTGCGGGACGTTACGGGATTGACGGTTGACCTGAACCAGGCTTGAGCTTCTACGGTCAAGCTATGGCTTCTACTCCACAGCGACCCACACCTGTGCTGTCGGTCTTCGACGACGCGTACGCAGCCCGCACCGCGCCGTGGGTGATCGGGGAACCGCAGCCGGTAATCGTCACCCTGGAACGCGAGGGGTGGGTCCGAGGCGAGGTACTTGACGTCGGCTGCGGTACCGGGGAGCACACCATCTATCTCAGCGCGCTGGGCTATGACGTCTACGGCCTGGACTCCTCGCCCCAGGCAGTCGAGCAGGCCCGCGCCAACGCCGCCGCCCGCCACGTCGAGGCCCATTTCCAGGTCGCCGATGCGCTCGCTCTGGGTGATGACACGACTTACGACACTGTTATCGACAGCGCGTTGTTCCACATTTTCGACGCGGACGACCGCGCCCGATACGTGCGCAGTCTGCACCGCGCCTGCCGGCCGGGCGGGCTGGTGCACGTCCTCGCGCTGTCAGATACCGGGCCCGGCTTCGGCCCGCAGGTCAGCGACACCACGATCCGCGAGGCCTTCAGCCAACGATGGGTACTGGAGGACTTGCGCCCAGCACAGTATCGAGGCGTAATCGTCCGCGACGAGCACGCTATAGCACTTCACCGCCAGATCGGCGAGTTCGTTGACCTACCCGCATGGCTGGCCCGAGCACGTCGGATCTGACGGTTCGAGACATCCCCAGAGATAGGAGAACGTCATGTTGCTCGATGGGGTCAACCACATCGCGTGGATCTCCAAGGACGTCGCCCGCTTGGGCCAGTTCTACGCCGAGGTATTCGACGCCGACGTCGGGCCAACGCGCACGCACGGCAAAGACGGGAACGAGACGATGACCATCATCCGCATCGGTCCGCACACCGAGCTGAACATCTTCGTGATCGAGGGCAACACCGAACCTGAGCGTCAAACACCTATGTGGGGGCGCGGGCGCCTCGACCACTTCGGTCTGCAGGCCGCCTCACCGGAGGCGTTCGCCACGATTCGGCAACGGCTGGTCGATAAGGCAGCCAGCGATGGCACCATCAACGACTTCGGCACGGTCCACAGCATCTTCTTCCGCGACCCCGACGGACTCGAAGGGGAAGTGTTGACCGCCAAGACGTCAACCTGAGGCACGCGACTCACCGCAGAGCCAGCATCCCAGCGCACCCGGCCCGTTCGCGGCAGATGCAAGCATCGCCGCGCCCTCCTCGGTGAGATAGACCTGCTGGATCCGCCCATGTATTGGGTGTGGGTCGCGAGAGACGGGGCCGAGCTGCTCGAGCCGGTTGAGGGCTTTTGCCGCGCTTTGCGGCGTGACACGGGCGCGACGAGCAAGATCAGCGGCGGACTGACCAGGCTGTTGGCCGAGAAATGCCAGGGCACCGGCGAGTGTGGTGGTCATTCCCAACCTAGCGCAGCTCGCGGGCGATCCGTAGCCGTTCGGCGTCCACTGCCGCGCGGGTGCGCTCGGCGCGGGTGTGCTCGGCGCGGGTGTGCTCGGCGCGGTCCGCGCGTCTCGGCGATATAGGCGCGACGGTTGGCCACCGCCCAACCCAGAAACACCGCCGCGGCTGACCAGCCCCAGGGCACCGATGGTGGCGTTGTTGACCCCAGCCGTGACCCGGGGCCAGCGGCGCCGTCCGATCAGTGCCACGCACGCTGCCTCGGTCAGCGCATAGCCCACCCCATCGATGGGCCGGTAACCGGGCTGGCCTGCGTCGGCGAACACTGCGAACGTGGCGCCCCGCGGCGCAACCGGCACCGTCCAGTTCACCGACGCGACTTCCGCGCTGAGCACCCCGGTACCGGTCAGAGGCGGCCAGGCCATCCTCATCACCACGGCGCCCGGGTGTTCGCCCCGAGCTCCGCACCCGGCAGCCACTCGTCGAGCAGTGCGCCGAGCTGGCCCGGGTTCGGCCGGCTTTCTGGCAGTCGACCTGGCCGAGGAACTTCATGCGGAGCTTCCTGCGGGCTGCCGCACGTGCCACACAGCCACAGCCGTTTGCCAGTGACCGGGTCAGAGCCCGCCGAATTTCCGGACCAGCCAGGCGTTCCCGCGCTGGACGACGCTGTCCCGGTCACGCCTCTTCGGCATGATCGGCAAAATACTGGTGACCATGGCCGTGACCAGCCGGCCTGTACCGCCCCTCCCACGCTGCGGGAAATCGCAGGTGAGAGTGCGGCGACCGACCTCCTTGACCGACATGTGGCACAATTGTGGCCATGAGTGTGGAGCCGCTGCGCACCGTGCGCGACCACCTGTCCGACTTCGTCGACCGGGCCGAGCGGGAGCACGAGCGTGTCGTTGTCACTCGCAACGGCCGGCCAGCCGCCGTGCTGATCGGGTATGAGGATCTCGCCGCGATCGAAGAGACCCTGGAAATCCTCAGTGACGGCGACGCCATGGCGGACATCCGGGAGGCACGCCAGGAGGTCGCTCGCGGCGAGGTGATCGAAGGAGTCGATGCGGTGCGGGCGCTGCGTCCTCGACGGTGACCGAGCCATACCGGCTGCGGGTGAGCGCCAGTGCTGGCCGCGCCATCCAGGACAAACTGCCCGAAGGCGTCGCCGCAGCAGTCATCGAGTTCATCACAGGAACCTTGCTGGACAACCCGCATCGCGTCGGCAACGCTCTGCACCGTGAGCTCACCGGAGTCCATTCCGCGCGGCGGGGGGCCTTCCGCATCCTGTACGAGATCGACGATGTGATCCGTCTGGTCACCGTGCTCCGCGTCGAGCACCGCGCCGACGTCTATCGACCGCGATGAGACCTGGCTATCAAGATTGATAGCAGCCCGTGACGCGTAGACCGCCACCCACAAGGCCTAGCCCACCGCTAGCAGGCCACTTCCGTGACGCTTTCGGCGGCAGCCATGACACCGCAGCGCACCGGCTCGCTCCGGCCGGACCCGCCGGGCAGACCACATCACCCTGGCTGGGACAGAGTGCATACTCAGATGAGTGGGACAGGCGGTTCGACCAGCAGGGCTTGCAATTCACCTCTGGATTGATAGCTGTCCACGCTTCGGCGAGCTGGTCGAGCTGTTGCGGGCTGAGGTGGTTGAGGAACCGTTCGCGGATGCCGCACAGGTGGCGATGAGGCGGGTCAGGCTGCTGCGGGGCTGCAGGATCGTGTCGGCGAGTTCAGCCATCCGCATGCCGCGATCGGGCTGCTCTGCCAAGGTCACGAGCACGTCGTAGTCGGCCATGGACAGGCCGTGCTGTCGGGTGAGCTCGTGGCACCACACTGAGCGTTTCCGGTAGTAGTGCGCATCAGTTCGCGGCCAAGAACGTGGCAGGAGATCGTCAAACTCTCACGTCTTACCGGATCGGAAGTCTCCCAGTAGGCGGCTCGGGGTTCCTTATTCGGTCAGCTCGTACTTGATGTTGTACGCACCCGCATGCCCTGGCCAGCCGGCATGGCACATGGCTCAGGTCCTCGCCGCAACTCGTCCACTGTGGGCCTATGGAGTGGACATCGTCGCTATGTCGAATGCTTCCCAGTCCAGCTGCCGGGCTGATCACCACTACCGATCGGGCTATGCCGTTCACCGTGGTCGCACCGGCCCCTAGGCGCAGGGAGGGGCCTCGTCGGGCCGCCGCGTACCTAAGCTGGTGAGGCCGGGAGTTCCTGCTCTCCATGGCCGCCCGAACCCCGGGGTCGAACGACCCAGGGAGGAGGAAGTTCCGGTATGACAAGGAATGGAGTAGCTGGAGATTCCCGAGAACCAGCTCAGGAGCGGGGAGCCGAACCCAGGACCCTGACCCCTGAGAAGGTGATCAGGTCCTGGTGGTGCTCGGCCAGCTTGCAGCTCTTATTATGGTTTCGATGTGCGTGATCCGTCGAGCCGTGAACCCTCGGGTCGCCGCACCCTCACTGGCGGAGTTCGTCACTTTCCAGAGGAACCTTCGCCGTCTGAGCGACGACGACCTGATCTCCGCGCTCCGGCAGAAGTTCCTCACCGAGCTGTGTGCGCCAACGCGAGATGTCGCGTTCTACGTCGGAAACCAGGCTAAGCGCGAGCAGACGTTCAGCGTGTTGGGCATCCACTACCCTCGCCGCCTAGGGTCAATGCCACGTAGCTAAGTTGATCAAGCTTTTGACCTGGTAGTTCCTGATCGGTGCGGCGTGGCGTGATCGTCTCGGGGCTGGTGGCTGGCACGGTCGCCGATCATGGGCGAGGGTGTGGTGGTGCGGCCGGATCAGGTGTCGCTGGGGGTGCT
>DATDHI010000123.1:0-2890 GCA_036521655.1 Pseudonocardiaceae bacterium | reverse complement strand
TGGGCGGACCGCCCGCCAACCCTCCCGGACCTGATCCAGGCACGCGTGCCCGTGCAACCAGCCCTCCGGGGGCCACGACCGCCAGAGGTACAGCGAGCGGTGCCGCATCAGGTCCATCCGCGGGTGATCGGCGGCGATACCCCGGGGACGCGACTGCAGGGTGTCGCCGCCCCGCTGCATCTCGACCGCGGTGACCAGCACACGCTGCAGGTCGGCGCCGCTGCGCTCGGCGTCCACGGCCGCCCGGTAGCGGGCGAGCTGGTCCGGCGCCATCCGGTACGCGCCGCCCGCGACCAGCAACCCATCGGTGCTCAGCTGCGTGTAGAAGGCTGCGCTGGCCAGCTGGATCACGGCACCGCAATGGGTCTTGTAAGGACTCTTGTCGGCACTGAACCGGACGTCACGATGCGGTCGGAAGATCTTTCCGGTGCCGAACTCGGGCTCGAGCTCGGCCAGCAGCGCCAGCATCGGGGCACGGACCTGCTCGTCGTACACGACCTTGTGGTCACTCCAGTAGGCCTTCGAGTTGTCCGCGGCCAGTCCTTCATAGAAGTCGACCGCGTGCTCGCCGAAGCCGTCGAAACCCACGGCAGCATGCTAGCCCCGGCGATCCCGGTAGCCGTCCTGGTCAACGCGCGGCCGTGCAGCAGGACGCGACACACCGTGCAGCAGGACGCGACACGCGGGCTATGCCGGGCTGCTGGTGTTCTGCTCTTTTTGTGCGGCGGGCAGCTGCGCCGCGGGACCGCGGAGCGTGTCTGGGTCTTCCCGGCCACGCGGGCCCAGCAGCAGGTAGGTCACGGCGCCGAGGAACACCACCACCGCGGTGATCACATTGATCCGCAGCCCGAACACCATCGTGGCCGGGTCACTGCGCATGAGCTCGATCCAGAACCGGCCTGCCGTGTAGCCCGCGACGTAGACCGCGAAGGCCCGGCCGTGGCCCAGCCGGAAACGCCGGTCGGCCCACACGACCAGTGCAGCGACGCCGAGGTTCCACAACATCTCGTAGAGGAACGTCGGGTGCACGATCTCCACCGGCGGACCCTGCGCGATCCCACCCAGCGGATCGGGCGCGCCGGTGCCCGGATTCAACCGGTCGTAGATCTCCAGTCCCCAGGGCAACGAGGTCGGGCCACCGTAGAGCTCCTGGTTGAACCAGTTGCCAAGCCGGCCGATCGCCTGCGCGGCGACGATGGCCGGCGCGACGGCGTCGGCCATCGCGGGCAGCGGGACGCCGCGGCGCCGGCATCCGATCAAGGCACCGACGCTGCCGAGCGCGACCGCCCCCCAGATGCCCAGCCCGCCCTGCCAGATTTTCAGAGCGTCGATCGGGTGTCCACCAGGCCCGAAGTACTTCTGCCAGTCCGTCGCGACGTGGTAGAGCCGCCCACCCACCAGGCCGAACGGCACCGCGAACGCGGCGACATCGGTCACCGTCCCGGCGCTGCCACCCCGGGCCTGCCAGCGCCGTTCCCCCCACACGATGGCCACCACGATCCCGGCGATGATGCACAACGCATAGGCCCGGATCGGCACCGGTCCCAGGTACCAGACCCCGCGATCCGGGCTAGGTATCGTGGCCAGCCACATAGCGCTACTCACGCCCGACACGCTATCCCGTCCCCCCGACCCCCCTGCCGCGCGCCTCGCGGCCACCCGCCATGATCACCGTTTGTGTGCGGGGAACGACATCTGGTGTCGCGGTGCGCACACAAATGGCGATCTACGTGCACAAACCGGCTTCACCCTGTCTGGGTGAGGCACGGGTATGGCCCCTGGACCCAGTCTCGCGGGACGCCCAGGACACGTTGCCCTGGGGGGATCTCCAAACCGATCGGAGCACCGACATCGCTGGTGGAGCGGCCGTGACGATGCAGCCGGCCAAGGGCATGTGCGTCGTTCGCGGCGGCACCTTCCTGATGGGCGGCACCGGTTTCTACCCCGAGGAGGGACCCGTCCGCGAGGTGATGGTCGGCGACCTGCTCGTCGACGAGCACCCGGTGACCAACGCCGAGTTCCGCCGGTTCGTCAAGGAGACCTCGCATCAGACGATCGCCGAGCGCGCGCCGGACCCGGCGGACTTCCCCGGCGCGAGTGCCGACAAGCTCGTACCGGGCTCGTTGGTCTTCGTCGCCACCCGGGGACCGGTTCCACTCAACGACTGGACCCGCTGGTGGCGCTGGGTTCCGGGCGCGGACTGGCGCCACCCCGAAGGCCCCGGCAGCACCCTCGACGGCCGGCAGCAGCACCCCGTGGTGCACGTCGGATACGAGGACGCGCTGGCCTATGCGGCGTGGGCGGGCAAGGAGCTACCCACCGAGGGGGAATGGGAGTACGCCGCCCGCGGCGGATTGAGTCAGGCCACCTACGCGTGGGGAAACGAGTTCACGCCCCGCGGCCGGATCATGGCCAACACCTGGCACGGACGCTTCCCCTGGGAGAACCTCAGCCGCCACGGATTCCTCCGGACCTCACCCGTGGACCGATTCCGGCCCAACGGCTACGGCCTGCGCGACGTCACCGGCAACGTCTGGGAATGGACCACCTCGAGCTGGACCGACACCCACGACGAACCCACCCCATGCTGCGCGGGCGGACTGCGGGGGAGGAGGACCGGCGCGTCATCAAGGGAGGTTCCTTTCTCTGCGCTCCCTCCTACTGCCACCGCTATCGCCCCGCCGCCCGGCAAGGACACTCCATACGCAGCACCACCGCACACCTAGGTTTCCGCTGCACCCTCAGGCATTCAGCGGGCTCAGCGGGGTTATCGGGGCCCTGATAACCCCGCTGAGCCCGCTGAATGCGGCAAGCGGAGGGAGTTCAGGCGGGTTGGGGGGCGGGGTGGCGTACGCCGGCGGCTAGGTCGGTGGCTAGGGCGCGGACTCCG
>DATDHI010000122.1:0-2599 GCA_036521655.1 Pseudonocardiaceae bacterium | reverse complement strand
CGGGTGGCTTCGGCCCGGGCCCGGTGGGATCGCATCCGGTAGGAGTCCCCGTCGATGTTGAGGACCACCGAGCGGTGGAGGAGGCGATCGAGCATCGCGCCGGCGACCATCGGATCATCGTTGAAGACCTTGCCCCACGACGCGATGCCCAAGTTGGTGGTCAGCGCGATGCTGCCCTTGAGGTATCGCTGGCTGACGACCTGGAACAGGGCGGCGGCGGCCTCGGCTGGCATCGGAAGGTAGCCGACTTCGTCAATGATGAGCAGGCGGGGTCCGGCGTAGAACCGCATCACGGTCGACCACCGACCTTCGAGGGCGGCCCGGTGGCAGCGGGCGGCCAGGTCCGCGGCGGTGGTGTAGTAGGTGCGCATCCCCGCCGCCACCGCGGCATGCCCGAGCCCGACGGCCAGCATCGTCTTGCCGACCCCGGGCGGGCCGATCAGCAAAATGTTGGTGGCGTCCTCGATGAAGCGCAGGGTGGCGAGCTCGGCGACGAGCTTGGGGTCGACCGATGGCTGGGCGGCGAAGTCGAAATCGGCGAGGGTGAACGGCGAGGGCAGCGAAGCGAATCGGGTCATGCTGGCGTGGCGGCGCTCGTCCACGGCCGCGACCTCGACCGACAACAGCCGTTCCAAGAACGCGGAGTGACTGAGCTTGGATTTGGTGGCGTGGTCCAGCTCGGCGGGCAGTGCTTCGGCGGCGGCGGCCATCCGCAAAAACGCGAGATGGGCCCGCAGCTTCTGATAGTCGGAGGCCTCGGTCATGCCGACACCTCTGTGCTGCCCGGGAAGGCGAGGCGGATCACTTCGGCCATGCCGGCCAGGTCCACGCTCGGCTCGGCGCCCCCGGCGCCCATCAGGCGGGCCCGCTCCGCCAGCGCCGCTGTCCCCGGAGGCTTGTTGGCTTTGCGGTCACAGGGGCGGGCAGTAGAGAACTGGCCCAACACCACCTTCTCGAGCGCGGCCCGGTGCTCGGGGGTGCGGATGATCGATCCCGCCCCCGGCGGGGCGAGACGATGGGAGACCATCAACACCCCGGCCGGGCTGAAGATCTCCACCGTCGCGGTGCCAAGGCGTTGGCGCACGGTCAGCTCCACGCCGCCCAGGCCGGGGTTGACCGAGTAGCGGTTCCCCCTAAAGGCCACGGTGGCCCGGTCATCGACGGTGTGCAGCTCTTCGATGGTGGCTGGGAACGGGACCGCCGGCAACGTCATCAACGGCTCGGTGGCGGCCAGCTCGCCGACGGTGGGCCACACCGGGCGCACCCCGTCGACCAAGGTCCCCGGCTCGGCGTAACGGCCCGGCGGACGCAGACGGGCGTCGCCGGTGGTCGCCCAGAACCGGTCCACGCTGAGCTGAGCCTCCTCGGGCGTAGTGGCCGTCATGGTGCGCCACCACCGGCCGCACATGAACTTCACGCCGCACTCCACCGCCCCCTTGCGGTTCCCCCGCCTGGGGGGACAAGGAACAACGATCGCCCCGTAATGCTTGGCCACCGGCACGAAGCTGGCCTGCACGTCGGCCGTGCCAGGACGGATGACCGTGGCCAGACGGTCGGTGCGCCACACCCGCGTCGTGCCCCCCAGGCGGCGCAGGACGCCGTCCATCGCCTCGACCAGATGGGCCTGGTCCATCGACGAACACAACACCTCCCGGGTCCGCCCCGAATAGGCCAACGTTCCCAACAGCCCATACACCGGGCCGCTCCAGGGGGCGTTACGCCGCTCCGCCCAGTCCCATTGGATCTCTTCCCCAGCAGGATGAACGATCTCCACCGTCTCGCGGCCCTTCACCCCCGCACACGCCTCACAGTGCGGGCGGAGCCCGGCCAGACGCAACTGGCGGGCGAAACTCACATACGAACCGCCGTAGCCCAGAGGGACGACCTCGTCGAACAGCGCCGAAGCCCACAAGTGGGGGTCGTCCACGAACCGGGCCCTCACATAGCCGGCGAAAGGCGCCAGCGGGTCCGGGACCGAGGACCGGCGCACACCGGCCACCCGATCCCCCTTCAAATAAGAACGGACCGTCTTGCGGTCACGCTCGAGATGACGGGCGATGGCCGAGATCGACCAACCCCGCTTAAACAACGCATCAGCTTCCACGTCTTCACTCCCTGAGAACATGAGCGGGGGGCTCCTCGGCTGATCGGCTAGGAACCATCAGCGTCGGGGAGTCCCCCGTCCGAACGGTGGACCCACTGCCGGGCCCACCACCCCTCAAGAGTGGGGAATATCAGTGATCGAGTCTGGGGAGCGTTCGGTGATCCCTACCATCAACCCAAGTTGATACCAGTGAGGTAAGCCCAAGTGTCGGCAAACGAGGCATTCGTGCCTGTGACCAGCACAAACGCCTTGAGCCACTTGCATCCGACGAGTCGACGCGACGGACCCAGTCGGGGCGAGAAATGGCACGGAGTGACTGCCACGATACCCTTGCGACCCGACGCAGCCCCCTGGTTCTCTACCGCGACGGCCCGTCGACGTCGGCACGGTGCCCCCTGAAGCCGCTTCTCGTGGACCCGGACGTGTGGGAGATCATGGTGAACGCCCCGGCCAGCATCTTCTGCAAGCGCCACTCGGGTCGTAATGGCTATCACG
>DATDHI010000121.1:0-5435 GCA_036521655.1 Pseudonocardiaceae bacterium | reverse complement strand
CCATGAACAACATCTTCTCCGCGATGCTGGCCGCGTCGGGCCGGTGCACACCGGCGCAGATCCCAGTCAGAATGTGCAGGTTGATGTTTTTGGCGTGCAGATCGTCTTCCAGCAGAACCAGCAGCTCTTTCATCGACCGAGCCACCCGGTCCGGCTTGTAGATCACCAACGTGTCGCCCGGCTTCAGAGCATCCAGCGTGGCGCGCAGCTTGGGCCGCTCACCACGGGTGCTCGCGGTCTCCACGATCACCTCCCGGCACCCGGCGGCGGCCAGCGCGTCGAGCTGCATCTGGTGATCCTGCGATCGGCCGCTGACCCGGGCGTAACCAACCCGGACCGCATTGCTGTACGCGGAAACCCCATCCACGAACAGATCGTCTCGGAATCCGTCCCGGAACACCAGCGCGACACCCTAGTTCCGGGACGCCTTGCGGGACGGCCCGACCTGGGCGAATGAGACGAGGTCGCGGCCGTCCCGTATATGACCGTTTTCGGGACTAAGGCCCTTCACTCCCTACCCGTTCGGAAACGATCGCTTCGCATGGTCTGGGTCTGGTGAGATCAGCGAGGTCGGTGTGATGTTCAGCGGTATGGTCGCGGTGACCCGGCCTCCGGTCGGGCTGGCGTGCACGTCAAGGGTTCCGCCGATCTGTTCCACCCGTTCGCGCATGGATTTCAGGCCGACACCTGGGAGCCAGGGCTCGGGTGAGTGTCCCTGATCCTCGATGGTCAGGCTCAGTGCCTGCTCGGGTGTGATGGTGAAGGTGACCAGGGCGCTCGCGACGCCGGAGTGCCGGGCCACGTTCGTCACCGCCTCGACCGTGACGCGGTACGCGACGACCTCCAGGGCGGCGGTTAGCTCGGGCAGGGTGTCCGGAGCGGTGATCTCGACGTGCAGCATCCGGCCGTCGGCCATGCGCAGCCGGGAGACCCGTTGGGCCACCGCGGCGACGAGGCCGAGCTCGTCGAGTGCCTTGGGCCGCAGGTCGTGGACGATGCGCCGAATCTCGGTGATCGCCTCGGCCGCATCTGAGCGCAGCTCGCGCAACACCTGAGCGGCTCCGTCGGCATCCGAGCTCACCAGGTTGGATGCCGCGTCCGCGCTGTAGGCGATTCCGGTCAGGGTGGGGCCCAGGCCGTCGTGCAGGTCGCGGCGCATGCGGCGTCGTTCCTCCTCCAGCGCCGCGATGACCCGGCCGCGGGAGGCCTGTACCTGCTCGCTCAGCCGCACCGCGTGCAGCGCCTGGGCCAGTGGAGCGGCGATGAGTCCGAGCACCGACCGGGTCGCCGGGGCCAGTTGGAGTTGATCGGCGGGAAGTGCCACCACGAGCTCACCCACGTGCTCGGGCCCGGCGCGTAGCTGCGTGGTCACGGTGCGCGCCCCGTCCACGACGCCGGAGGTGGCGACGGTCCGGCCGTTCTCGCGCAGCTCCACCGACGGGACGGACAGCGCCGCCCGGAGGGTGTCGAGCCATTCCTGTGGGGGGGACCCGGCGGTCAGCTCCGTGCCCAGGCGGGTCAGGGTGTCCACCGGATCGGCTCGGCCACCGAAGAGGAGTTCGTCCATCGCGATCTGCACTCGGACCATCACCGGATGGAACCCCACGGCGATGACCGCGACCAGCACGAAACGCAGTCCCCTGGTGGGGGGGCGGCCGCTCTGTATGACGAACCCGGACTCGACACCGAAGTAGACCGCGGCGACGAGGGAAAGCATCACGGCGAGGACCCCAGCCCGGCTGATCATCGCCCGCACATCCAGCGCGCGTGGGGCTAGCACCGCGATGGCCGCGGTCAGCGGGATCCCCAACGAGAGCACCGACACGGTCAACACGCTGGCCAGCGCGCTGCTGGAGACGGAATCGGGGAAGACTAAGCTCAGCAGTACCACGATCAACGTTGACGAGCAGACACCGAAGATGATCCACAGCAGCTGGCGCCGCCGATCACCGGTGGTCAGCTCGAACTGCAACCAGCCGGCACAGACCATGCCGACCCCGACGCCAATGGCCATGGCCAGTGCTACTGGCCACACCTGGATCGCCGTGGTGATGGCGCAAGTCACGCCGAGCGCCATCACCACGAGATCGATCACGCGCAGCACGGCCCGCGCCTGCTGCCGCTCGACGACGCGCAACAACCCCACCGGAATCGCCACCGCGCTCGCCAGGACGACGCTCACCAGCGCCACGACAGGTTGCCCCGCCGCCCGCGCCAGCGGCGCGATCAGCAACAACGTGGCGCCAAGCAGGAACAGCCACCCCGGAACCGCCGCCCGCCCGCTGCCCAGGGCAGCCCTCGCTGCGGCGGCGAATCCGGCACCGGACACCAGCGCCCAGATCACCATCAACAGGGCGGCGTCCGGCGGTGGGGCGACCCACAGGGACAGCAGCCCGGCCCCAGCGAGCAGTACCGTCACCCCGGTGGTGACGGCCAGCGCCGAGGCCCGGGCGCAGCCGCGGGGTCCGGGGGTCGCGGTGCTCAACCCGGCCCGCTGTCGCCCTGCCGGTCGGATGTCGCCCCGTCCCGGCCCAGCCCACCCTGGCGGGCCCGCACGATCACCTCGGCCCGGGTCGCCACCCGGAGCTTCGCGAAGATCGCCGAGATGTGGTTGCCGACCGTTTTGGGGGCCAGACCGAGCCGGGTCGCGATGGCACCGTTGCTGTGCCCCTGAGCGATCCGTTCCAGGATCTCGCGCTCACGCACGGTAAGCTCCGGGAAGGGCACCTCCCTGTCGGTGGTGCCGCCCAGACCGGCGATCAGGCGCTCCGCCACCCCCGGGCCGATCACCACCTGCCCGGCGATCACCGAGTGCAGGGCGGCCAGGATCTCCTCCTGCTCGGCACCCTTGAGCAGGTAGCCGCGCGCACCAGCGCGCATCGCCGAGAACACCGTGTCGTCGTCCTCGAACATCGTCAAGACCAGGACCACGGTGTCGGGCAGGGCGTTCACCAGCCGGCGCGTCGCCTCGATGCCGTCCATCGCGGGCATCTGCACGTCCATCATCACCACGTCCGGGCGCTGCAGTTGCGCCTCGCGCAGCGCCTCGGTGCCGGTCGCGGCCTCACCGACCACCTCAACCCCCGGCAGGGACGCCAGCAGCGCACTCATCCCGCGGCGCACCACCGGATGGTCATCAACGATCAGCACCCGGATAGGGCCCGCGTCGGGATTCATGGCACCGATGATGGCCTCGGTCCCGGTCGCGTGGGAGGGGACGCACCCCCAGAGCCTCCGGGCAACCTCCCGGGCGAGTAGGGGAACAGACCGATGCGCAGGGCAACGGATAAACCGATGCTTCGCGGTGCTGGGCGGCCAGCCCGCCACCTGCTGGAGAAGGAGACAGCCATGAGCAGCGACCTCACCAGGTCCACCAGCACCGCGCCAGGGTTGAGCCTCAAGAACAAGATCGGTCTCGGTCTGGCCGGGCTGCTCGGGCTCGTGGACACCACAAGTCTCCTCATCGGCCAGCCTGGCCCGGGCGAGGTCGGTCCCCCGTTTGCCGTGCTCGTCGCCTATTCGGTGCTGGGTCTGATCACGCTGGTCGCGGTCGTTTACATGTGGCGTTCACGTAGCCGGGTGGGAGGCCGGATCGTCGCGGGCAGCCGGATCCTGTCGATGATCATCGCTCTGCCCGCGTTCTTCGTCGACGGGGTTCGCTCGGGAGTCGTCGTGCTCGTCGCCGTGGGCGTCGTGGTGACGGTCGTCACGGTGGGGCTCGTCCTGTCCCGCCCCGGAGGCCACCACCAGATCACCTGACGACCCAAATGTCGTCAACCAACCGCCCATCGGAGAAGGAGACAGCCATGAGCAGCGACCTCACCAGGTCCACCAGCACCGCGCCAGGGTTGAGCCTCAAGAACAAGATCGGTCTCGGCCTGGCCGGGCTGCTCGGGCTCGGGGACACTCTGAGTGTTTTCATCGTCCCGTGGCCTGGCCCGGGCGAGGCCGATCCGCCGTTTGCCGCGTTCGTCGCCGATTCGGTGCTGGGTCTGATCACTCTGGTCGCGGTTGTCTACGCGTGGCGTTCACGTAGCCGGGTGGGAGGCCGGATCGTCGCGGGCAGCCGGATCCTGTGGACGATCATCGCTCTGCCCGCGTTCTTCATCGAGGGAAATCCCTCAACATTTATCGTGCTCGTCGCTGTGCTCGTCGTGGTGACGGTCGTCACGGTTGGACTCGTCCTGTCCCGCCCCGGAGGGCCCGACCAGATCACCTGACAACTCGGGTGTCGTCAACCTCGCCGGACCCATCTCCACCGAGCTCACGGCTCCACAGATGGCCGCGTTCCCGATCGGGATCGCCTCCGAGCCGACCATGCCTCGAAAACCCTTTGAAAGTAGAGAGATGCTGCAGCTCCCACGCAAGGTCCACCCCAGCCCCAGCACCCCCCGGGCCCGGGGGGAGAGCCGCTGGCCGGCAGCCACCACCATCGTGGTCGCTATCGCGCTGCAAATCACCCTGCCCGAGGATCTCGTACCGCCCTTGCAGTGGCTGCTGCCGGGGCTGGGGTCCCGGTGGCTCCTGCCAGGGTTGGAACTCGGCGCGCTGCTGGTCTTGATCGTGCTCTGTCCTTCCCGGGTGGACCGGGAATCCCGGACACTGCGCACCACCAGCCTGACTCTGACGGTGCTGCTGAGCCTGGTCAACGGCTGGTCGGCCATGTGGCTGGTGCTGCGGCTGATGGGGCTGATACACGAGGGCCGAGCGGAGGCTGACGCCGGTTCGCTGCTGCTGGGAACCGGGGCGTCGATCTGGTTGACCAACATCATCGCCTTCGGCCTGTGGTACTGGCAGTTCGACCGCGGCGGCCCAGCCGCCCGGGCCCACGCCCGCAAAGTCGTACCCGACTTCCAGTTCGTCCAGATGCAGAATCCCAAGGCGGCCGACCAGGACTGGAGGCCAGAGTTCATCGACTACCTGTACCTGTCGTTCACCAACGCCACCGCCTTCAGCCCCACCGACGTCATGCCACTATCACGATGGGCCAAACTGACCATGCTCGCCCAATCACTGATCTCACTGATCACCATGGCCCTGGTCATCGCCCGAGCGGTCAACATCCTCAAATAACAGCCACCACGGTTCCTTGGACGCAACACCAAGCAGCGCCTACCAGCGTGAGATCCCTGAGCTCGCGGGTCAGGATGGTGTTTGGGCCTCTCGCGCTAGTAGCGGCCGGCAGGCCCAGGTCCGCGCCACAGACCAGGCCGCGAGTCCGGTCACCGTGCCCACCGCAGTGACCAGGAAACACTCTCTAACGCCGGATCCCGGTCCAAAACCCTCCGCACCCCGACTCGGTTGCAGATACGCAACGCCCGCCAGACCCGCCGGGCGGTGACCGAGACCCTCACGGTTCGAATCGGTCTCTGATACACATGCGCGATCGGCCCTCGGCGCGAGCTGGGGGCCGATCAGCCTGTGAGCTCGGCTCA
>DATDHI010000120.1:0-2440 GCA_036521655.1 Pseudonocardiaceae bacterium | reverse complement strand
GGCCTCGGCCGCCGCCACCATGGCCTCGGCCAGGTGATGCTGGCCCACCCGTTCATCCAGCGGCGCCTGCTTCGCCTCGCCCAACAGCGTTCCCAGCCGTCCGCACAACGCGTCTTCCATGATCATAACTGGCTGATCCGCCACCACCCTCACGAGCTCCGCGACCAGATCCGTCGCGATCGCAGCGGCCCGCGACGCCCGCTGTGCGTCGAGTTGGTTCCGGTAGCCGGCGATACCCCGCCACGCATCCGCTAGCTCATGGCGATCCCACGCACGCACGTCAACACCAGATCCGCGCCGATCCACTTGGGGCCGCCCGACGGACCGACCAGGTTTGCCAGACTTCTTCTTCCGTTTCCGCGACACAGGCACCGCCGGAGCATACGCACCCGCGCCCACCTCCCTGCCGCCTGTCACCAACACCCCGACCGGCCCCTGCCCGACCATTACCAGCATCTCGCGCCCAGCCCGGGCCACCCGTCCCATATGGAGTCCGGTCACTCGCCAATGATCAAAGATCCGCGCATGCCGTGTGGCGCGCGATGAACGGCGCACGGTGAACACAGCCGACAAACGGGGGTGGTTGAGCACCCAGGAGGGCATCGGCATCGTGGGTGCAGGCTTGCCTTGTGCTGTCGGCAAAGTAGTCGAGTCGTTCCCAGTCCAGTCCGTCCTCGATGCCCGACATCGCGACAAGCGTGCCAGCCATGCTCATGAGTCGGAGCAACTCGCGGCGGTTCCTGTCGTCAAGCTCCGAGGCCCCTCCCGATCTGCTTCCAGATCCCTCTCTAATGAGATCAGTCGGGTGCTTCTGAGAGGCTCGGCTGCAGCAGCGGCCGGCGGGTCAGCACTCACCCTCTCGGGCTCGATATGAGGCCTATTGACAGACCGTGCGCCCGCCGGTTCGCCGGTGACTGGACTGCTGATGGGATGTCGTGCCCGCTCCGGCGTGAGCACTTGATCATTAGAGTGTAGGGGTCTCCGGGTGCTGCGATCTGCTCGACTTGGACATGGAGAGGTTGGTGCGGGTTGCTGTTCATTGGGAACGACTGGGCGGAGGATCACCACGATATTGAGATCGAGGGGCATGATGGTCGACGGCTGACCCGTGCCCGTCTACCGGAGGGCGTCGATGGCATCACCCGGCTGCATGCGCTGGTGGCCCAACACGCCCCACCGGGCTGGGCTGAGCTGACACCGGAACAGGCAGCCGGTCAGGTAGTGGTGGGGATCGAAACCGACCGCGGCCCGTGGGTGAGGGCGTTGCGCGCGGCCGGCTATCAAGTTTTTGCGATCAACCCCTTGTCAGTCGCTCGCTACCGGCAGCGGCACTGCACCTCCGGTGCCAAAAGCGACGCCGGCGATGCTCATGTGCTGGCGGAGATCGTGCGCCTCGACCGCGATCACCACCGCCCGGTTGCCGGAGACAGCGACCTGGCCGATGCAGTGAAGCTGTTGGCGCGGGCACATCAAAGCGCGGTTTGGGAACGGACCCGGCACGTGCTGCGGCTGCGTTCGGCGCTGCTGGAGTTCTTTCCCGCCGCTGTCGAGGCGTTTGAGGATCTGGCCGCCGAGGACTCGCTGCGGTTGCTCGGGCGTGCACCGGACCCGGCGCGGGCAGCGAAACTGACTCGCGGGCAGCTAGTCGCCGCGTTGCGGGCCGCGCGCCGCCACCACGTCGAGGCCAGGGCCGACGCGCTGGGCTCGGTGCTCCGGGCCCCGGCATTGCGTCAACCTTCCACGCTGGAAGGCGCCTACGCGGCCGTCGTCGTCGGGCAGGTCGGCATCATCAGGGCTCTTAACGAGCAGATCACGCAGTTGCAGAAGGTGGTGGCCGAGCATTTTGGCCGGCACCCGGCCGCTGACATCTACCTCAGCCAGCCGGGTTTCGGGGTGGTCCTGGGCGCCCGCGCTCTCGGCGAGTTCGGCGACGACACGACACGGTTCACCGACGCTCGGGCACGCAAAAACTACTCCGGACAAAGCCCCATCACCCGGGCCTCGGGCAAGAGAACCGTCGTGCTCGCCCGCTACGCCACCAACCATCGCCTCGGCGCCGCGCTGCACCTGCAAGCCTTCGCAGCACTCGGCGCATCCCCGGGCGCCCGCGCCTACTACGACACGCTGCGCGGGCGACACATCGGCCACCATGCCGCCCTGCGCCAGCTCGCGAACCGGCTCGTCGGCATCCTGCACGGCTGTCTGAAAACTGCCACCGTCTATGACGAAGACACCGCCTGGGCACACCACCGCACCGACACCGGAAACGTCGCCGCTTGACAAAATTCGGGATGGGATGTCTGTCAGGATCTGCCGAGACAGCTTGGTGCCAGCGGTTCACAGCAGAGGGCGTGATCGGAGATCCTGGTGTTTGTGTCAACGGAGGAGCGTCGCGGTGGTGGAGGAGATGGGTCGTCCTCGCCGTCGGGGCCTCGGTCGG
>DATDHI010000119.1:0-5086 GCA_036521655.1 Pseudonocardiaceae bacterium | reverse complement strand
GTGCTGTGGCACCTTGTGCAGGCTCAGACGTTGATTGGTCTCGGCCTGGGCCAGATCGCGAAGGTAGCGGTCAGGATCGGTGTCGTACAGCGCCTGGTAGCACTCGACGGCTTCGTTGAGTAACGGGAGAGCGTCGGCGTGGCGGCCTAGCTCGGCAAGCCAGATGCCGAGGTTGTTCAGGGACGCCGCGAGGTCCGGTCGGTGGTGACTGAGGTCTTGCGCCGCCAGCGCCCGGTAATGCTTCACAGCCTCCTCGGTATGGGGCAATGCGTCCGCGCGACGGTCCTGCTCGGCGAACCGGATGCCGAGGCTGTGCAGAGACCGCGCCAGATCGGGTAGAAAGCGATCGCGGTCGGCCTCGACCAGGGTGCGGTAGTGTCCGACAGCTGTTTCGACGTAGGGCAGCGCGTCACCTGGACGGCCGGCCTGAGCCAGGACCACCCCCAGCCGCGCATGCCAGCGGGCGGTCTCGGCGAGGTCGGCGTCGGTTGCCAGGGTGTCGAGGACGCGACGGGTCACCGCCACGGCGGCGGCGGCGAGCGCAGTCGTCGGATACGGGATGGCGGCCTCGATCTCGGCCAGAGCCGTCCGCGGCAACGGGGCATCAGCCAGCACCTGAGCCAGTACCTTGCCCAGCTCACCGCCGGTGGTTGTGGCCACCTCAAGCGCCGGAAGCACCAACCGCTCGATATCGGCACGCAGTGCCTTTTCCAGCAGCACCAGACCGGCCGGCTGGTATGCGGCGCCCGCACTGAGCACCGTCAGCATTTGATAGGCCTGTTCGGTGCCCAGCTCAGGGAGTTCTTTGATCAGCTCTGGACATTCGACGAGCTGCTCGATGACGTGCGCCTCGGCGATCAGTTCTGGCTGCAGCGGCCCCCAGTAGCCAGAGTTAGGCGGGTAGAGCTGCCGTAGCCACCGCGCAACGTCGCGGCGTAGGGACTCATCGTCGCGCAGGTTCGGTACCCGGCGCAGCACCTTGGCGCCGTCGCCCTCGTCCGCTGCGCCGAACAAGCACGCCACTGCCACGGCCCGCTGGAGTGCCACCGGGCTGAGGTCGCCCAATCCCGCTCGGGCCGCGCTGTGTTCCCAGTACCGCCTCTCGTGCCCGAGCAGTTCGTCCAGCACGTCTAGACCAGCCACCAGCTGTCCGGCTGGCGCGTGCTGATCCCGGGACCGAAGCACGGCGAGCAGGGCCGCCGCATGCAGCACCAGCAGAGGCACCTCATCCGGCACCGTTACCTCGATCTTGGCGGGAGACCGAGCATTGAGCGCCGCGGCGAAATGCGGTATTGCCGCGCGCACCAGGTCGTCGGGGCCGCGCGCCGAATCGACCTGTGCCGATAGCAGCAAAGGAGCGTGGGCCCGAACCAGCTTGCGCACGGCCGCCACGTCGGAGCGCAAGTGCAACCACCAATCACCAACGCTGCGAGCGATCAGCAGCACCCGTACGTGGTCAGGGTGGCTGGCGACCGAACGCAGCAGGGCAACCAGGTCCGTCCGGGTCTCGGCGTAGTCCACTATCAGGAAGATCGAGCGCCTGGTGGTTGCCCGCGTGACCGGGAGCGCCACGGCTTCCTGGCCGGCCGCCACCACCGTGACCGACCAGCCCACGGACTTCAGATACTCGCCCAGGTGTAGCGCCAACCGGGTCTTGCCCACCCCGCCAGCACCCACAAGCAGCCGCACCGGGGATTGGTTTTCTGCACACCACTTGCGCAGCTCGGCGAACTCGGCGTCCCGGCCGGTGAACGGTACGATGCGCCGGTCGGGGCGCAGCAAACCCGCCCTCGTATCCGCAGACGGTTGCTCCGCAACGTCGTCGCGTCTTCGCCGGTGCTCCGCTCGCTTGAGCACCCAGTCCACGTATGATGGGGCAAAGGCCGCCACGACTGCAGCGCCGACGAGCACTGCGTTCTTGACCCACTGAGGTCCGTCGAAACTCAAGGCCCACCAGGTCACCAGCCCGACTGCGACCACCGCGGAGAGGACCGACCAGCCGGGCTTCGCCTTCACCCTCATCGGACCATCATCGCCGAAGATCCTCTGCGTTACCCGAGCCCGCTCTGGGAAATGCGGTGTCGCAGCGTGCGGGTGTGCGTGGACAATGTGAACCAACCGTCACAACAGGGGGATCGCCGCTCGTGCGCGAGTCGCTAGCCGAAGCCGAGCTGCGCAGTACCCGGCGTCGCGCCGCCGTACCGGAGATCCGTTACCCGTCCGCGCTGCCGGTGAGCCAGCGCAAGGACGAGATCGCCGCGGCGATCCGGGACCACCAGGTGGTGATCGTCGCCGGGGAGACCGGGTCCGGCAAGACCACCCAGATCCCCAAGATCTGCCTGGAGCTGGGGCGCGGGATCCGTGGCACGATCGGGCACACCCAGCCGCGCCGGCTGGCGGCGCGCACGGTGGCCGAGCGGATCGCATCCGAGCTCGACGTCGAGGTCGGCGGAGTGGTCGGCTGGAAGGTGCGGTTCACCGATCGCGCATCCGACGACACCCTGGTCAAGCTGATGACCGACGGCATCCTGCTGGCCGAGATCCAGCCCGACCGGCTGCTGCGGCAGTACGACACGCTGATCATCGACGAGGCGCACGAACGCTCCCTGAACATCGATTTCGTGCTGGGCTACCTCAAGCAACTGCTGCCCCGCCGTCCCGATCTGAAGGTGATCATCACCTCGGCGACGATCGACCCCGAACGGTTCTCCCAGCACTTCAACGGCGCGCCGGTGATCGAGGTCTCGGGTCGCACCTACCCCGTCGAGATCCGCTACCGGCCTCTCGGTGCCGATTCGGCAGACGAGCGCGACCAGACCCAGGCGATCTGCGACGCTGTGGCGGAGCTGCGCGCCGAGGGCCCCGGCGATGTCCTGGTCTTTCTGTCCGGTGAACGGGAGATCCGCGACACCCGCGATGCGCTGGCCGCACTGTCGTTACCGGACACCGAGATCCTGCCGCTCTATGCGCGGCTGCCCGCTGCTGAGCAGCACCGGGTCTTCCAGCCGCCGGGCACCGGAGGCCGACACACCGTGCACGGGAGCGCGACCCGCGCGGGAGAGGGGACGACACGCGCGGGAGGGGGCGCGACACGCCGGATCGTGCTGGCGACCAACATCGCGGAGACGTCGCTGACCGTGCCGGGGATCCGGTATGTGATCGACGCCGGTACGGCGCGGATATCCCGGTACAGCCGCCGGCTCAAGGTGCAGCGGCTGCCGATCGAACCCGTGTCGCAAGCCTCGGCCGCGCAGCGTGCTGGTCGGTGCGGGCGTACCTCGGACGGCATCTGCATCCGGCTGTACTCGGCGGAGGACTTCCAGTCGCGGCCTGAGTTCACCGACCCGGAGATCGTGCGCACCCACCTCGCGTCGGTGATCCTGCAGATGGCGGCACTGGATCTGGGCGATGTGGCCGCGTTCGGCTTCATGGACCCCCCGGACCGCCGCCAGATCTCCGACGGGGTGGCGCTGCTGCGGGAGTTGGGGGCTCTTCAAGAGCACCCAACCGGGGGGTTGGGTGCTCTTGAAGAGCGGCCAACGTGGGGGCTCACCCGGGTCGGGCGCACGTTGGCGCAGCTGCCGCTGGACCCCCGGCTTGCCCGGATGGTGGTGGCAGCGAACCGTAACGGCTGCCTGCGCGAGGTCCTGGTGATCGCCGCGGCACTGTCCATCCAGGACCCGCGGGAGCGCCCGGCCGGCGCCGAGGCGGCAGCCGACGCCCAGCATGCCCGGTTCGCCGACAAGACCTCCGACTTCCTGGCCTACCTCAACCTCTGGGGCTATCTCGACGAGCGGCAGCGGGCACTGTCGTCCAGCCAGTTCCGCAAGCTGTGCAAGGCGGAGTTCCTGCACTACCTGCGGGTCCGCGAGTGGCAGGATCTGCACGGGCAGCTGCGTCAGATCACCCGTGGCCTGGGCATGCCCGCTGGGACGGCGGGGGACGCCGACGCAGCGCAGGTGCACATCTCGCTGCTGGCCGGGCTGCTCTCGCACATCGGATTGCTGGATGCCGAAACCCGCGACTATCTGGGGGCCCGCGGCGCCCGGTTCGCGGTGTTCCCGGGCTCGGTGCTGTTCCGCAAACCGCCGCGCTGGGTGATGGCCGCCGAGCTGGTGGAGACCTCGCGGTTGTGGGGCCGGATCGCCGCGCGGATCGAGCCGCAGTGGGTGGAACCGCTGGCCGGGCACCTGGTGAAACGCAGCTACAGCGAGCCGCACTGGGAACGCACCCGTGGTGCAGTCGTGGCCTACGAGAAGGTGACGCTCTACGGCGTCCCGATCGTCGCCTCGCGCAAGGTCGCCTACGGGAGCATCGACCCCGAGCTGTCCCGTGAACTGTTCCTCCGGCACGCCTTGGTGGAAGGCGACTGGGAGACCCGGCACGCTTTCTTCCACGCCAACCGGGCCATGCTGGCTGACGTCGAAGAACTCGAGCAACGGGCGCGCCGGCGCGACATCCTGGTCGACGACGAGACCTTGTTCGCGTTCTACGACAAGCGCATCCCGCCCGAGATCGTGTCAGCTCAGCATTTCGACAGCTGGTGGCGCCAGGCCAGCAAGACCCAGCCCGACCTGCTCGACTTCGACCTCGCGATGCTGATCACCAGTGACGGAGTCAGCGAGCAGGACTTCCCCGGCTCATGGCGCCACGGCGCGCTGGAGCTAGAACTGTCCTACCAGTTCGAGCCGGGCTCCGACGCCGACGGTGTGACTGTGCACGTCCCACTGCCGGTGCTCAACCAGGTCGATGCCGCCCCGTTCACCTGGCAGATCCCTGGGCTACGGGAAGAACTGGTCGTCGCGCTGCTGAGGTCCCTACCCAAGCCGCTGCGTCGCCAGCTCGTCCCGGTGCCCGACCACGCCAGAGCCCTATTGGCACGGATGACCCCCGACAGTGATCAGATTGCCGGCTCCGCCGGCGTCGAGCCGTTGCTGGATGCGCTGGAGCGCGAGCTGCACCACGCGGGCCTGGCGGTGCGGCACGCGGACTGGCAGCTCGGCCAGGTGCCGGCCTACTTGACGATCACCTTCCGGGTGCTCGACGGCGACCGCACATTGGCAGAGGGCACCGACCTCGAGGAGCT
>DATDHI010000118.1:0-4237 GCA_036521655.1 Pseudonocardiaceae bacterium | reverse complement strand
GCGAGGGGGGTTGGCCGGCCTTGAAGAGCTACCAACCCTAGAGGCCCAGGGCTCGGCCGATGACTTCCTTCATGATCTCGGTGGTGCCGCCGTAGATGCGGGTGATGCGGGCGTCGGCGTAGGCCCGGGCGATGGGGTATTCGAGCATGTACCCGTAGCCGCCGTGCAGCTGCAGGCAGGTGTCGACCACACGGCCTTGCAGCTCGGTGCACCACCATTTGGCCTTGGCGGCGTCGGCGGCAGTCAGCTCACCGTCGTTGAGCGCCTCGATGCAGCGGTCCAGGTAGGTCTGCGCGATGTCGATCTCGGTGGCCATCTCGGCCAGCCGGAATCTGGTGTTCTGGAACGACCCGAGCGGCTGGTCGAAGGCCTTGCGGTCCTTGACGTAGGCCAGCGTCAGTTCTAGCGCCGTTCGTGCCCCGGCCACCCCGGACACCGCGATCGACAGCCGCTCCTGGGGCAGCCGGTCCACGAGATGGGCAAACCCCGAGCCCTGGACGCCGAGCAGGTTGCCAACCGGCACCTGGACGTCGCGGAAGAACAGCTCGGCGGTGTCCTGAGCGTGCTGACCCAGCTTGGCGAGATTGCGACCGCGCTCGAAGCCGTCCATCCCGCGTTCCAGCACGATCAGGCTCATCCCCTGATGGCGTTGCCGCGGGTCGGTCTTCACGGCGGTGATCACCAGATCGGCATTGATGCCGTTGGTGATGAACGTCTTGGACCCGTTGACCAGGTAGTGGTCAGACCGGCGCAGCGCGGTGCTGGTCATGCTCGCCAGGTCCGAGCCCATCCCCGGTTCGGTCATGGCGATCGCGGTGATCAGCTCGCCGGACGCGATCCCAGGCAGCCACCGCCGTCGCTGCTCCTCGGTGGCCAGATCCAGGAAATAGGGCAGGCAGATGTCGTTGTGCAGGCTCAGCCCGAGCCCCGCCCCGGCCGCGCCGGCGCGCATGACCTCCTCGCCCAGCACTGCGTTGAATCGGAAGTCGGACACCCCGCCGCCACCGAACTCCTCGGGGACGGCCATTCCGAGGAATCCAGCGGCGCCGGCGGTGGTGAACAGCTCTCGGGGGACGATGCCCTCGGCGTCCCAGACCTCCAGGTGAGGCGTGACCTCCTTGTCCAGGAAGGCGCGAACGCTGTCCCGGAACGCCTCATGCTCGGCCTCGTGCAACCGACGACGCATGTGCCGATCCCCCTGCCGCCCGCCGGTCCCCGGCCGGGCGATGGTGCTGCGCAAGCCGGTCTCGCCGACGATCACTTGATGGTGCAGCCACTGTCACCCGAAAGCGTAGATGAGATGCCAACGGGGCTCCTCCCTTCGGTGGACTCGGACGGCTTCAGCACGACCAAATGATGTATCCTCGTGCCCCGGAAGGGTGTGTGGTGATGCGCGGGGGTGGGTTGTTCGTACCGCCTCTGCCTGCTGCCGCGCGCCGTCGATGATGGGTGGACGAGACATGAACGCCGCGCAGGCCGATGGCACCGGGCTGGTGCACGAGGGCTTGTTCTACCTCGACTCGGCCGACTACGCCGCCGGTATCGCGCGCTTCCTCCGGGAGGGGCTGGAACGGGCCGAGCCGGCCCTGGTGGCAGTGCCGGGCTCGCACATCGACGTGTTGCGGTCGGCGCTGGGAACCGATGCCGAGCGAGTCCAGTTCATCGACATGGCCGTTGCGGGGCGCAATCCCGGCCGGATCATCCCCACCGTGCTCTACGCGTTCGCTCAGGAGCATCCGGCGCAGCGGGTACGCATCGTGGGGGAGCCGATCTGGCCGGGTCGGACCCCGGCCGAGTATCGCGCTGCGGTGCAGCACGAGGCCCTCATCAACGTGGCCCTCGCCGACCAGGCGGCGACGATCCTGTGCCCATACGACCTGCAGGGGCTGGACGACGACGCGCTGGCCGACGCCCGGCGGACGCATCCGATCCTCCTCGAGGGTGACCAGTGGGAAGCCAGCGACGACTACACCGACCCCCGGGCCGTCGCTGACGAGAGCCTGCGGTCATTGCCCGATCCTCCGGAGTGGTGGGGCGACATGCTCGTCTTCAATTCCTCGGGGGACCTGCGCGCCGTCCGGCAGTTCGTCGAGGGCCTGGCGCTGCGCTCCGGACTGCGGCCCGAACAGGTGTCCGACCTGTGCGTGGCGGTCAATGAGGTCGCCACCAACACGTTGCTGCACACCGGTGAGCCGGGGCTTCTCTCGCTCTGGCGGGACCCGGAGACCGAATGCCTGGTCTGTGAGATCAGCGACAGCGGGCAACTGTCCGACCGTTTGGCCGGCCGCATCCCGCCCGACGCGGGGCAGGCCCACGGTCGCGGGTTGATCCTGGTCAACACCGTGTGCGACCTGGTCGAGATGCCGACTGGCCAAATTGGTAGCGGGACTACGGTCCGGCTGCACATGCGGCTGCCGTAGTCTCACGGGGAGGATCCAATGCCGACCCGTTCGAGTCACACGATCTGGCGCAGGGGACTCTCGCTTGGCCCCGACCCGGCCGACGGGTTCCGCATTGCCGGCATTCAGCTCACCGTCCGAGGCTCCGCAGAGGGACGTTCCCGTTCGCACACACGTAGGTCACGTCGAGTTCACGGCGCCGGCTGGCCTGACCACACCTCGACGGCCACCCGTTCAGGTGAAGGTCCCCTTCCGATGTCTCAACCCGTTATCCACAGCTGTCGTAGAAGCGACGGATGACGGGACCAACCATGACCGAAAAACAGCCTTCCGGCGAACAGCCTCCGGACCCACAGCAGCGGAAACGGCGCCGGTGGCGGTTGCATCTTGACGGCATCAAAGCCGACTGGACGCCCTCCAGTGGGCTTACGGTGGCCGGAAGCGGTCTCATGGGGTCACTCCTGGTAGGAATCGTCTGGTTCGTCGTCCACCAGCAGTCGCAGGTCGAGGTTCCAGACCTGGCCGGCGTCTCGCGCGTCGTGGCGGAGGCTCAGCTCAAGGACAGGGGACTGACCTGGGCGCGACCTCTGATGAGGTTTCCGACCGGCTGGCAGGAACAGTGGTGCGGACCGACCCAGCTCCGGGAACGAAACTTGATCACAACGGCGGCGTGAGAGTCTTTCTCGCAGTCCCAGGATCCTTGCCGCCGCAGCCTCCTCCGCTTCTTCCGCCGCAGCCTCCCCTGCTTCTTCCGCAGCCTCCTCCGCTTGCTCTTCCGCCTCCGCCTCCGCCTCCTCTGCTGCCGCCTACTACCACTCAGCAGCAGATCACGTGCCGGGTTCCCGGCAACGTTTGTTGGCTATGACCAGGCGGTGGCGACACGGATATTGGCCGGCAGCAAGCTGACGGTGGGGTCGGTTACGCAGGAGGAGTCGGCTCAGTACGCTCAGGGCGTTGTCCTGCGGACCACGCCGGCACAGTACACCATGGTCAAGTGCGGCAGTGGTGTCGCATTAGTCGTAGCCAAGCCCGTAACTGCTGTCTCCGGCAGCGCCGTACCCCAGCCCAGGTAGCGCTTGAGCAACGGCGCGAGATTAGGGTCACGCACTCACGAGGGCGATAGCGCGGTAGATCCGGGTGTCTGATATCGGGTACGGGGTGCGCAGCTCCTGGGCGAAGTAGCTGACCCGGAGTTCCTCGATCATCCAGCGGATCCGTGCCACCTCCGGCCCGTCACCGACCTTCTCGCGCAGCTGCTGGTAGGCCTGCGTGACAGCATCGACTTGGTGCGTCCAATCGTGGTCGCGGCCCGGATCGCGGGGTATCTTGTCCAGTCTGCGCTCGATGGCTTGCAGGTAGCGGGCCAGGTCCGGCAGCCGCTGCGCGCCGGTGGCGGTGACGAAACCGGGCCCGATCAGGGTCTCCAGCTGGGCGCGGACGTCGGCTGCGGCGGGCGCCAGAGCCGGTGCGGTGAGGTCGGGCAGCCGGGCCTCGACGGTGTGCGCGAGAGCCAGGATGCGCTGCACATGGGCGACCACGGCGTGCACCGCGCCGGTCAGCTCAGTGCGGGCGTGTGCGGCCAGTTTGGCGAAGCCGGCTTCGTCGCGGGGTGGTCCGCCGCAGGCGGCGATCAGTGCGTCGGTGGCGCAGTGCGCACAGTCCGCCAACAGCGCATCGACGCTGCCGTGCGGGTTCTGTTTCAGCACCAGCCGAGCCGGACCGTCGAGGTTGCGCTGGACTGACTTGATCGGTGCGGGTACCGCGAGCAGCAACAGCCGCCGGGTGCCTGCCCACATCGCCTGCCGCTGCTCGGCCTCGGTGGGCAGCAGCGCGACGGC
>DATDHI010000117.1:0-34157 GCA_036521655.1 Pseudonocardiaceae bacterium | reverse complement strand
GGCGTGTTACCGCTCGGAGTGTGGCGGCGTTGGCGATCGCCGCCTCGCTGAGCCTGCCCCCAGCCCCGGCGGTCGCTGATCCAGATCCCGCGCCTAATGGCGACGCGGCCGTTGCCCAGCTACGTCAGCTGAGTCGCCAGGCTGAGGTGATCACCGAGCAGTGGCACCTCGCCGCGGACCGGCTGCTGGCCCGTCGGGCCGATGCGGACCGGGCGCTCCGCGACGTCGCTACCGCCACCGCCACCGCAGACCAGGCCCGCACGGCACAGGGTGCATTCCGCGCTCAGGTCGACCGGCTGACCAGCGCCACCTTCGAGGGCGCCCGGATCAGCAGCCTGACCGCGATGCTCATCAGCGACTCGCCCCAGCAGTTCATGGACCGGATGTCAGCGCTGGACGTGCTGGCAGCGAGCAACAGAAAGGCGATGGACCAGCTCTCGGCTGCGGTGTCCCGTACCGAGCAGGCCGAGGTCGCTGCCACCGACGCCCAGACGCGGGCCGCCGTCGCCGAACTGGACGCTGGCCGCATAGCCGGCGATGTGGCCCAGGCCCGGCTCGAAATGGACCGCCAGATCGGTCTGGTGCAGGTGCGCCTCGGCCAGCTCACCGCTGACCAACACGCGCGCTACATCTCCGAGGGATTCACCGACTTCCCGGTCGACATGCCGGGAGCGGGAGATGGGATCGGGGTCAGGGCGTTGCGGGCGGCGCTGACCAGGCAGGGAGCCCCCTACATCTGGGGTGCCGAGGGACCGAGCACCTTCGACTGCTCGGGTTTGGTGATGTGGGCCTACGAGCAGGTTGGGGTGAGCCTGCCGAGGGTCGCCTTTGACCAGGCGAGGACGGGTAGTCCGGTGGTCTCGGGGCTTCTTCCCGGCGACCTCATCGCGCTGTACTCCCCAGTCAGCCATATCGGCATGTACGTAGGGAACGGGCTTTACCTCAACGCGCCGCAGAGCGGCGATGTAGTCAAGGTCGCCCGGGTGCCATGGTCTGACGTCACGGCGGTTCGCCGCATCGGATGATCTGAGCCGGAGATCGACCGGGCTGCGCCACCGGCCTCCCGCGGCCGGTTGCGCAGCCCGGCCTCTTTGGCCGGAGTCGAGTACCCCGGAACTGTCAGTGCTCCGTTCTACTGTCTGCGTGACGACATCGCGACAGAGACTGGAGCTGACATGATCGTGGATTGCGACCGGTGCGAGGTACGCGGCGAGGCTTGCGGAGACTGCGTCATCACGGTGCTCCTCGGAGCGCCGCCGGAGGGCGTCGAGCTGGATTGCACGGACCGCCGGGCCCTTGACACCTTGGCGGAGGCCGGCATGGTTCCCCGACTTCAGTTGATCGATCGTGACGAATATTGCGATGTAACGCGAGCCAGGACCAAGCGTGCGAGCACCGGCGCCGAGCGGTCTGTGACCCGCGGTGAGCGGTCTACACGGCACGTGAGCTGATCGGGGGGGCCGAACATCGCTCGCACGTGCGGCAACGCCGATCGTGCCCGTCTGTCACTTCGCCACTTTGTGGGCGTGGCGGTGGTGGACAGCGTAGGTAACGTTTCGTAACCTTCCCGAGACCTTGCGGCAGGTGCCTCCCAGACCGGGGCGGCAACGCAGGTCGCTGCCGAATCGGCTGCGTCGGGGAGCCGAGCCGGGGACCAATTTTCATGGTGAACCCGGATGGGCGTGTGCGCCTGTCCGTAGGGCTTGCAGTCAGTTTCAGCCCTGACCCGTGAGCTACCCGGTAGGCGGTCCGAGGGAAGAGGAGACAACGCGACGTGCCGTCGCAACGTCTGAAGCGCAGCGTTCCCGCAGCGATGACCATCGCAGCCGTGGCTGCGCTGGTTACCCTGATTCCCACTGCGGCCATCGCCAACCCGGCGGCCAATGCCAACCCCGCGCTGCCCCAAGACGCACCGGCAACGGCGCAGCAGCTTGCCGAGCTGAACCGGCAGGCTGAGGCGCTCACCGAGAGGTGGCGCTTCGCTCGCGACCAGCTGGAAGCCCGCCGTGCCGAGGCAGCGCGGGCCCGGGCAGACTCCGCCGCGGCGACCGCCTCGGGAGACCATGCCAGGGTGGTCGAGGAGCAGTACCGCGGCCAGGTCGACCGGCTGACCAGGGCCTCGTTCCAAGGTGCGCGACTCAATCGCCTGTCTGCTCTGCTGGTCAGTGACTCCCCCCAGGAGTTCCTGGACCAGATGTCGGGGCTGGACATGCTCGCAGTAGACAACAAGCAGGCCCTGGACCGCCTCACCGGCGCCGTCGCGCAAGCCCACCAGGCAGAGCAGTCGGCCAACGATGCGGCGGCCCGGGCTAGCCAGGCGGAGGGCAGCGCAGCGCGGCTTGAGGGCGACCTGACCAGTTCCCGCGCCGAGATGGACCGCCAGATCCAGGTGGTCATGCAGCAGCTTGCGAAGCTCAACAGCCAAGAGCGGGCCGCCTACACCTCCGGCGGTAACACTCGATTCCCGACCAACGTGGCCGGCAGCGGTACCGCGGTCCAAGCGCTGCGCGCCGCGCTGAGCAAGCAGGGCTCGGCGTATGTCTGGGGCGGCGATGGCCCGAGTACCTTTGACTGCTCGGGCCTGGTGAAGTGGGCCTTCGCGCAGGCCGGAGTGCCGGGTCTGCCGCACTCCGCCCAGGAACAGGCGCGGATGGGCACCAACGTCAGCCGCTCGCAACTGCTGCCGGGTGACCTCATCGCGCTGTACTCGCCGATCAGCCACGACGGCATCTATGTCGGCGACGGGCTTTATGTGAACGCGCCGCAGAGCGGCGACGTGGTGAAGGTCGTGGCGGTGCCGTGGAACCAGGTCACCGCGATGACCCGGATCACCGGCTGACCGCACGGGGCCACCCACCAGGAGCTACCCTCGCGCGGTGCCGCGGATCCTGCTGGTGAGCAATGACTTCCCACCCCGCGCCGGTGGCATCCAGGTCTACCTGCACAAACTGGCTCAGGCGATGCCAGCGGGCGAGGTCGCGGTCTATGCACCGGACTGGTCAGGCGCGGCCGCCTTCGACGCGCGGCTACCGTTTCCGGTCGTCCGGCATCCCGGACCTTTGATGCTTCCCACGTCGCTGGTCCGGCGGCGGGCGGTCGGGCTGTTTCGGGAGCTGCGCTGCGATTCGGCCTGGTTCGGCGCCGCCGCCCCGTTAGCACTGCTGAGCCCGGCGCTGCGCCGCGCGGGAGCCAGCCGGGTGGTGGCCAGCAGCCACGGGCATGAGGTGGGCTGGTCCATGTTGCCCCCCGGACGGCTGGCGCTGGGCCGGATCGGCGCGGACGCCGACGTGATCACGGTGGTGAGCCGGTACACGCGCCACCGCATCGCCTCCGCGTTCGGCCCCGGGGCCGCTCTTGAGCTACTTCCGCCGGGTGTGGACTGTGTCACATTCTGCCCGGATCCAGCCGCACGCGCTGAGATCCGGCGACGCTACCGGCTGGGGGACGCCCCGGTGGTCCTGTGCGTGTCCCGGCTGGTGGCGCGCAAGGGGCAGGACTCGCTGGTGCAGGCGCTACCCGCGATCCGGCGGCGGGTGCCGGGGGCAAAGCTGCTGCTCGTCGGTGGCGGTCCCCGACGCGCAGCGTTGTACCGGCTGGCACAGGCGGGTGGTGTTGCGAGCGCCGTTGTGTGCACAGGCTCGGTGGCGTGGTCCGAGCTGCCCGCGCACTACGCCGCGGGCGACGTATTCGCCATGCCGTGCCGCACCCGTGGCCGGGGGCTAGACGTCGAAGGGCTCGGCATGGTGTTTCTCGAAGCCGCGGCGACCGGCCTGCCGGTAGTCGCTGGGGACGCGGGCGGGGCTCCGGAGACTGTGCGCCCGGGCGACACTGGTGACCTGGTAAACGGTCGGGATGTGCCAGCAGTGGCCCGTGCCATCGCCGCGCTCCTTGCCAATCCAGACCGGGCGATGGCGATGGGTCGGCGTGGACGGCAGTGGATGCTGCAGGACTGGAGCTGGTCGTGCCGGGCGCGGCGGCTGGGCGAGTTGCTGCTACGCAGCTCGTGAGTGGGATTGAATGCTATAACACTGTTACGCACTCACGAGTAGATGGCGTCGATATCAGCGGCGAACTCCTTGGCGACCACCGCACGCTTGAGCTTCAGGGTCGGCGTGAGCTGGCCGCCCTCCTCGGTGAAATCCACTGGCAAGATCCGGAACTTGCGGATCGACTCGGCCTTCGAGACCGCCTTGTTGGCGTCGTCCACTGCACTCTGCACAGTGGCTCGGGCGCCCTCGTCATCAATCAAGTCGGCTGCAGAGATGCCCGCAGGCTTGCCGTGTTCGGCACCCCAGGCGGGCAGAGCCTCGGCGTCGAGGGTGATCAAGGCAGCGACGAAGGGCTGCTGATCGCCCACCACCATGCACTGGCTGACCAGCGGGTGGGCTCGAATGCGATCCTCCAGCGTGGCCGGCGCGACGTTCTTGCCGGCCGCCGTCACGATGATTTCCTTCTTGCGACCGGTGATCCGCAGGAAACCCTCGGAGTCCAGCTCGCCGAGGTCGCCGGTGTAAAACCAGCCGTCGACGACCGCTTCCTCGGTGGCCTGCTCGTTGTGCCAGTACCGCCGTAGTACCCCCGGGCCCTTGATCAGCACCTCGCCGTCGGCATCGATCCTGATCGTCACACCGGCCACCGGCCGACCCACGCTACCAATCTTCATGTTCTTCTCGGTGTTCACTGTGGAGGCCGCGCAGGTCTCGGTCAGCCCGTAGCCCTCCAGCACCGGCACCCCTATGCCGCGGAAGAAATGCCCGAGCCGCGTGCCCAGCGGGGCGCCACCGGAGACCGCCGCGATGCACCGCCCGCCAAGCACGGCCCGCAGCTTTGCGTAGACCAGCTGGTCGAACAACGCGTGCTTAGCCCACAGGACCATCCCCGCGCCTCCGATGTCCTGGGCGCGGCTCCACTCGACGGCAGTGGTATCGGCGGCGTCGAAGATGAAGCCCTTGCCGTCGGCGTGTGCCCTCTGCTTCGCGGCGTTGTAGACCTTCTCAAACACCCGAGGCACCGCCAGCACGAACGTCGGCCGGAACTCGGCCAACTCGGCGACCAGGTTCTTCACATCCGGGGTGTGGCCGAGGGTGATACGCGCATATACCGAGCAGCACTGGATGATTCGGGCGAACACGTGCGCCAGGGGGAGGAACAACAGCACCGAGTTACCGTGCTGCATGAGGCCGGGGAACTCGGCGGAGGCCGACCGGGTCTGGGCGAGCAGGTTGCCGTGGGTGATTTCGCAGCCCTTGGGTCGCCCGGTGGTCCCCGAGGTGTAAATCAGTGTCGCCATGTCCTGGGCTCTCACCGTGGCGGCGCGTTTCCGCACGGCGTCGTCGCTGATCGCGGCCCCCAGCGCGGTGAGCTCGTCGATCGCCCCACCGCTGGCAGCCGGCTCGATTTGCCACACCATCGCAGGCTCGCCCAGACGATCGACGAGCACTTGCACCACCTCGCGGTGCGCGGGCGTCTCGACAATGACCGCCTTGGCACCGGAATCCGACAGGATCCACTCCACCTGTTCGGGGGAGGATGTCTCGTAGATCGGCACGGTCGATCCGCCCGCGGCCCAGATCGCATAGTCCAGCAGGGTCCACTCGTAGCGGGTCTTGGACAGCAGCGCGATGCGGTCTCCGGGGTCGATGCCCGATGCGATCAGGCCCTTGGCCGCGGCGATCACCTGGTCCGCGAAGTCCTTCGCGGTGATGTCTGTCCAGCTGCCGTCGACCCGGCGGCGGAAGCTGACACTGCCGGCGAACCGCTCCGCGTTGGCCCACACCACATCGGTGAGGTTCTCCTCGTCGGCCACCGTCGTGGTGGCCGGGACTGCGAACTCCCGCACGGGGACCTCCGGACCTCGGATTGCTCCAGTACCGCCCATGGCCAGGCCGTCGGTGTCGACGTCCCGCACCGCCAGCCGGTCTCTGTATCGAAGGTATCGCGACCTGCGTTTCGCTCAACAGTCCATGGGGGCCCGAGGTCACAGAACACCACCCGTCCAGCCCCGTCGGCGGATGTGCCCTCCGACAGGGTTGGGTCGTGCGGTGGTGATCACTCCCGCGGCGAATGCCGAGTAATCTGCGCGACATGGCCGACCAGTCAACGCAGTCCATTGTCATCAACGCCGAGCCCAAAGCGATCATGGACGTGATCGCTGACTTCGCCGCGTATCCCGAGTGGGCGTTGGCGGTGAAGAAGGCGGAGGTGATCGTTCCCGGGGAGGATGGTCGCGCCGAGCGAGTGCGTTTCCTGTTGGATGCGGGCATCGTCAAGGACGAGTACGAGCTGGTCTACACCTGGGCCGCAGACGGGCTGACAGTGAGCTGGGACCTGGTCAAGGGCCAGATGCAGAAGGCGCAGCATGGCTCTTACGTGCTGCAAGCCACCGGAAAGTCGACCACAGTGACCTACAGCCTCACGGTGGACCTCGCGATCCCGATGATCGGCATGATCAAGCGGAAGGCCGAGCGGGTCATTATGGACACCGCCCTGCAGGGGCTCAAGCGCCGAGTGGAACCCTGAGGGCGCCTCGATCCTCCGGTCACATCGTCGCGCACGTAAACTTCGCTGTCCCCCGCAGTGACAGGGCTTCCGGGACCGGACGGAGTCAGAAGGGACGGGCATGGTGCGCGTCGTGCTCTTTGCCGGTAAGGGCGGCGTCGGCAAGACCACGCTCGCGGCCGCTACCGCAGCCTCGATGAGCGCTGCTGGGCGCAAGACACTTATCGTGTCCACCGATCCAGCGCACTCGTTGAGCGATGTGCTGAATATCCGCCTTGGCCATGATCCGTCCGAGGTGGACGATGGCCTCTTCGCATCCCAGTTGGACAGCGGGGCGCTGCTCGGGGATGCCTGGTCCACGGTGCGCACTCATCTCGCGACTGTGCTGGCCGGCGCTGGGGTGAACGAGATGGTGGCCGAGGAGCTGACGGTGTTGCCCGGCGTCGAGGAACTGCTGGCGCTGTCCGAGGTGCAGCGGATGACCGGCGCCGGGCCGTGGGAGGTGGTAGTCGTTGACTGCGCCCCCACCGCCGAGACGCTGCGGCTGCTCGCTCTGCCCGAGGTCTTCGCCGGTTACCTGGAGCGATTGTTCCCCACGCACCGCCGAGTGGTACGCGGGATGCTCGCCGGCCTGGCCGGTCCGAACTCCTCAGCGCAGCGCTGGGACGCCGCAGCGGACGCGTTGGGCAACCTGGTCGTGCACCTGGAGTCGTTGCGGGCGCTGATCGCCGATCCAACGATGACCACCGTGCGGTTGGTACTCACCCCGGAGCGGGTGGTGGCCGCGGAGACTCGGCGGTCGGTCACCGCGCTCGCCCTGCAGGGAGTCCGGGTGGACGGACTGCTGGTCAACCGGCTGGTCCCGAAGCTGTCCGCCAAGGCGAGGGGACCGGCGGCCGACTGGGTGCGCACCAGGCGCCGGGAGCAGGAGGCTGTGCTTGCCGCCCTATCCGCCGATTTTCCCGGTATGCCAGTACGTACCGTGGAGCACTGCGCGGCCGAACCAGTGGGGCTCGCGGCGCTGCGCGAGCTGACCGACGATCTTCGCGGCGGGGCTGACATCGGTGATGGGCTGCTCGATCTCATGACAGGTGCACCGCCGGAGCCCATGCTGACGGTCACCGGCGCTGGCGGCTCGGGCCTGGACGCTCGGTTCCAGCTGCGGCTGGCGCTGCCATTGCTGGACGCCGAGGGACTGGAACTGTGCCGGGTCGCCGACGATCTCGCGGTGACCGTTGCCGGCCACCGAAGGTTGGTGGCGCTGCCCTCCGTGCTGCGGCGCTGCACGGTCATTGGAGCCGAGGTGGACGCTGCCGGCCTTCTTGTCTGGTTCAAACCGGATCCTGCGGTGTGGATGCGATGAACGCACCGGGCTCAGCCACAGACGGGTGCGCAGGGCATGCGCGGGTCGCCCCAGAGCTGCGGAGCGCGGCTGAGCTGGTTGCCCAATGGCTGCAGCCGTGGCTGGAGCGGATGGCCCAATCGGATGTGGCGGGGCAGCCGGGCCCGGCGGGGAGCGCATGTGCGTGGTGCCCAGTCTGCGCGCTGATCGCCGCGCTGCGTGGTGAGCGGCCAGAGCTCACCGGGCGGCTGGCTGAGCACGTTGCCGGGCTGCTCGCGGTCGCTCGCGAGCTGCTGACCCCGCCCGGCGAGCGGGTTGCCGGCGAGCACACGCAGGACGTCGACAGTTCGCGACGGGCCCCGTCCCGGCGGGTATCGGTGCAGCACGTGACGGTGCGCCCCGCGGCTCCTGGGGGCAGCGGGGCGGCCGGGGGCTGACCGGCTGCGAATCCGACACGCCATGAGCAGTGGCGCTACAGTCGGGCCCCGTCGTCCCATCCCTCCGGTGGCGGGCCGGAACGCAGCCCGATCACCAGCCAGCCGATCCCCGCAGTGAGAGCCAACAGTCCCAGCGGTGTTGCCACCCCCTCGCCCAGGCCCAGCAGGTTCGGTCCCACCAGCAGCAGCACCCCGAGGGCGAGCAGTACCACGCCGCCCACCGTCCGCGCCCGCGGCACCGGTAGCGGTGGTGGTTCCGGCGGCTGGAAATGGTCATTATCGTCGGCGTCGCCCCGCCTCCGCTTCCCGTCCGGGTCCCCGCCGGGGGCGCCATGACGGGCCGAGAGCGGATTCTGAAGCTGCTCCTCGGCGGGCCAGCGGAGCAGGTCCGGTTCGGCCTGCAAGCCCGCCACGATGCTGGCAAACGCAGCGTCGGTGTCCTGCGGGTTGTCGTGGCGGGTCCTCCCGTCACGGTCCTGCTCCTCGGGATCGGGGACGATCAACAGGACACCACCTTGGGGCTCGGCCGGGTTCACTGCATGGATGACGGTACCGGGCTGGGGCGGGGACCGCTCGAGTGCTTCCCGATTCGACCCGCATCCGCCGGACCTGCCTACATAGAGTCGGGCCGGGCCCGTTGTCTCCGAGATACCGTAGCTCCGTAGGCTGGCCGAGGCTGCGGCCCGCGAGGGCGACGGAAGGATCGGTAGGCGGTGTTCTACTGGCTGCTCAAACACCTGCTACTCGGCCCTTTGATGCGGCTGGCATGTCATCCACAGGTTCTCGGCGCCGAGCATCTCCCGGAGCGCGGTGGCGCCATCCTCGCCAGTAACCACCTGGCGGTCGCCGATTCGTTCTTCCTGCCCCTGGTGATCCGCCGCCGGGTGACGTTTCTGGCCAAGCGCGAGTACTTCACGACCCCGGGACTGCGGGGTTGGCTCAAGCGGCGGTTCTTCAGCGCCGCGGGCCAGGTCCCGATCGATCGGTCCAGCGCCTCGGCCGCGCAGGCGGCGCTGGACACCGGGGTGCGGTTGCTGGCTGCGGGCAAGCTGCTCGGCATCTACCCGGAGGGCACCCGGTCTCCGGACGGCCGGTTGTACAAGGGCAAGACCGGCGTCGCCCGGATGGCGCTGCAGGCAGGTGTGCCGGTGATTCCAGTCGTCATGGTGGGCACCGACAAGGTCAGTCCCATCGGCACCAAGATGTGGTGGCCGCATCCGGTGGAGGTGCGCTTCGGGACGCCGCTGGACTTCTCTCGTTACGAAGGTCTGGCCGGTGACCGGTTCGTCGAGCGGTCCATCGCTGATGAGATCATGTACTCGTTGATGGAGCTCTCCGGCCAGGAGTACGTCGACATCTACGCCTCGTCGGTCAAAGAGCGCGAGGCTGCGCTGCCGCCGGGGGTGACCCTCAAGGCCTCCTGACGACTAGGCGGACTCGAGCGTCCTGACGGACCGGGCGGCGGGGTCGCTGCGTAGACTGGCCTGCCGTGCGGTTCTTCTACGACTGCTACCAGGGGTTTTCTGACCTGCGCCGATCTTGCCGCACCAGCTCTGAGCTGCACCGTCACCTGTTTGGCAGCGTTGGTCACCGTTGGCCTTTTGCGGACGTCTTGCGGACAATCTGCGGACAGCCGGAGATCATTTAGGCCGTCCCCTGTAGACGCGATGGCCGTCCCCTGTGGACGTTCCGAGACTCGCGCCGCTGCGACACGGGCACTTTCACCGTCGCGGCGCTCGTCCGCACACCCAGGCCCCTGAGCCGGTCTCAAGATCGCTACCGGTGATCTTGAAAAATAGTGGCCCTGACCTGCTCTTATCCTGCAATCGGGATCTTCGTTTCCGCAGGTCGTGGACACGGCCGATCAGCCCAGCGACTCGGGCACGGCGCCCGTACCAGGCACGGCGTAACCTGACGTCCACCTCTTCGCCGAGGTTCACGCCCCCGGGGCGAGGACCCCGGGGCTCCGGCGGAGAGTTCGGCGACGAGAGGTCTGCGGTGGACGCTGAGGACGACGCGCGCACGATCGGACGGCGCGTACGGCAGGTCCGCAACGCGCGGCGTAAATCGCTACGGGTGGTCGCCGGATTGGCCGGGATCAGCAAATCGCACCTATCTCGGATCGAACGCGGGGAACGCGCACTAGACAGCCGATCCGAGATGGTAGCCCTCGCCAACGCGCTCGGCATCGCGCCGTCCGAGCTGATGACACTGCCGATACCGGCACCCGGCAACGGGCATACTGACGCCGCGGTATCCGCCGTGCGCCTCGCGCTGATGGCCGTGAGCCGTGACCGCCCAGACGGTGAGGCGCTCACCACTGAGGAGTTGCGGAATCGGGCCAGCGCGGTCGAGAACATGGACTACCAGCAGCGCGGTACCGCACTGCCGGACCTGATCCGGGACCTGCACACCAGCATCGCCGCAGGGTACGAGGTGGCCGAGTTGCTTCGTCTGGCGGTGATGGTGCACGCCCAAACCGTCCGCGGGTGGCTGCTGGTCATGGGCGCGCCGCTGGACCTGCGCTGGCAGCCCGCCATGCTGGCCCGTCAAGCCGCTGAGGAGATCGGCGACCCGACCGCCATCGGTGTCGTCGCGTGGGCGGCCGTGGTCGAGATGCTCACCTCCGGTGCGTTCGATCTCGCAGCCGCCGAGCTGGACTCGGTGAGCGTGCCCACAGCCACCAGCGAGGGCCTGCAACTCGACGGGATGCTTGCCCTGTCCCGGTCTCTGGTCGCCGCTGCGGACAACCGGCCCGGGGACATGGCCGCCCCGCTGGAGCACGCCGCAGAGGTCGCCCAGCGCACCGGGCAGGGCAACGCCTACCGGATGGGGTTCGGGCCCGTCAACGTCGGCCTGTGGCGCATGGCTGGCGCACTAGAGGCCGGTGAACCCGATCAGGCCATCCGTGTCGCGGAAAGGCTACGCCCCGAGGAACATCCCAGCCGGGAGCGCCAGGCCACCTATTGGATGGATTACGGCCGCGCGCTGGCCCGCGTCCGGCGCCGAGACGATGCGGTGAAGGCCTTACGCACCGCCGAGGAGCTATTCCCGACCAGGGTATTGCGCAATCCCTTCGCCCGGGAAGTCATCGCCGAACTGCTCACCCGCTCCCGCCGCGACGCGGTGGGTCGGGAGCTGCGAGGGATGGCCTACCGAGCGGGCCTACCCGTGTAGCCCGACCGGGGGACGTCCCTGCCAAGGGACACGGGTAGGCGCCGATCGTTCACCGTCGTCAATCGTGATCGATGCACCCGGGACCGAGTTCGAGGACCACCAGCCCGCTAGCGGCCGGAACTACCGCGTGATCCACGCGACCTGCAAGACCCATAGTGGCGCTATCGGGTTCACGAACCTGGTGGTGAGCAAGCACGGTGGCCGGATCGAGCTGGACCCGCACGTCACCGGGCAATGCGTGATCACCCTCGAAGAGGACGCCACGCGGGTGTTGTACGAGCTGCTCGGGGAGTGGCTGGGATGACCGAGCAACTGCCGGAGGGTGTGTCCCACCTGCTGACCGCCGATGACGCCCTGACGCCGGGCCGCTGGGGTCCGCACGTCACGCTCTGTGGCGTGGATATACGCGGCCCGAACGCCACCGGGGCCGACGACTGGACATACGGCACTGCGTGCGTAGTCGAGGCCGCCCGATTGCGGGCGCGGGCTGCGCAGGTGAGCGTGAACATCCGCTGCCTCGGCTCGGCCCGGCCTCACGCTCAATAGCGGGGACGGTTACCGAGAATAGTAGGCCGCGGATGGCCCCCTGACTACGCTAAACAGCTGTCCCGTAATTGGGGGGGGGATAAAAAAACTAGTGACGCATTAGTCGTCGCTTCGAGCGTCGGCGTAGGCCGGTGACACCCGGAACCGTTGCTTCGTGGTGGGGCTCACGTTGATCAGCACACCGCCTCCAGCTCACGGTCAGTCCAGCCAGTGCGCCGGTCGTAGTCGAGCCACGGATCGGGGACACCGATCAGGCGGTCGACGCGGCCGCGGTGACGGTGCGCCCAGGATGCATAGCCGTGCCCGCGCCGCTACCGGGGGATATTCTCGGCGCTGACCTCGCCCGCCCGGTGGTGGTCGCTGACGCCGTCGGTCCGTCACGATCGCGACGGCTGACGTTGACGTTCGTAACCGATCGGTGGCACAGTTGTCCTCGCCATTCGGCGAGGAGCTTCTGGCGAGGTGAGCTACGCGTGGTCTGGGAAGGCGTGCAGCGCGTCACCGGCTTGGCCGGTGGCCAGCACGGTGGATTCGTGCAGCTCGGTGATGCGATCGTTCCGCCGAAAGCTGAGATGACGTTCGAGGGCACAGGTGGCTCGCCCGACGTCCAGATGCGGTTCGAGATCCGCGACGGCCGTCCCGAATGCGTCGAGATCAACGTGATGGCCAAGCCGGACGGCCGCGGTATCCGCAGCGCCGACATGGCGATGTTCAACCTGGACAACCTGGCCATCGGCGTGTTCGGCCAACTGGCCACGATCGGCGTGCATGCCGAGTCCGAGCAGCTGAGCGCGTTGCGCAGCGTCGGTGAGGCCCGCTCGGCGCGGCGCCCCACGGTGACCCGTGCGGATCTCGACGAGGTCGCCCGGGTGTACCGAGCGCACGTGGAGGCCTCACCGACCAGGGCTGTCGAGCTGCTGCTCGGCTACTCGGCCCGCACTGCGGCCCGGCGGGTAGCGCAGGCCCGGGAAGCCGGACTGCTCCCGCGGACCACCCCCGGCAAACGGAAGGCGTGACCGTGGCAAGCATCAACAAGCGCGGTTACCGCTGGTTCGCCCGCTACCGCGACGGCGCCGGTCGCGAGCACGCGCAGCGGTTCGACCGCAAGGTGGACGCTCAGCGGTGGCTCGACGAGTCCACCACGGCGCTCGTCACCGGCCAGTACGTCGACCCGCGGGCGGGTCGGGTCACCTTGCGCGAGCGCGGCGAGGCGTGGCGATCCACGGCCCCGCATGGGCCGACCATGCAGGACAAGGTCAAGCGCACCCTCGAACTGCACATCTACCCGACGTTCGGCGATCTGCCGGTGAGCGCCATCCGGTCCTCGGCGGTGCAGGCCTGGGCGAGTGCCCTGCCGCTGGGCCCGGCGTCGGCGAGGGTGGCGCTGGGCTACCTGTCGTCGGTGTTCCGGGCCGCCGTGCGGGACCGGCTCGTCACCTCCAACCCGTGCGACGGGGTCACCGTGTCCTCGGGCCGACGGAGCGAGGTGTGGATCCCGGACCTCGCGACCGTGCAGGCCTTGCGGGAGCACCTGCCGCAGCGGTATCGCGGTGTGGTGGATCTGGTGGTCGGGTCCGGGATGCGTCAGGGTGAGGTGTTCGGTGGAGGTCGACGCGGTCGCCTTCCTGGCTCCCGGGCGGTGTCGGTGCGCGAGCAGCTCGTGTGCCTATCGCCGAACCCGCCCTATCTCGACGAGGTCAAGAGCGAGGCGTCGGAGCGGGTCATCCCGCTGGCGAAGGTGACCACTGACGCACTGGCGGCGCACCTCGCTCAACACCCGGTGCGCGAGGCCGAGATCGAGGACCGGTCCGACCCCCGGAGCCCGGTCACCAGGTCTGCCCGGCTGGTGTTCACCACGGGAGCCGGCGGGCCGGTGACGCGGTCGCAGTGGTCGCAGATCTGGCGGCTGTCGGAGATCAAACTTCCTGCGGACAACCTGCGGACAGAAGGAAGATCGTCATGATATTTTCGCAGCTCAGAGAGGGTGAGGGTAGGTCTACGTGCGGTTCTTCTACGACTGCGAGTTCATCGAGGATGGCCTCACCATCGAGCTGATCTCCATCGGGGTGGTAGACGAGCGGGGTCGGGAGTACTACGCGGTCTCCACGGAGTTCGACCCGGAGCGGGCCGGCGACTGGGTACGCTCACACGTATTGCCCAAGCTGCCGCCGCTGGGCGATCGCGCCTGGCGCAGCCGGGCCGCCATCCGTGACACGCTGCTGGAGTTTCTCACCGCCCCCGGTGAGCGGGTGGAGCTGTGGGCCTGGTTGGCCGCCTACGACCACGTGGCTCTCGTCCAGTTGTGGGGCGCGATGCCAGCGCTGCCCCGGGCGCTGCCCCGGTTCACCCGGGAACTGCGGCAGCACTGGGAGGACGCCGGGAAGCCATCGTTGCCCCCGCCCCCGAGCGACGCCCACGATGCGCTGGCCGACGCCCGGCACAACCTCACCCGATGGCGCCTGATCGAGAAGCGCCGCCTCACTTTGCCCTCGACTGCGCAGCCGGCGAGTCCCTGACGTGCTGGCCTTGCTGGACCGATCAAGTCGTGCCAGTCTCACGCCCGTCCAAACAAGGGTACTAATCGGAAGGCGATAGACAATGCGCATCGGCGTGCTCACCGGTGGCGGCGACTGTCCGGGGCTCAACGCAGTGATCCGGGCGGTGGTCCGCAAGGGCATCGAGGTGTACGGGCACGAGATCATCGGATTCCGGGATGGCTGGCGGGGACCGTTGAAGGGGCTGAGCCAGCCGCTGGGGCTGGCCGACGTTGAGGACATCCTCCCTCTCGGCGGCACCATTCTGCGAACCTCCCGCACGAACCCCTACCAGAACGGGGGCGCCGAGCAGGTCAAACAGACGCTGGCCGACCATGGGGTGGATGCCCTCGTCGCGATCGGCGGTGAGGACACCCTCGGAGTGGCCCGCCGGCTGGCGGCGGACGGCATCGGGGTGGTGGGCGTGCCGAAGACCATCGACAACGATCTGGGCGCCACGGACTACACGTTCGGCTTCGATACTGCTGTGCACATCGCAACCGAGGCGATCGACCGGCTGCGCACCACGGCGGAGTCCCATCACCGGGCGGCTGTGGTGGAGGTGATGGGCCGCAACGCGGGCTGGATCGCCCTGCACTCCGGGATGGCAGGCGGCGCGAACGTCATCCTCGTGCCCGAACAGCCCTTCGCCGTGGACCGGGTGTGCCACTGGGTACTGCGGTGCCTCGAGCGGGAATCCGCGGCGATCGTGGTGGTAGCCGAGGGTGCGGTACCTGAGGGTGGCGCCGAGCAGCTCGCATCCCGGGATGTTGACGCCTTCGGTCACAAGCGGCTGGGCGGCGTCGGGATCTGGTTGGCCGACGAGATAGCCCGGCGCACCGGTGCGGAGTCCCGCGCTGTGGTGCTGGGACACATCCAGCGCGGGGGCACGCCCACGGCCTATGACCGGGTGCTGGCCACCCGGTTCGGGGTGCACGCGGTCGATGCGGTGAATGAGGGGGATGTCGGCGTGATGGTGGCGCTTCGCGGTACCGACATCATCCGGGTTCCGCTGGCCGAGGCCACCGCAGTCATCAAGACGGTGCCACCGCAGCGTTACGCCGAGGCCGAGGTCTTCTTCGGCTGACGACCCGCGGCCCGCTGGATTACCGTGACCGCATACGCTGGCGCACTGTGAACTGGACCGTGGATGTTCCGGTCGACGCGCTGCCCGAGCTGCCGCCGCTGCCCGCCGATCTCCGTACCAAACTTGACTCGGCGCTTGCCCGGCCGGCCGCGCAGCAGCCGAGTTGGCCCGACCCGGACGCGGTGCGCAACGTCCGCACCGTGCTGGAGAGCGTGCCGCCGATCACCGTGCCCGCTGAGGTGGACCGGCTGCGGGAGCAGCTGGGTGAGGTGGCACGAGGCGAGGCTTTTCTCCTGCAGGGCGGGGACTGCGCCGAGACATTCGCCGACAACACCGAGCCACACCTGCGCGCCACCATCCGCACCCTGCTGCAGATGGCGGTGGTGCTCACCTACGGGTCGAGCATGCCGGTGGTGAAAGTGGGGCGGGTGGCCGGGCAGTACGCCAAGCCACGGTCCGCCCCCCTCGACGCGTTCGGGCTGGCGTCCTACCGCGGCGACATGATCAACTCGTTGGTCGCCACTCCCCAGACGCGGGTGCACGATCCGTCGCGGTTGATCCGGGCCTATGCCAACGCCGGCGCGGCGATGAACCTGGTGCGGGCGCTGACCCTGGCCGGCATGGCGGACCTGCACCAGGTGCACGACTGGAACAAGGACTTCGTGCTGCGGTCCCCGGCGGGGGCCCGGTATGAGGCGCTCGCCGGCGAGATCGACCGGGGCCTGCGATTCATGTCGGCCTGTGGCGTGAACGACTCGTCCCTGCACTCGACTGAGATCTACGCCAGTCATGAGGCGCTGGTGCTGGATTATGAGCGGGCGATGCTTCGCCTCGACAGCACCGGTGCGACGCCGAAGCTCTACGACCTGTCCGCGCACTTCCTCTGGGTGGGGGAGAGAACCCGGGCGCTGGATGGGGCTCATGTCGCGTTTGCCGAGCTGCTGGCCAACCCGATCGGGATCAAGTTGGGTCCGAGCACCACGCCGGACGAGGCGGTGGAGTACGTCGAGCGGCTCGACCCGCACGGCACGCCTGGGCGGCTGACCCTGGTCTCCCGGATGGGATCGCAGCGGGTCCGCGATGTGCTGCCCGAGATCGTGCAGAAAGTCACCGCGGCGGGGCACCAGGTGATCTGGCAGTGCGACCCGATGCATGGCAACACCATCGAGTCCCCCTCCGGGTACAAGACCCGGCACTTCGACTGGATCGTCGACGAGGTACAGGGCTTCTTCGAGGTGCATCACGCGCTGGGTACACATCCCGGCGGGATCCATGTGGAGCTCACCGGGGAGGACGTCACCGAGTGCCTCGGCGGTGCGCAGGACATCTGCGACGCGGATCTGTCCGGTCGCTACGAAACCGCCTGCGACCCGCGGCTGAACACTCAGCAGTCACTTGAGCTGGCGTTCCTGGTCGCCGAGATGCTTCGCTCGTGAGTAGCACTGTCTGCCACTCACGAGCCTGGCACGACCGAGGTGATCCGGTGGAGCGGGAAGCGCCGTAGCTCGTCTCGGGAGCAGTCGATCCCTTCCAGCATCCCGGCAGCCACGCTCACTGGGCGCACGATCCGCCTGCTGGCTACGCCGTGCGAGTCCACGAAGCCGATCCACACGTCACTGCCCGCCTGGGCGGCACGCTCCAGTAGCTCCAGGGTGTTGCCGGTGGACATCCCATCGGTGACCTGAACCGGCCCATGACCGGCGGCGTCGCCGGCCCGCACCCCCCGCACCAGCGCTGCGAGCTGATGCTCCGAGAGATCAGGCGGCATGGTCACCCGGCGCGCCGCCTGGGTCCGGACCCTGGCTCGACGAGCTCCCGCGCGCAGATCCACCACCTCACCGTCAGCGTCCTCGGCGACGGGGGCGAAGCCGGCGCCACGGACCTCGTCGAGCAGTTGGGCCAGCGGCACAGGGCTGACCAGCACGGTCGGCGCAAGCCTGCGCAACGCGCAGCGCTGCGCGACGGGATGCGCCAGCAGTTCGGCGAGCAACATCGAGTCGTCGCAGCGCAGGAAGGCGGCGGCAGGGCCACCACGCAGCCGCCCGTGTCGCCGGGCCACGTCGTCGACGAGGTAGCTCAGCGACTGCGGTACCGGGGTCCGGGACCTGGTCCGGAACAGCTCGTGCAGCTCGCCCGCACTGCGACCGGCGTCCAGGGCACGGCGCACGGTGTCCTCGTTGACCCGGTAGACAGTGGCACCGCCGGCCGACTCCACATCGGCGACCAGCCCGATCTCCCGGGCCAACTCGGGTTCCAACGGTCCGGGAGCCACCACGGTGCGATCCGCCTGGACCAATACATGGTCCACCGGCCGAGGTAGCGCGGCGCCCAGGACGGCCGCCGCGCCTGGCGCATCGCCGCGTAGCAGGGTGCGACCTGCCGAGGACAGCGCACCCAGGGCGAGCACACCGAGCGCAGTCGCCTCCCGGACGGTCCAGCCCACGACCTCATCGCGCCACCGGCCACCACGGCGTGGCGCTCGCCAGGCGAGCACAGCGGCGAGGTCCTCGGGCCGGTGGATCCCGCTGCCTGCGGGCAGGCCGGCGAGCACGTCGAGGATCCTGGCGCGCTGCGCCGGAGCAGTTGGCCGGCGCAGCGCGTCGGACAGCGGGGCGAGCGGCCGGTCCTTGTCGTCGCGCCCACCGGCGAGCCCCGGCAGCCGCGGGAGCTCAAGCCAGGCGGCGGCCAACATCGACCAGCGCCGTTCGGCCGCAGCGGCCAGCCAGGTGTCGGCGGCGACAGTGGGCAACCACAGCTGCCCGCCCGCAGCCTCGTCGGCCCAAGTGATCAGCCCGGCGGCGAGGGTGAGCTCGGCGAGCAGCGCCACGGTCGTCTCGTCGACCCCCAGCCGGCGCGCGGTTCGCCGCACGTCCCGGACTCCCAACCCACCGGAGCGCAACATCGCGGGCGGTTCTTGCGACCATTCGGCAAGCATTGTCTCGGTGTGCCGCAGCAGATCCAGTACCGCACCTGCGGCCGTCGAGCCCACCGTGGACGGATTGAGCTGCCTCGTGGGCAGCTCGGGCTCGGCTGGCTCCAGGGGCCCCAGCGGGCGGTCCCCGCGCAGCGCGAGACCGATCTGCGCGGGCAACTCGACAGTGCCGGAGTCAACGCGGCGCAGCAGCCCGCGGGCCAGCAGGCGTTGCACCGGCGTGCGGGCCCGGGCCAGCGGGAGCAGCTCGGCGGCGTCCCGGGTGGCACCCACCGGTGGTCCGGCGGCCAGCGCCCGCAGCACCCCCCGCTCGTCGTCAGCCAGTTCCGCGAGAGCAGCGTCGAGGTCCATCCCGTCCAAGGCCGCGGATGGCTGGCCCAATCCGCCTGGATGCGGGCCGATGACCTGGCGAGCGGCCGGGGCTACCGCGAGCGCGTCATCGTCGCCCCAGGCCAACGCGCGACACCGCAGCGTGTCCAACGCCTCCCCAGTCCGGCCGACAGCGACGTCACGGCCGAGCAGCCGAGCGACGTCCGGGCGGCTCACCGGGGTCGCGTCGGCGCCGGCGACCACCAGCGCCGACAACACAGCCAGGGTGAATCGATCGAGATCCTCGCAGGCCCGGGCGACGGACGCCTGGATCCCGGCCCGGGTCGCCAGCACCGCGGAGTCAGCTGGAGCGGGCACAGCGAGGTCCGGGCGGGCGCGCAGCAACTCGGCCAGCGCGCCGTCGTCACGGGATCGTAGCCAGTCGGCCAAAGTGGTGGGCATCCCTGCCACGGTAGCCAGAGCCCTGGGATGGGTTGTCGGGCGCCACCGGGGCAGAATGGAAATCCACCGAGCGAGGAGGAGCCGTGGCCAAGCGCACGGATCGGATCGACCCAACCTGGCCGAGCTGGTCGGAGGAGGACCACCCGGTCAGCGAGCTTGCTGCGCCGATCCAGGGCGCGCTGTCGCCGTTCGGCGAGGTGACCTTCCCGCTGCCGCCTGACCAGCTCCCATACGAGCACCCGCATACCGAGATCAACCGCAGCGACAGGTAGCAGCGGCCCCCCGGTTGGGTCCATTTTCGGATGCTCTAGGGTTCCGTCACCGCGCGGGCCGAGCGTCGTTGGGCCCAGCGTGGTCGCCCGGTCGGGGAGGGCGATTCATCTGCCAGCCTTGCCCGTCCGACACCAGAAGAGGTCATGCTTCAGCGACCTGATTTCAACCTTCTACGTGGTCGCCGCTTCCTGATTGTCTGCACGCTCGCCGGGGTGCTCCTGGTCGTGCTGGTGGTCGCGGTGGTGGCCTTGGTCCCCTTCGGGTCCGGCCGGGCCACGCCTGCACCTGCCGCGGCGCCTGCCGTGGCGGGGGACACCACGATCCCGCCAGCGATCGTTCCGGCAGATCTTGCAGCGCTGCCGCTGAGCACCACCTACACGATCGTTGACGGTGCGCCGGTGGACGCCGGCCCGCTGGCACCCACTGAGGGCACCGTGATCCATCCGCGGCGGGAGGTCGTGGCATACGCGTCCCCCGGTGGGGCCCCGATCGCCAGGATCGGCCCTCAGCAGATCGGCGATACCTGGCTGCCAGAGATCGCCGAGCGACCCGGCTGGGTCGAGGTGCTGCTGCCCTCCAGGCCCAACGGTTCGGTCGGCTGGTTGCCCGATGGTGCACTCGATCGGGCAGCGACCCCGTATCTCATCCGGGTTCATCTTCGTTCTCTCAGCATGGAGCTGTTCACGGGGGGTCGGCGCCTGGATGAGTGGAAGGTCGGGATCGGCAAGACGTCGGCTCCTACTCCGGCGGGGCGGACCTTCCTGCTCGGGTCGTTCAGCGACACCGCGCAGCGATACTCACCGGTGATCCTGCCGCTGGGTACGCACAGCCCGACACTCGACAGCTTCGGTGGCGGCCCGGGAACCGTCGCGATCCATACCTGGCCGACGGCCAACGTCTTCGGTACCCGCTCCAGCGATGGCTGCATTCGGGTCCCGTCGGACGCACTCAAAAAGTTGATCGAGGTTCCCCTGGGGACGCTCGTGCTCATCGATGAGAACTGAATCGAAGGAGAGGACAGCACGTGAACAGTAGGAAGCTTGCCGGCGCTAGTGCTGCCAGCGTCGGTGCTGCCACCGCCGTGGCGGCCCTGCTGCTGGGGACCCTGTCCGGCAACGCGGGCGAAGAGCCCACAGCCTCGGCGTTCGGGATCGCTGCGCAAGGTTTGGTCCCCATTGCGCCCACTCCGCGGGTAGAGGCACCACCCGATGGAAGCAAGGCACTCCTGGAGGTGCCGGGGCCGCGCTCGGACGCAATCTATGTGGGGCTCCTCAAGGTCGAGGCCGAGCACTTCAGGTCCAAGGCAACGGCCCTCGACGTGAAGGTGCTCGGGCTCAAGCTCAAGGTTCTCGAGGCAACCTGCGAGAACGGCCACGGTGATTCCTCGATCATCGGCACTGACGGCGAGAGCAAGTCGCCAGCCACGGGCCAGAACCTCGACCTGGGGCTGGTCAAGGTCGAGTTCAACCGGCAGCACCGGGACCACGACAAGCTCACGGTCGACGCTGCAGTGGTCTCACTGCTGCCCGGGGGCAAGTCCGGGAAGCCGGTCTCCGCGCAGGACCTTGCCGGTTTGAAGGGCCTTGCCCCGAACCTGACGGTCCCGACCATGGAGCAGCTGCAGGCCGCACGCACCAAGTCCGCGCCGGGGGCCGCGCCCTCGGGCGCTCCCACCGTTGCGGACCTGGTGTCGCAGCTCCAGTCGCTCAACCCGAGCCTCAAGGGTTCCAAGGGGGAGAACGACGCGCTGTTGGAGGTCGTGATCTCGTCGGCCAGTTGCCGTGAAGAGCACCACGAGGGCCACGAGGCACCTCACCAGGAGGCGCCGCCGCCTACGCCGGTCGAAGCCCACCTGCCGGTCACGCACTGACCTGATCAGCACAGTCCGAGGGGCCGGCGCGCATGCGTGCCGGCCCCTCGGTGTCCGTCGGCTTAAGCACCTCTCGGTCGCCACTCCATCCGCCGAACCGTTAGTGGCGTCCGGCCGTATGATCGCTTGGTGAGTTCTGTGCCGGGGGAACGACTGACCCATGTGGACGATCAAGGCGCGGCCAGGATGGTCGACGTGTCGGGTAAGCAGCCCTCCCAGCGTGCGGCGGTGGCCTCAGGAGTCCTGCGTACCACCGAGGAGGTGGTGCGGTTGCTACGCGCCGAGCAGTTACCCAAGGGCGACGCGCTGGCTACCGCCCGTATCGCGGGCATCATGGGCGCCAAGCGGACGCCCGACCTGATCCCGTTGTGCCATCCCATCGCGCTGTCCGCAGTGACGGTGGACCTGCACACCTCGGACTCGGAAGTCCAGATCACCGCCACGGTCCGGACCACCGACCGCACGGGTGTGGAGATGGAGGCGCTCACCGCGGTCGCAGTGGCCGGGCTGGCGCTACACGACATGGTCAAGGCAGTGGACCCGGCCGCCGTGCTCGACGCGGTGCGGGTGGAACGCAAGGAGGGTGGGAAGACCGGGCTGTGGACGCGTCAGGAGAAGCAGTGACAACGGCGAAACCCCGCCGCGCCGTGGTGGTGGTGGCTTCCAACCGGGCCGCTGCCGGGGTGTACCGGGATCGCACCGGTCCGGTCATCGTCGGCTGGCTGTGCGAACGGGGTTATGAGACCCCGGACCCCGTGGTGGTGCCCGACGGCTCGCGGGTGCGCGACGCGGTGGCGACGGCGGTGGCCGACTCGGTGGACGTCGTGTTGACCACCGGCGGCACCGGGATCAGCCCCACCGACCGCACGCCGGAGGCCACCGCGCCCTTGCTGGATCGGCCGCTGCCGGGGTTGGCCGACGCGATCCGCTCGGCCGGACTGCCGCAGGTGCCCACCGCGGTGCTCTCTCGCGGGCTGGCCGGAGTGGCCGGCCGAACGCTGGTGATCAACCTGCCAGGCTCCACCGGTGGGGTCCGGGACGGCCTGGGTGTCCTCGACGCGGTGCTTGATCACGCCGTCGAGCAGCTGCACGGCGCCGACCACACCGGCAGCGGCCACGGCCAGGCTGCCGGCCACGGCGATGAGCCCTCGCGTGACCATGGCCAGCAGCCGGTGCACGATCACGGGACGGCTCCCGTGGCGACCTCAGGCCTCGTGCGTCGGGCTGTGGTCACCGAGGATCCGCTGGACGTCGAGGAGCACGCTGGCTTGGTCGCTCACCCGACCGCAGGTGCGGTGGTGAGTTTTTCGGGCGTGGTCCGCGACCATGATGATGGCCGGGGGGTGCGCGCATTGGAGTACTCCAGCCATCCCGGTGCGGCCGAGGTGATTGCGCGGGTGGCGGCCCAGGTCGTCGCAGCGCACCCGGCTGTGCACGCGCTGGCCGTCAGCCACCGGATTGGACCGCTGGCGATCGGCGACTCGGCGCTGGCGTGCGCGGTGTCCGCGGCGCACCGTGCTGAGGCCTTCGCGGCGTGTGCGGCGCTGGTCGATGAGGTCAAGCTGCAACTGCCGATCTGGAAGCGGCAGGATTTCACCGACGGCTCCGAGGAATGGGTCAATTGTCCGTAAGATACGATCGGTGTGAATTGAGCTGGTCAGCCGCCGGCGAATGGTGGCAGCACGTCCAACTCGGAGCCTGATCGCAGTGGCGTCCTGCGGTCCCGCACTGCAACCGAGTCGAGCAGAAAGCTGCACGCGGCCAGCACCTTGCGTAGCGCGTCCCCGTGTCGCGCGGCGACCGTGTCAAGTGCGTCAGCCACCGTGGCACCGTCGCTGAGTTCAACATCCTCGAGGGGGAGTCCCGCAGCGGCGCGTGCCGCGGCGAAATACCGCACGGTGGTCACCACGCGATCAGCCTCCGATCTCGCTCAACGGGCGGGTCCTGTCCCAGCTGGCTCGGCAGCCGGCCCATACCTTCCGTAGGCATTCAGTAGTCACCTGATCCATACTACCGCGGTTCGTCCGACCACCCGCATAAGGTCACGCAGTAGCGCGTTTCAGCCCCATTACCGAGCCGCTGCGAACGGATTCTTGCGAATGGAGTGTTGCGTGCGGGGCGGCTGTCTCCGCGACGGTTTTGTGCACGGGAAGGCGACACACCCTGCACGGGAGGGCGACACGCCGGCTAGTGGCGTTGGAGTTCTTGGCGTGCGACGGTGCGTAGGTGCACCTCGTCGGGCCCGTCGGCGAAGCGCAGCGCCCGAGCCCAGGTGTAGAAGGAGGCCAGCGGGAAGTCGTCGGACATCGCCGCGCCGCCGTGCACCTGGATCGCCCGGTCGAGCACCGCGCAGGCAGTCCGGGGGACCACCACCTTGATCCCGGCGATCTCAGTCGCGGCGCTCTTGGGCCCGCCGTGCTGGTCGATCAGCCAGGCGGTCTTGAGCACCAGCAGCCGGGCCTGCTCCACCTCGAGGCGGGACAGGGCGATGTGTTCCCGGATCACACCCTGGTCGGACAGCGGCCCGCCGAACGCGCACCGGGATCGGGCGCGCTGCACCATCAGCTCGATGGCCCGCTCGGCCATCCCGATCAGCCGCATGCAATGGTGGATGCGGCCGGGCCCCAGCCGGGCCTGCGCGACGGCGAACCCGTCGCCCTCCTGCCCCAGCAGGTTCGACGCGGGCACCCGGACGTCGATGAAGCGGATCTCAGAGTGTCCGTGCTGATCCTGGTATCCGAAGGTGGGGAGGTGTCGGACGATCTCGATCCCGCTGGCATCCCGAGGCACCAAGATCATGGAGTGCCGCCGGTGCACGGCGGCGTCGGGGTTCGTCTTGCCCATCAGGATGAAGACCGCGCAGCGCTCATCGGCCGCGCCGGAGATCCACCACTTGTGACCGTTGATGACATAGTCGTTGCCGTCCCGGCGGATCGTCGTGCTGATGTTGGTGGCGTCGGAACTGGCCACGTTGGGCTCGGTCATCGCAAATCCAGACCGGATCTGACCCTCCAGGAGCGGCTCGAGCCACTGCGCTCGCTGTTCGTCGGTGCCGAACAGGTGCAACGTCTCCATGTTCCCGGTGTCCGGAGCCTGGCAGTTGATCGCCTCGGGGGCGATCGTCGGCGACCAGCCGGAGACCTCAGCGACCGGCGCGTAGTCCAGGGTGGACAGTCCGGACACGGCAGGGAGGAACAGGTTCCACAGGCCGCGGGAGCGCGCATCGGCCTTGAGCTCCTGGACCACCGGCGGCAGCTCGTGCTCGGCGGGTGTTCCGCGGCGTTGCGCGCGCCAGCTGTCGTAGACCGGCTCGGCAGGGAGGATTCCCTCGTGCAGGAACTGCTGCATCCGTTTCGTATAATCCACTGCTCGCGCGCTGGGGGCGAAGTTCACGTCATGCGACTCTGCCATGACGCCGGGGAGTCCACCTTCCGTCCTCCGCAGCTGCGGAGGTAGGGTCCCCCTTGTGCCGCATTATCGGATGTCAGAGGTCGCCGAGCTGTTCGGCGTGAGTGATGACACTGTCCGGCGCTGGGCCGATTCGGGCCAGCTGACCGCGATCCGGGACGCCGGTGGCCGCAAGGCCGTCGACGGCGCGGAGTTGGCGGCGTTCGCCAAGTCGCAGGCGCACGCCACACCCGATCCGTCGCTAGTGGACCGCTCGGCGCGCAACCGTTTCGTCGGGCTGGTCACCGAGGTGATCTGCGACCTGGTGATGGCTCAGGTGGAGATCCAGTGCGGACCGCACCGGGTGGTCTCACTGATGAGTAGCGAGGCGGTGCGGGACCTGGGGCTCGTACCGGGCGTGCTCGCGGTGGCCGTCGTCAAGTCGACAGGGGTAATGGTCGAAACTCCAGGAGGAAATGCATGAGCATGAATCGGCTTCTGCTTGTTGTGTTCACGGCGGGGCTGGTTCTTGCGGGCTGCAGCAGCGGGCAGCAGGCCAGCCCGCCCACCCCCGTGAAGGTGCCGGTCACGGTGCTCGCCGCAGCGTCTCTCACGAGCGTGTTCACCCAGCTGAAACCGCAGTTTGAGGCCGCCAATCCAACTGCGGATCTGCGCTTCAGTTTCGGCGGCTCGTCTGATCTGGCCACGCAGATCGTCAACGGCGCGCCCGCCGACGTCTTCGCCTCGGCCAACGAGGCGCAGATGCAGGTGGTGGCCAAGGCCGGGAAGGTGGCCGGCGCGCCGCAGCCGTTTGCCACCAATGTGCTCACAATCGTGACGCCGCCAGGCAATCCGAAGGGCATCAATACGTTCGAAAACCTGAGCAAGCCGGGCATAGCCGTGGTCGTCTGCGCCCCGCAGGTGCCCTGCGGCGCGGCCACAGTCAAGATTGAACAGCAAACGGGGATCAAGCTGAACCCGGTCAGTGAGGAGCCCGATGTCCTCTCGGTGCTCTCCAAGGTCGAGGCCAAGGTGGCTGATGCCGGGCTGGTCTACGTGACCGACGCCAAGGGCGCCGCGGGGAAGGTCGAGCAAATCAACTTCCCGGAGGCCAAGGATGCGGTCAACGTCTACCCGATCGCCGCGATCAGTGGCAGCAAGCAGCCCCAGCTCGCGGCTGCGTTCGTGCAATTCATCCTCAGCCCAGCCGCTCAGCAGCAGCTGGCCGCTGCCGGCTTCGGCCCCCCTGCTTGACCCAGCCCGTAGCTGACCCAGGGTTGCTATGACGCAGACCAGGGATCCGCACACCGTCAACAGCCAGATACCGGTGGGCCTGTGGGTGCCGGCCGTGGCAGCGCTCGGCCTGATCCTGCTCCCAGTGATCGGGTTGATTGTGCGAGCCCCATGGCCCCGGTTCGTGGAGCTGGTCACCAGCGAATCGGCACGCGCCGCGCTGGAACTCTCACTGCGCACGGCGGCGATATCCACCCTGCTGTGCGTCGTGCTGGGCGGGCCGCTGGCAGTGGTGTTAGCGCGGGGCTCGCTGCCGGGGCTGCGGTTGCTTCGCTCGGTAGTGCTTCTCCCGCTGGTGCTACCGCCAGTGGTCGGTGGTCTCGCGCTGCTCTACCTGCTCGGGATCAGCGGATTCGCGGGATATGCCCTGGACGTGGCGTTCGGGGTGCGCCTGCCCTTCACCACGACCGCCGTGGTCCTGGCGCAGACCTTCGTGGCGATGCCGTTCCTGGTGGTAGCGCTGGAGGGAGCGCTACGCACCGCCGGGCAGCGCTATGAGGCGGTCGCGGCGAGCCTCGGCGCGCCACCGTGGACGGTGTTCCGCCGGATCACCGTCCCGCTGGTGCTGCCCGGCCTCGGCTCCGGCATGGTGCTCAGCTTCGCCCGCTGCCTGGGCGAGTTCGGAGCCACCATCGCCTTCGCCGGCAGCCTGCAGGGGGTGACAAGGACCCTCCCGCTGGAGGTTTACCTCCAGCGGGAGGTCGACGTCGACGGGGCGATTGCGCTCTCGCTGGTGCTCGTGATCGTGGCGATCCTGGTGATCGCGGTGGCCCGGCCACGCTCGGTCGAGGGCGTGGGATGAGTCCGGGACTGGACATCGAGCTTGTCGTCCGCCGCGGCAGCTTCGAGCTGGACGCGACGGTGCAGGTGGGACAGGGCGAAGTGCTCGCCGTGCTGGGACGCAATGGGTCGGGCAAGTCGACCCTGCTCGCTGCGATCGCCGGCCAGCTGCGCCCAGACACCGGGCGGATCGTTCTTGGCGGCCGGGTGCTCACCGACACCGCTCGTCGGGTGCTGCTTCCGCCGCATCGTAGGCGCATCGGGCTGTTGGCCCAGGAGCCGCTGCTGTTCCCGCACCTGTCGGTGCTGGACAACGTTGCGTTCGGCCCGCGCGTCAGCGGGAGCAGGAGGCAACAGGCCCGGGCCGCGGCACTGCGCCACCTCACCGACGTGGACGCGGTGGAATTTGCACAGCGGCGCCCAGCGCAGCTGTCCGGCGGGCAGGCCCAACGCATCGCGCTGGCCCGGGCGCTCGCCTCGGACCCCGAGCTGCTGTTGTTGGACGAGCCGCTGTCCGCGGTCGATGTGGAACTCGCTCCCGCGCTACGGTCGCTGCTGCAATCGGTGCTCCAAGACCGCCTCGCTGTGGTGGTCACCCATCAGGTGATTGACGCGCTGATGCTCGCCGACCGGGTGGTGGTGCTGGATGGCGGTCGGGTGGTGGAGCAGGGTCCGACGCGCGAGGTGCTCACCCGGCCACGCAGCGCGTTCGCGGCGCGGCTGGCCGGGTTGAACCTGGTGTCGGGTACCGCCACAGAAGACGGCTTGCGTGCCGACGACGGCCGGGAGCTGACCGGTATGACCGAGTCCACCGTCCCTGGTGCCAGGGCGGTCGCCGTGTTCCCCCCCGCTGCGGTGGCCGTCTACACGGACCCGCCGAAGGGCAGCCCGCGTAACGTGATCTCCGGCCGGGCCGCCGCGCTGGAGCCGAACGGCACCCTCGTCCGGGTGCGCGGCGAGGCCGGGCTGGCTGCGGACATCACGCCGGTAGCCGCCGTGGAGCTGGGGCTGCACACCGGTGCCGCTGTGTGGTTCGTCGTGAAGGCCGCCGAGGTCGCCATCTACCCCACGCATGTTTTCCCGGAACAGTCAGATTGGACGACGGGCGGCAGACCGGACCGTCCTGCGACAGGAGCTTTGCCAGCGGCCAATGCCGACGGCTAGGCGCGACTAACCTTCGTTGCTGGCGTGGGCCTTGAAGGGTGCACCCAGTAAATAGGTGCGGAGTTGCGCCGTCGTCACGAGCTGGTTGACGAAGATCGTGCCGCCGCCCAGCTCGGAGACCACCCGCTGGGCCGGACGAACTCGCGGCCCGCCGCATCACCTGTTGCCTCTGCGCCCATGCGGTCAGGCCGAACTCATCGGCTTGCCGCGCTCCAAGCCCAGTCTCCGAAAATCACTCTGCGAGCCGCTGTGCTGATATAGGGATTTCGTATCGGGTAACCGATTTTCGCGCTGGTCGAACGCCATTGCACGCCACGTCTCATACTACAACTGGCGGCCTGGAGATGCAATTCTCCGTATCCAGTAATTCTCCGCCAAATTGGCTTGCCTGTACCCGATAGTCGGCGCGTGAAGAGCAAAATAATCGCAAGCTGTCGTCACCTCCGATATGAAAGTTGATCTCCTCGGTAACGTACGCTATGTCTGAGGAGTAGGAGTCCTCTTCAAGGCTAGCGTTCAAGATTGCGGAGTACACTCCTCGCATTTCAACTTCTATCACGAATGTACATCTACGTCGGTCCGGCTCTAGTGATATTGGCACGCGAACGGCCCCTTCCTCGAGCATTGTTTGCTCGAACCTCGGGTTGTTAAAGGTCCTACTCCTCGCCTTTTTGTAAGGGCCAACGTCGGGTCGAACTGAACTCCATCCACTGCGGCGGCAGTCGTCTGCAATCCGGGGCGCACCTGTGGCGAAGCTTGCCAGGGCGGGGCTTATCCCAGCCTTCTTAAGGTGCACTGCGGAACCTTTGGCGTGCTCCGTGGACACAGTCGGCCTCCCCGCTCATGTTGCGAACTAATATGTGGTGACGAGAGATTGCTTGACGCCGAGGATGAAGCCGCGGTTGGCATCACTGCGGCTGCAATACAGTGGCGGGCGAGGATTGGACGAGGTCGTCCACGAGGCGGCGGTGCGCCACCGGCCGGTAGGCGACAGCCAGCAGCGGGGTTAAGGACTTCTTCACGCTTGACAGGGCGGGCAGTCCTGCGTACCTGACTATTCTCCGGCTCTTGGGCGGTGCCGCTCGGAGTGGCTCGGGTCACCCAAGCTTACAGTCCAAGCCTCCTCGACAGAGCGAGAAACGTCGCAAGCACTATTGAAGGCCTCCGAAATCACCGCCTGGTTCACGCGCGGCGTTTGGGAGCGAAAACCTTGCGACACAGGACTCACGACGCGCGGGGGGTGCGAAAGTCAGCTGTCGGTGGCGGTGGCACCGATGCAACCGGCGACGAGTTGAGGATGCGCACCCTCGCCAACTACTGGCGTGACGAAGATGGTTGTGCCGCCCGGGTCGCGTCCGAACCAGTCGACCCGCACAGAGTGCTTGGTAGGTGCGCTGTCCTCAACGGTGCCTTGCACGGCCATCAGAGCCTGTCCCTTTCGTCGACGTGCCACCGCTGGCACGATCAGCGCCAGATGCTAGCGAACCCAGATGCTAGCAGACGCTGTGTTACGGGACATTACCCACCGTGGTTGCAGGCGCTGACCGGGGCTCGTCCGCGTAGTTGGTACTTTGATCGTCTGGTCGGCGCGATCTGTTACGGCTGGCTCCCGGGTGGCTGCTTACGAGTCACCCTTTGTCCTGACGAGCCCTGACTCGTAGAGATCCGAGAGCATCGCGGTCAGCCGGCCAGTCGCATCGGGTTGCTCCACACGCCACCGCTGGGCGAAGGTGTGGATGACCTCGTCGAGGGGCCTGTGCCCGAGGAGCTCGAGCAGCGCCGCCCCGTCGTCGCTGACCCAGTAAAGCTGGGGAGGTTGCGATGGCTGGCCCACGAGCACCCGGTCGGGCGAGCCGCAGCGGCGGAATTTCAGCGCAGTGTCGATGATGTAGTCGGTGGAGACGTGACCGGAACAGCTTGCAGCGACGCGTGCGGTGCGCGGTGGCCGGCCGATGAGGCCGTCCAGCAGTGTATGGGCGTCAGCGCCGAGGTGATCATCTTTGTCCAGCAGCCACCGACCAAGGACCTTGCTCCGCTCACTAGCCACCGGAAGCAACGAGTCGGCTGCGAGCACCTGGGCTCCCGCCGTGACGCACGCGTCGTGAGCGAAACGCGCGAGACAGGTATAGGCGTGCCAGGCGGCGAGGGTCTGCTCGAGCGGCCAGAGGCGTTCCTTCGGTGCCCACGGTGGGTGGAACGGTGAGCACCGATCAGAGTCGGCATTGAGGAGATCATGGGTGATGGCCAGATCGAAGAACTTCTGGTGAGCACCTTCGTGCACCAGTGCCTCGGCCGCCTCGATGGCCGATTGTGGATCGTTCAAGAAAACCAGTCCGGGGAAGGTGCGAGGGGATGCAGAAGCCAGGCGCCCAGCGTGCTGGGGGTCGATGATCCCTACCAGGGCGACATGCGCAAGTAGATCTTCGATCAGCTCAGGGCTCACCGACCGAGCGAGCGAAACGCCATCCCGCAGTACGGCAAGCGCCGCGGTGAAACGCTCGCCGTCAGCTTCGGTGAGCAGACTGGGTGGACCGAACGCCGCCTGCTGACGACACAACTCTGCTCCGACGATGCCCAACGCCTCGGCCAGCAAAGCGTTCGCCTCAGGTTGGGACACCACCATCATGTCCTGCGGGCCGCTGCCTACGCAGGACAGGGTGTTGATGCTGATCAGCTCGGAGCGCGCCAGTCGTGCTCGACCGGCCAGCGCTTCGCCGATGCGTTGCCGGGCCAGCGGACTGTCGATCACATCCGGGTCCAGCAGCTGCGGACCGTCGGGTTCCAGCAGTTCTACGGCGAACTGGTATAACGCTCGGCGCTCGCACCGAAGGGCGCTCAACGGAGCGATCGCAGCGTGTACGGCTGGGATGTCATGTGTCGCGGATCTGTCCGGGGATGGTGCTGTCATTGGCAGAGGGCTTCCACATGAGTGCGACGCCGTGGCCGGGGAGCAGCCAGGAGCGTACGGTCAGCTCCTTCAGTTGCTCTGCCGGGGTCCACGTTCCCGTCGCGACAGCCGATCGGAAGGTGAACGGCACGACCTGGAAGAGCCAGGAGGCGCCATCGACCGCCAGCGCGGCCGGGTCGAAGCTGATGCGCTCGACATAGCAGGGGTACGGTGCCTGCCAGAAGCAGAAGCGGTCGTCCATTCGACCCAGGGTGGTTGAGCGGAGACACAGGTTCTCCACCGAGCCGACAGCATGATCGACGTCGGTGAGTTCGCCCAGGTCGCATTCGAAGATTCGCAGAGTGCCCAGGTAGCGGGCGGGGTTCTGGCGGGGCATCGTCCCGACCGGTCCGCGGAAGAAGGTCAAGTACTCGGGCCAATCGCGGTAGCCCACCTCCGTTAACTGGACTTTGCTGAGCGCCACGTCGTGATGAGCCCCGTCGAGATCAGTGTAGCGGATTCCGATGTTCACCGAAGTGAGCGTCGCGTCCACAGATTGCTCGAATAGTGACTGGTCGGGCACAAACCAGGATTCGAAAAGGGGCAGCCGGCAGGCTAGCGCAATGGAATCACGAAGTAGCGGGTCACATATGGCGAAAATGACGAATCTGTGGTCGGCCACATTTTTCTTGAAACTGTAGGTCACGGTGGAGATGAGTTGGAAGGTCTGGTGATTAACCGCGCGCAGCTCGTAATCTACGGTGGTGTGGGTGCTGATGGTAAGATCAGTGCCGTGCGGTTCGGCACCCTCACCACCCAGCACCCCGGCGACCACATCGCCGTTAGCCGCGCTGTCACCGTAGATCTTCGACAGGAAGGTGGTCATCACTTTCTGCGGTGACAACGCTTCCACTATTGATGGACCCGAGATCTGGACGAGTTCATCCACCAAGCGCTTACGTAGCACTCGCCGGTAGGCGACAACCAGCAGCACCGCGGTTAAGGCCACTGCGATCAATGCGGCCATTAACGCCGAGAGTGCCACAGAGACCGTCACTCAAGACCCCCCGCCTGTGCCGTCGCCGGTCACAACATCCTGACGTCACAGCGCGGGGCGCGCTAGCCCTCGCCGGTCAGGTGGTCAGCGGCGGTGCCACAGAGTCAGCGGTGGTGCCACAGAGTCAGCGTGAGTCAGCGGGATGCCATTGGGGTTCGTCATCAATGACTACGAGAGTGGTCAGATGTGCCGGTCGTTCGGCTCCATCCTGGTCGCCGGCCGACTGGACATCGTGGTAGAGGTGAAGCAGGTGAGTCAGCATCGCGGCGCGGGCACCAGCCGAATCACCTCGCTTGAGGAAATTGACGACATTGTCGTGCTCGGTACCGGAGCGCGGCGCCACCCCACGGCCCGTGAAACTCCATCGGCGCCACTCGGCGAGCTCTGGAACCAGCCTGCGATACGTTGCGAGCAGCAATTCGTTGCGACTCGCTCGGACGATGGCTTCGTGGAATAGCTCGTCAGTCCTGACCAACTCATCGATGTCGGCGAACGCCCCGATGTGGTCCTTGCTGAGCTTCGCGATGTCGTCGATCTCGCCCTCGGTGGCGCGCGCGGCAGCAAGGCTTACGGCCATCCCCTCGAGCGCCATCCGCAGCTCGAGCCGTTCACTGATCCCGAAGCGTCGTTCCGAGATCCATTCCATGAAGTCGCCCGGTGGGTCGCCGGCTGGCTTCCGCCGGACAAACCAGCCCCGCCCCCGGCGCACCTCCACCACACGGAGGACTTCCAGACGCTGCAATGCGGTTCGTACCGAGCTGCGCGCCACCCCCATCCGCCGCGCGAGCTCCGGCTCGTTCGGGAGGCGTTCCCCGGGAGGAAGCACACCGCTCTCAATGAGCTCTCGCAGCTTCTCCTCAATCACCTCCGGTAGCGGTCGGCGGGCGTCCAACCGCAGCTCCCATTGAGTGACCGGCGAGTTGCCGTCATGACCACTGCTCATCATGTTCCTGTCCCGGTGCCTCGGCTGGGTGTTCAGGCGGCGGCCTACACGCGACCCGTTCAGCGGCGGGACCGGACGGCGGTCGATGCGGACGTTGCGCTCACAGTTGACCGACCAGACTCTACACCCGCCTGGCGTCAGACCGCACTGATATGTAGACAGACATCTGATGTCAGACTACTCTGATTGGCGTCGGACCACGATCGATCCGGACTCCGACGCCGCAAACCCGCATCAGCGATGAGAGGGGAAGCGATCATGTCGGCATCTCACCGGAGCGCGAAACGTCGTGGCGGGCCGCACCGCAGACAACAGTGAGCACGCAAGTGCTGACCGGGATGGCGGTCGTCGCTGTGCTCCTCGTCTGCTTCGGGCTACTGCTCGGGGTGGCTTGGACCACCCAGGCTGTGCAGCCGAGACTTCGCCAGTGGGCGGAGGAGCGGAGGCAGCTGGATGAGGAGTGGTCGCGGCTGCGCACCTTCCGCCATCGGCGAAGTGAATGTCCACGCTGCGCGAGGCGACTGACCGAACGGGACTGGAACCGCTGAGTCGTCGTCGACAGCGACATGGATGCCTGTGGCCCTCGCGCCTTCAGGACGGCGACATGGATGCTTGTCGGCTGCCGGGCGGGTCTCAAAACGGCAACATGGATGCTTATCGCGGTGACGAGGGCTGTGGACAACTGCGGCGCCCTGTGGATAGCGATTGGACAGTTGGGAGCGCCTGCGAGATCTTGCCTGGCATGGGGACACGCTGGGGGTTCGTAGAACTGAGCGGGCCGTTTCGGGGCTCGGAGGCCGTCGCCGCGAGAGCGGTGAGCCCGGGTCAGTTGCGAGGACCACAGTTTCGGCGCATCTTCCGGGATGTCTATGTGCCAGCTGCGCTGCCGTTGACCCATGAGGTGCGGTGCCAGGGCGCGGCGCTCATTTTGCCCGCGGAAGCGGTGATTACCGGCCGGTCAGCTGCCACGTTGCGAGGTTTGCCGTTGGCTCGCACCGAGGACCCGATCGAAGCAGTCGTCGGGCTAGAGACTCGGGTGTTCCGCCGAGCTGGTTTGGACGTGCGGCGGTGTGAGGTCCGCGACGACGAGACGGAGGTGTGGTCAGGAATCCGGATGGCCACCCGTCAGCGGATGGCCTTCGACCTGCTGCTTGACCGATCCCTGCCGGATGCGGTCGC
>DATDHI010000116.1:0-4793 GCA_036521655.1 Pseudonocardiaceae bacterium | reverse complement strand
GGTAAGAAGAAGGTCGTGCTGGCCCGCTTCGCCCGCAACGACCGCCTCGCCGACGCCCTGGACCAGCAGGCGTTCTGTGCGCTGACCGGCTCACCCGGCGCACGGACCTACTACGACACCATCCGGGCCCGCGGCACCGGCCACCACGCCGCACTGCGCCAGCTCGGCAACCGGCTCGTCGGGATCCTGCACGGCTGCCTTAAGACCGGCCGGCCATACGACGACAACATCGCCTGGGGCCAACACACCCAACAAGATCGGAAAGCCGCGGCTTGACATCTACCTCGGGTATTCACGGCGATTTTGTGATTATGGATTTTCCGGGCGTCGGAGCGAGGAAGGGTGCCCCTGAACTGGGACAATGCGGATTGTCGAGATCTGCATGAGCCCCAGAAAGGAACACCCTTGAGGTGAAGGCTACAAGCATCGGGCGGCTGGGCGGTGGTCCCGCGCTGGCCTGGTCACACAAACTCCAGGTCGAGGTCGGCGGTGCCGGGACGGTCGCGCAGGCGGGGGTGGTGCTGCCGCGGTTGTTGGCTGATCGACTCGGCCTGACCACGGGCCTGGCGCAGGTGGTGGCTCGGGCGGGATTTGTCCCGCTGCGGCATCGGGGTCGGGCGCTGGTGGACGCGACGTGCGCGTTGGCGGCCGGGGCGACGTGCCTGTCCGACATCGAGGCGATGACCGCCCAGGAGGAGCTCTTCGGCCCCGGGGGTGGAGCATCGGACTCGACGATGTTGCGGGCGCTCGACGAGCTGGCCGAGCGCCTGGGTCGTGACGGGCTGCCCGGGCGGCGGCTGGCCCAGACCACCGCGGCGGCGCGGGTCAACGCGTGGGCGGGGATCGTGGCCCGGCACGGACAGTTGCCCGCGGTCACGGTCGCGGGCAAGGATCTGACCCGACCCGCCACCGAGCCCGGTGCCAGTCCGCGCCCGGTGCTGGTCATTCGCCTGGATGCCACCTTGATCGAGGCCGCCAGCCCCAAGGCCCAGGCCGCGGGTACGTATAAGGGCGGGTTCGGTTTCCACCCGTTGACCAGCTGGTGTTCAAATATCGGCGATGCGTTGGCGGTGATGTGTCGCCCGGGCAACGCCGGCTCCTTCACCGCGTCTGATCACCTCGCTGTGTTGACCGCCTCGTTCGCCCAGATCCCCGCCCCGTGGCGGGGCGATGTGCTGGTCAGCATCGACGGCGCGGGTGCCTCCCACGACGTCATCGACCATCTGAACGGGCTGAATACTGCGCCCGCGCACGGGCGGCGGGGCCGGCGGGTGGAGTACAGCATCGGCTGGCCGGTCGACGACCGCACCACGAACGGGATCGAGCAACTCCGCGAACGCGACTGGGGCGTCGCGCTGGACACCGACGGCGAGGTAGACCCCGCCGCGCAGGTGGTCGAGCTGACCGCGATCCTGCGCCACGGCCCGGGCGGGGATCGGCTGGCCAGCTGGCCGGCTGACCTGCGGGTCATCGCCCGCCGAGTCCCCCGCCCGGCCGGTAAGCAAACCAAGCTCGGTGAGGACCCCGATTGGGAGTACGGCGCGTTCGTCACCAACACCCCCGGCGGGCAGCTGCAGTGGCTCGATGCCCGCCACCGCACCCAGGCCCACGTCGAGGATCGGGTCAAGCAGTTCAAGGCCTGCGGCGCCCGCAACCTGCCCTCGATCGACTACGACCGCAACGCCGCCTGGCTGCAGCTCGCCGCCCTGGCGACCTCGCTGACCGCCTGGCTGCGCCACCTCGCACTCGATGGCCAACTGGCAAAATCCTCCACCAAGACACTGCGGTTTCGGATCCTGTCCGCCCCAGCCCGCCTAATCACCCACGCCCGACGCAAGATCCTCAAAATCCCACCCGGCTGGCAATGGGCCCCCGACCTGGCCACAGCCTGGCAACGACTGCAAGCCCTGCACCCCAACTGATGCGCGAGTCTCCCCCATCCGACCACCCCGCAGCACCCGGCCGACCCGTGGAAACCGGCGCCCACCCGAGCACCCTCGGGCACCCGCCACGCCCACCACCGCTCCTACCGCACAAAATGATCCACAGCGCAGACGATCATGAGACAGTGGATCAGCGTGAATGATCTAGGTCTATGGCCTCCTCGTCGAACTCGACCCTGACATCGCCGAATCTGGCCGAGACGCCTACGCGCGAGCGGGACTGTCGAACGTCGAGGTTCGCAGCGCGGACGCCGCAGAGGTTGCCCACTACCAAGGCCTGGCAGCCGACCTTCTGCTGGTCTGCGGGGTCCTGGGCAACCTCACCGACGAAGGGGTATTCGAACTCATCGAACACCTCCCAGGGCTGTGCGCCGTGAACGCCAGACTCATCTGGACCTGTCACCGCCGAGCGCCCGACTTGACACCGCGAATCCGAGAGGCACTCACCAAGCTCGGGTTCATAGAGATGTCCTTCCACGCCCTGGAAGGTTTCTGGGAAAGCGTTGGAGCAGCTCGATGCACGGGCGGGGACTCCCCGCCGAAGCCACCTGACCGTCTCTTCCACTTCGTCCCGGACGAGTTCCAGGACTGGCCGGAGCAGCCAGCGGCTGCCGAAGAATAGTGCACGGTTGGAATAAGTCCCCTGCGCCAGTAAACGACCAAGCCGTCGGGCTGGCCGGCCAGGTCGTGTCAGGTACCCCACGCGACTCGCTGCACGTGATCGACCTGATCTACCGCCAGGACGGCGGCCGCCGCCCGGAGGTCATCATCAGCGACACCGGCTCCTACAGCGACATGGTGTGCGGGCTGATGCGGCTACTCGGCTTCGACTACCGCCCGCAGCTGGCCGACCTGCCCGACGCCAAGCTGTGGCGAATCAACACCGGCGCCGACTACGGCCCGCTCACCACCGCGGCCCGCGGGCGGATCGACCTCGGTCGGGTCCGCGCGCACTGGCCCGATCTGCTGCGCCTGGCCGGGTCCATCCACACCGGCGCGGTCAGCGCGCATGACGTGCTGCGGATGCTCGCCCACGGCGGGAACCCGACCCAACTCGGCGAGGCCCTGGCGCACTACGGGCGGATCTTCAAGACCCTGCACGTGCTGTCGTATGTCGATCAGGCCCCGTACCGGGCGCAGATCAAGAGCATGCGCAACCTGCAAGAAGGCCGCCACGACCTGGCCCGGCACGTCTTCCATGGCCGCCGCGGGGATCTGCGCCGCGCCTATCACGAGGGCATGGAGGACCAGCTCGGCGCGCTCGGGCTGGGCCTGAACTGCGTGGTGTGGTGTTATCCGGGGCGCTCAGGGTCCGTCGGTGACGCAGCATGAGAGAGCTCTTGGAGCGTCGGCGTGTCTCTTGCGTACGGACTATCTGTAGTCTCTACGCTACTGAACGTGACGACTGTTACAGAGCTGCTCGGGGTGTGCCGGGTGCAGCGGCTGGCCCTGTCTGGTGGTGGGCGTACCTGGACGGTGCTCGGCCGGGATCATCGTCCGATCGGCCCGGCTGAGGAGTACCTGGAGTATCTGCGGGCGCAGCGGGTCTCGCCGAACACCGTGAAGTCCTACGCTCGGGCGCTGGCGCTGTGGTGGGAATACCTGGAGCAGTTCGAGCTGGGCTGGGCCGGGGTGACGCTGGAGGACTTCGGTGGTTTCCTCACCTGGTTACGCACCGGTGACGGTCCTGCGGTCGTCTCGATCGACCCGGGACGGGCGAGGTTCGCCGAGTCGACGATCGCGGTCCGGCTGCGGGCGGTGCTGTCCTGCTACACCTACCACCAGCTCAACGGGGTGGATGCCGGTCGGGAGTTGTATCGGATCATCCATGGGCGAGCCGGCAGCTACAAGCCGTTGCTGGAGCACATCGCGCGCCGCAAGGGGCGCCGCCAGGCCGTGATCCGGGTGAGGCGGCCGCTCGATCTGCCCCCGCCGACGCTCACGCCGGGGCAGATCGAGCGGATCTGCGAGGCGTGCGCGCAGTGGGATCCCGACGCCCGGCAGTGGCGGGGGTCGGTCCGCAACCGGCTGCTCTGGTCGCTGTTGGCGGATTCCGGGCTTCGCCTGGGCGAAGCTCTCGGGTTGCAGCATCGCGACTGGCACACCGGCTGCGGCGATACCCCGTTCATCGAGGTCGTCCCTCGTGAGCATCAGCACGATGCGCGAGCCAAGAGCGGTTATCGCCGCCTTTATGTCTCCGATGAGGTGGACCGGCTCTACGGTGAGTACGTGTGGCTACTGTGCGAGGCTGGCGCCGACTTGGCCACTGACGACTTCGATGCGTCCTTGGTCTTCGTCAACCTTGACCGGGAGCCCCGGTTCGCCCCGTGGAAACCCGACAGTGTCTATGACCTGGTGGATCGGCTCAGCCGCCAACTCGCCGGGCAGGTACCCGAGGGCTGGACACCACACTGGTTTCGGCACTCGCACGCGAGTGCTCTGCTGCTGTCGGGCGTGCCGGTGCACGTGGTCAGCCGTCGACTTGGTCACGCTGATGTGCAGACCACGCTTAACACCTACGCCCACGTTACCGAGGATGCGGAACTTCGGGCCGTCGCGGACTGGGCGAAACTCACCGCGGGATGGCGGGCCGCGACGGAGACGACCCAGATCGGGCGGCGCTGATGGGGTCGAAGGCTCTGTTGGAGAGCATGCGGGACGGTTCTGGCTGCTTCGTGCCGGAGGCTCTCGAGGTCTTGTGGTTGGCCATCCCGGAGCGGTTCCGCTCGGTCGAGCTAGTGTCGGCCGAGCTGGAGCGCGAGGATCTGCCCGCGTTCGCCCTAGGCCGGCACCAGCGCGGCTTCCGGCTGAAGTTTTTGCTGGCACCTGATCCGATGGACCGCGAGCTAG
>DATDHI010000115.1:0-3740 GCA_036521655.1 Pseudonocardiaceae bacterium | reverse complement strand
ACCCACCACCCTGGCTGGGCGGACCACCACGCCGCAACCCCCTCCACACCACCCCCAACCTGACCCGAATCCGCCAATAACGGCAGACACCTGCGCATCATACGAGGGAACACCGTGAGTAGCGGCAGCCAGATGGTCCGGCCTTGCCCGCGACCGTCGGTCGCTTGACCGCAGCATGATCAACGTTTGCTACGTGGGGGGGTCAGTTTGCGGATATGGATGGTAGAGCCCTCCGGGGTGGCGGGTGCCGCAGTCGACGGGTATTGACCTCGAACTTCGTCGATCGCCAGCCGCCACCGGCGAAGTACGCTCCCCGCGGAATATTGCCAGGGTCGTCCTAGTTGAGCCGACTGGACTCAATCTTCTCGCAGAAGGTGTGACGATCTTGATCCAGACTGTGAAGCTTCCGGTTCTGCCCCTCGACGATGTCGTGGTGCTGCCGGGAATGGTGGTGCCTGTACGGCTGGCCGAAGCCGAGGTCCGGGCGGCCGTCGAAGCTGCCCAGGCTGCGACCGGTGCAGACTCCGGTGGTCAGCCGCAGGTGCTGCTGGTGCCGCGGCTTGATGGCAAATACGCCTCGGTCGGCACGTGGGGCGTGGTCGAGCAGATCGGCCGGTTGCCCGGCGGTGAGCAGGCGGTGGTGGTGCGGGGCACGTCCCGCGTTCGGATTGGAACCGGTACGACGGGTCCGGGTGCCGCTTTGTGGGTGGAGGCCACCGTCCTGGATGAGCCTGCGGCCGGCGGCCGGGCTCGAGAGCTGGCCCGCGAGTACCGCGCAGTGGTGACCACGATCCTGCAGCGCCGCGGCGCGTGGCAGGTGATCGACTCGATGCGGCAGGTGGAGGAGCCCAGCGCGCTGGCCGATCTCGCCGGGTATGCCAGTTACCTGACCAAGGAGCAGACGCTCTGGCTGCTGGAGACCCCGGATGTGGTCCAGCGGCTGGAAAAGCTTATCGGCTGGGGCCATGAGCAGATCGCCGAGCTTGACGTCGCGGAGACGATCTCCAAGGACGTCAAGGAGGGCATGGAGCGCCAGCAGCGGGAGTTCCTGCTGCGCCAGCAGCTCGCCGCGATCCGCAAGGAGCTGGCCGACCTGGAGGGCAAGCCCGCCTCCGAGGAGCAGGACTACCGGGCGCGGGTGGAGGCCGCGGAGCTGCCCGAGCACGTGCGCAAGGCCACGCTGGCTGAGGTCGACAAGTTGGAGCGGACCGCTGAGGCCTCACCTGAGGTCGGCTGGATCCGCACCTGGCTGGACACTGTGCTGGGGCTGCCGTGGAACTCCCGCACCGAGGACAACTTCGACATCGCCAGCGCTCGTGAGGTGCTGGATGCCGACCACTTCGGGCTGGTCGACGTCAAGGACCGCATCATCGAGTACCTGGCCGTGCGGCGCAGGCGCGCCGACCGCGGCCTGGGGGTCGTTGGTGGCCGGCGCAGTGGGGCGGTGCTCGCGTTGGTGGGCCCGCCTGGGGTCGGCAAGACCTCGCTGGGTGAATCGGTGGCCAGGGCAATGGGCCGCAAGTTCGTCCGGGTCTCGCTGGGTGGCGTGCGCGACGAGGCGGAGATCCGCGGGCACCGCCGTACCTATGTCGGGGCGCTGCCGGGTCGGATCGTGCGCGCCATCTCCGAGGCGGGCACGATGAACCCGGTCGTCCTGCTGGACGAGGTGGACAAGGTCGGCTCCGACTACCGGGGCGACCCGACCGCCGCGCTGCTCGAGGTGCTTGACCCGGCGCAGAACCACACGTTCCGGGATCACTACCTCGAGGTCGAGCTGGACCTGTCCGACGTGGTGTTCCTGGCGACGGCGAACGTGCTCGACTCGATCCCCGCGCCGCTGCTCGACCGGATGGAACTGGTCACGCTCGACGGGTACACCGAGGAGGAGAAGGTCGCGATCGCCCGCGACCACCTGCTGCGCCGCCAGCTTGACCAGGCCGGCGTGACCGCGGAAGAGGTCGGTGTCGAGGACGCCGTGCTTCGGCGGCTCGCCGGCGAGTACACCCGGGAGGCCGGTGTGCGGCAGCTGGAGCGTTCGATCGCCCGGATCCTGCGCAAGGTGACCACCCGGTTGGCGCTGAACCAGCACGCGGTCCCGGTCCACATCGGGCCAGAGGACCTGCGGGACTACCTCGGTCAGCCCAGGCACACTCCGGAGTCCGCGGAGCGCACGGCCGTGCCGGGGGTGGCCACCGGGCTCGCAGTGACTGGCGCCGGCGGCGACGTGCTGTTCGTGGAGGCTTCGCTGGCCGACAAGGAGACGGGATCGACGAGCGTCACGCTCACCGGGCAGCTCGGTGACGTGATGAAGGAATCTGCCCAGATCGCGCTGTCCTACCTGCGCTCGCACGGAGCAGAATTGGAGCTGCCGGTCGGCGACCTGGCCGAACGTGGGGTGCACGTGCATGTGCCGGCCGGGGCGGTGCCCAAGGACGGACCTAGCGCCGGGGTCACCATGACCACCGCGCTGGCCTCGCTGTTGTCCGGACGGCCGGTGCGCGCCGACGTGGCGATGACCGGTGAGGTGTCGCTGACCGGACGGGTGCTGCCGATCGGTGGCGTCAAGCAGAAGCTGCTCGCCGCGCATCGGGCCGGGATCACCACCGTGCTGCTGCCCCGGCGTAACGAGCCCGACCTGGACGACGTGCCAGACTCAGTGCGCCAGGAGCTCACCGTGCACTTGGTCGGAGACGTCCGCGAGGTGCTCGACCTCGCCCTCGAATCGGCGACGACCGCCGCCGCAGCGCTCGCCTAGGACCTTGCCGTGCTGACCCGATCAGGCCAGTACGGCGGGGGTGGGCACGAGGTGTGATCTCGGCGGCGTGGCGGGGATCGCCGACAGCGACACCACCCCGGGACCCACCCGCGTGCACCGTCGGCCTTCCGGACTGGTGCACGTCCCGTCCTGAGAGAGCGAGTGCCCGGCCGGAGCTGGTTTCTTCAGGTCGTTGCCTAGTCGATACACCACCTTGCAGGATGGGCCGTCGGGACGGGAACCGGGTGGGTTCGCATGAGCAGGAGGTCGAGCATGGTGGCGACGGGCGGTTTGGACCCCGCAACCCGTGAACGGCTCAAAAGCGAGCTGGCTGCGCTACGCGACCGGCGTCGTAAACTCGCGGCAGACCTCGTCGATGAGGAGCCGGTCGGGGACGGCGGTGATCAGGCCCAGCGCCTCGAGTGGGCCGACGACCTGGCTTGGATCGATGATCGCATCACCGAGCTCACCGAGCTGCTCGCCGGGCGGGTTCCCGTCGATCCATCCACGCCGGTTCCGCGGGACCACCTCCCGGACGGGACGCAGGTGACCCTCCGTTTCTCCAACGGTACGGAGGAGGACCTGCGGGTGGTCTTGGTCCCCGAGGAGGCCAGCGACCCAGAGCGCGACAGGGTGCTCACCGTCGACAGCCCGCTGGGCCGCGCGCTCGCAGGCCGAGGCGTCGGCGACACCGTCACCTACCCCACGCCGCACGGCGAGGCCAGCGCAAAGATCGTCACCCTACGCCCGCCCGCTATATCCCCCGAGACCACATAACGCCCCCTGCAGCGGGATCGTCCACCGGTGCCCGCGACGGGTTTCCCCGTGAACTCGGTGTTACCGACCTCGACGTTCACTGCGAACGTCGGCCCGCCGTGTCGAGTTCACGGCGCGCAGCCTCCCGAAGTTAGACGGTATGGAGGTCCGGGCTGGGGCCTCGCCACATGTGATCGTGGGTTGCCGGGCAGGAGTGGGTCCTGGTTGG
>DATDHI010000114.1:0-9223 GCA_036521655.1 Pseudonocardiaceae bacterium | reverse complement strand
GTGGCCTGCTGACGCCGCACAGGTTAGCCACCGGGCCGGCCATACCCAAGCGGGCCCCGCAAGTTGAATGTCGCTCCTGGTGAGGTCCGGTCAGCCTCGTCCATCCTGGCACAGCCTCTCGATCTCCTCGCGGGTTCAGCTCGGCCGAGTTCTGGAGCTCCACGACGAAGAATTGCTGGCCTACAGCTGGACCGACAGCGAGTACCAGGGAAAACTCGACTCGGTCGTCACCTGGACCCTGCGCCCAGAGGGCCACGGCACCCGCCTGTTCGTCGAACACCGTGGGTTCGACTCTGACGACACGATCCAGCAGGCCGGCCCACAGGTATTCGAGGCGCTCACCATCTTGTCCGGCCTTGCCGGCTGGTGGGCACCCGTCAGGGGGTCGGGCACCGAAGACGGGCTGGGGACCGTTTCCTCCCAAGGTCAAGGGCGCGACGTGTCGCCCTGAAGGGTGAAATGGCGGCCGCGTCCTCCCGGACCCTCTTCGAAACCTACGCCAGGAAGGGCGGGAACGCCCTGATTCGAGTCGAGATCGAGAAGCGACTGTTTCCGTCGCGACCTCTACATAACCCGCGAGGAGCTGTCCCTACCGGGGTCCTGAGTGGGTGGGATGGCGATCAAGGTTCGGTAGTGGCCGGCGGGGTGGGGTTCCCCGATGGGTTGATCGGCGACCTGGATCCAGGCGTGCGCGGCGAAGGGGTTGGTGCGGACGCCGGTGCACCAGGTGGGCCAGGTGCCGTGGGCGCGGCAGTAGAGGGTGGCAGCCAGGGAGCGTTGCAGGCAGCCTTGGCCCGCGCAGCGGAGGCTGACTGCGACCACTGCCTCGCGGGCGGCGTGGGCTTGCTGCGCGGTGGCGGGCCGGGCGCCGCGGCGAGCCAGTTCCAGCACGGTGCGTAGCTGCCGGGGGCGCAGGGTGGCCAGCAGCCGGGCGGCGCCGACGGCGAGCAGGGGCAGCACGCGTCGGTGCGCCGGTAGCCGGCGCTGATGCTCGAGGGCGACGGGAACGGTCATGAGGATGCCACCAGCTTCGCAACCCGCAGGTGATCGGTGATGGCGGTGACGTCGTTTCGGGCCCGCTGCACGTCGATGCGGTAGCGGGTAGCGAGGTCGGCGGCGATGTGATCGGGGTGGTGGCCCTCGAGGAGAGCGTGTAACACGTGGGCGCCGGTGGAGTTGAGTTGCCAGTACCGGCCGGTGCGCTCGTCGAGCAGGACCAGGCCGTCGTCGGTGCCGGTGGTGGCGATGTCAGGGCGTAGTCGCAGCGGCACTGTTCCTCCCGGGGTATGTGGGCCTCTGGGCGGCGCGCAGCCAGGTCTCGCAGCCCAGCAGGTCTTCCAAGGCGAACACCGTCTTGTTGTCGACCTGGGGTTTCAGCAGCTGACGGCGAAGCAGGTCGGGGTTGATCAGGCCGTGGGCGGCCAGCGCGGAGTCAGCGAAGAGCGCCAGGATCTCGGGCAGGTGGCGGCGCAGCCCGACGCGGAGATCTTCGCCGAACTCTCCTTTGGTGGTGCGTGCGGCGATCACCTCGGGCAGGACGTCGCGCATCGCCTCGACCAGCAGCGGCTTGTACCGCCAGGGCGTCCTGCGTTCATGCGCACGGACCGCGAGCGCGGCCTCGACCACCCGATCGTCGAAGTAGGGCAGCTCGAACCGCAGCCCCGCGGTGGCGAACAGCCGAGACAGCTGCCGGTAATACGGTCCATTCATCCGCAGGATGGCCAGGGTGACGTGTTGGCCGCGGTCGGAGGCCAGGGGCCGGGCCTGGTCGCCGGTGGCCTGCAGCACAGCGCGTGTGGTGTCGGCCGCCGCTGGTGTCACCCACACCGCCGCCCGCAGCGGGTGACCCCAGCCCAGTGGAGGCGTGCGACGAGGTACCGGCCCGGTGGTGAGCTGCTGGGCCTGCTGGTGCCACCAGGCACCGAGGTCACCGCCGCGGGCCAGACCCGACACGGTGGCGGCCAACGGCCAGCGGTGTAACGCCCGGTAGCCGCGCACGTGCCTGATCGCGGTCAACGGTCGGCGGCGCAGCACGGGATGCAGGTAGGCCAGCGGGCCGTGGAACAACTCGTCACCGCCGTGCCCGGCCAGGTGTTGCTGGGCCCCGTGCCGGGCCAGCAACTCGGCGTTGTGCCGGGTGCGGGCCAAGGTCCGGGTGAACGGGTAGGGGGCTTCGGCGTCACCGGTATGGCCAGCGTCGGCGAAAATACCGGGCATGTCGGCTTGCGGAAGCACGACACGCTCGGCCTGCTCTAAGCCGCTTGCCGCGTGGGCGGCGAACATGGCGTCGTCGTTGGCCTCCTCAGCCTCGGCCCACCGGAAGGTCAGCAGATCCGGCGTGCCCGCCCGCACGGCCAAGTAACACAGCGAGGTCGAGTCCATCCCACCGGACAGGTCCGCACTCAGGCGGCCCCGCACGGGCCTGCGCGCGGCCACCGCGGTGTCCAGTGCCTGACGCACCGGGTCCGCGCCTACGGTCAAGGCCACCTCAGGCTCGGGTGGCTGCCACCACCGCACGGCACCTACCGTGCCGGTGGGATCGATCCGGAGGTAGTGGTCGGGGGCCAGCGCCTGCACACCCCGCCAGAAGCTGCGCTCGCCCAACGGGGGCGGCGTCGCCCCACAGGCCACCCGAACCGCCAGCGCGTGCTCGTCAACCCCTCCACCTGCCACCATCGCGAGCACATCAGCCCGATCGCCCGCTACCGGCACCCCCTCGATCCGGGTGTGAAACATCCGGCGCACCCCGGTCAGGCTGCCCTGCGCCCGCACTACACCGTCGATCGAGGCCACCAGATGACAACAGCCCGGCAGCACGCGGGCCACCGCGTCCAGCTCGGCGGCCGTGCGCACCCTCGCGACCAGGTCTGCCAGCCGGGTGGCGGTGACCGGGCACGTTCCGATCACCGCCACCCGCAGCGACCCCACCGTCGCCAGGGTGACGTCATCCTGATCGAGGCTGCCGACCAACCACGGACTCCCGGACGCATGTGCCACCACCCACCGCAACAGCGACGGCCACCCAGCTACTACCCGTCGCGCGGCCGGCTGATCCGGCAGAACCATCCACCCCGTGATCGGGACACCCACCCGGTTATTCCTGATGCCCAGTGCTGTCAGGAAAGGCCTCCCCGGAGCCCAGGGTGTCCTCGCCGAACTCGCCCAGCTCCACCAACACAGGGGGTTCGTAGATAGCGGTCGTGGTCTGCTCGTCCATCGCAATCTCCTTCAGTCATGTCGTCACGGCCCCCGACGGGCCTGCTCATGGTGTGTTCCTCAGGGGGCAGCGTCCCGGACGACGGCATCCGGATCGGCGCACGCGTCGCACCTGAACACCGCGACGGTCGAGTCGTCGCTCGCCGAAACCAGTCGCGATCGGTCGCCTGGCAGGAACAGCACGTCGTTCACCGAGTCACCGTGCTGCCGGGTGAGCAGCACTCGTCGACCGGAGTCCACATTCCACACCTCGATGAGTCCCTCGTTGGTGCCCACCGCCACCAGGCTGCCGTCACCGCTGAACGAGGGACTGCCCGCGGTGCTTCCATGCGCCACGAGCTCGTGCTCGAACGTGCCGTCGCTGGTCCAGAGGCGCAGGACGCCGCTCTTGGTCCCGCCGACGATGTGCTTGCCGCGCGGGTCGAACGCCACCGTGGTCGCGTCGGGAAGTGCCAACAGCGTGGGTTGCTCGTTGGTGCCCAGCTTCTGGAGCAGAATCCCGTCGGGAGCGGTCGTGGCGAGCACGTGCCCGGAGGGGTCGAAAGCGATGCCCGATGCGGCGTGGCCCGAGCCGGCCAAGGGTGCACCGCTCAGCTTACCGGTGTGTGCATCCCAGAAATAAATGTTGCCGTGGAGATCCCCGGAGGCGACCCTCCTGCCGTCCTGGCTGATGTCGAGGCTCACCAAGGAGTCGGAAAGACCGGGCGGGATCTCGAATTCCGGGAACTGCTCGGCGTGGCCACCGCTGTCCCACCGCCACCCCTTTGGCTGTGTCCCGGACCGCACGAGGGTAACGATGCGGTGCGGATCTGTCGGATCAAATCGCACATTTTTGACACGGGCGCCCACCGGTACCGTCGCCACCGGGACGTTCGACGCGCTCGTGGGATCAATAATGTAGGCTGTGCGGTCGTAGCTCGCCGTTGCGAGCCATCGGCCGTCCGTACTCATGTTCAGGTCGAGCACCGAGTTCATATTCAGATCGAATCGCTGGACCTGGGGGACATCCCAGAGCCGGACGGTGCCATCACGGCCGAGGGAGATCAGAGATTTGCCGTCGCGCAGGTAGTTTACGCTCAGGACCTCGCCGCGGTGTGCGATGAGATCGTAGGTGGCTCTGGTCGGCGTCCCGAGTTTCGTCGACCACACCCGAACCCGACCATCGGCTCCGGCGGTCGCGATCCATTGGCCGCGCGGCCATAGCGCCAAGCTGGTTACCGTATCGGGTTGGTGAGGCAGCGAGAGTAGTAGGGAGCCGTCGTCCAGACTGTAAGTCCTGGCTTCCTTGTCCAAGGCGAGGGTGACCGTGTGGGTGCTTTCGTTCACCGCCACCTGCAAGAGGCTGTTTAAAAAGGCGAAGTGATACTTGCGTGGCTCAGGGCTTGCTCGCCAGTCCCACCTGATGATGTTGCCGTCCTGAGTGACGCCGACAACCTCGTGCCCGTAGCGCTGCAGGTACCTGGCCTGTCCCGACAGTGGGGATGACTCCGCCGCCTTCTCGGCAGTCCGGATATCCCAGACCCGCAGCCGTGAGTCCTGGTCGGAGGTCACTACCTGCGCGTCGGCCGTCGCCAGCGCCTCGGTGACTGTGCTCGGGAAGCGAGTGACCTGCCGTCCGGTCGTCGCGCTGTAGGTGGCGACGAGGCCCGAGGAGGTCACGCCGAGGACGAGGTTGTCCAGGGTGGAATCGAGCCACGAGACAGCCGAGACCCGCGATCCGTCCATCGTGAGGTCGACCTGCCTACGGCTACCGACGTCGATGACCGCGGCGCTGCCCCCGTCGGTCGCGAGAACGACGTGCGAGGCGCTCGGGCTGGTGGCTGCCGCGACCACGGTTCCGGCGAGGCGGGAGGCCTTCGCCTCCTTCTCGACCCGCCCATCGTCGCCGATAACTCGGATCCGACCCTGGGGGTCGTAGATGACCACGTGCCGTTGGTCTGGAGTCACCACCATGCCGGCCGCCCTCGGTTCCCCCGGGGATCCGGCGACCACGCGGCTGCGCGGGACCGACGCCGCGGTCAGCACCGCCTCCCGAGTCTCCTCGTCGTCCTTCTGCCGGAAGGCTGCGACCGCCTTGCGCAGGCTCTGCACGGGGTTGTCGCTGAGAGAGGCCGCAGCCTCGGACAGCAGCCGTTGTTTGGCTGCCTCATGGGAATTGAGGTAGTTGCGCCAGCCGAGGGCGCCGGCTACCAGCAGCACGACGACGAGACTCGCCCCGAGCAGACGAGTCTGGAGCAACCGCCGGCGAGTGGCCTGTGCCTCGGCTCGGGCTTCCTCACGCTCGGCGACGAGCTTGCGCGACGCTTCGGCCTGTGCGCGCTGCGCGACTGCCTGCTCGCGCTGCGCGACGTATTGGCGGCGCCAGTCGAGCACCGCGGCACCCATCACGTCATGGAAGATCTCGTAGCGGGACGGCCCGGACACGCCAGGCGGTGGCCGGACGGGCCGCAGAATGCTCTGCCGCCCCGCCGACAACGACTGCAAGAGGTCCCGGACGGAACTCACCGGCACACCCGACAAGTCGGCGAGGTCCTGGGACGTCAGTGCGATCTTCGAGCCCGATGTGGTGACGAGGTAGCGGAAGACGTCGGCGGCGACCTCCCGCTGCTCGGGCGAGAGCTCATCCATCACGGTCTTGAGGTGGGTCTGCACGATCGTCTGCGCCCCACCCAGCTCGTCGAGCGTGCCGCGGCGCAGCGTCGAGGATCCGCTGGCACGCTCTGCATCCCACAACTTGGTCAGCACGAGCTGCAGGAAGGGAGTCTCGATGTCGTCCCGGCCGTCCGCGGCCCCGCCGGAAGCCTCCCCTCCGGGCGCCACGATCAGGTGGCCGATCCGAACCTGATCGAGCAGAGCCTCGGTGAGGTCGGGCTCGACTGCCATGGCAGAGCCGGGCGGCACCACCTGGTTGTAGTGATCGACCGGGCCTGTGATGGCCTCCCGGGCGGCGTTGCGTCCCAGGTGTGCCAGCCGCAGGTGGTTGTCGTACAAGCGGGGGACCCGCCCCTTGAACCGATCGAGTTCGGCGAGTGCGTCCTCTCGGATCGACAGCAGGACGTTGACCTGCAGATCGCGCGTGCTCAGGATGCCGCCCAGCGCACCGGCCAGCCCGTCCTCGCCGCGGTCGTCTGGGTGGTAGCGGAAGTACTCCTCGAACTGGTCAAGGACCAGGTAGATCGCTGCGACACCGGAGCGCTGAATTACCTCACGCAGCCACGGCACGCTGAGCCGCGAGGGACTGGGCATCTCGACCGGGTCTGCGCCCGGCACTAGGGACACCGCGCCGAGCACCGCCGTGGCGATAGTCTCGAGTGGGGCGACGCTCCACGCCCTGATGTAGGCGACAGCGGCGTCGGGAACACCGAGGTCCTCGTAGGACTCCCTGGCGATCTCCTGGAGCCGGGGCAGCGCACCCGCCCGCAGGACCGAGCTCTTACCAACCCCGCTCGCGGCGTAGAGCAGCGTCAGCCGGGAAGTGCTGAGGTTGGCGACGACCACGTCACGCTCGCGCTGGCGACCAAAGAAGTACGGTGCGTCGGACTCGTCGAAGGGTATGAGCCCGACGTACGGGCACGCGGGTACGGCTCGGTCCAGCTCAGGCTGCGAGACCGAGGGAGGCTGCGTGATGCCGGTCACGCAGCCTCCAGGGGTGGAAGGCGCTCCTGGATCGCGGTGACGAAATGCTCCACCCGGACCGGCAGGATGTCCACTCCCCGTTCGTCCCACGTGGCGCAGTCGACCGGGTCTGGATCAGCCTCGATCGCCCATGACTTGAACTTTGCCCCCGCCTGCTCCCGCCACAGCCGGTACAACATGACCCGGAAGTTCCAGTCACGCAAGCTGTAGCCCAGAAACAGGAAGTGGCTCCTCTTGATCTTCTCCGCGAGTGTGACGGGAAACAAGCGCGCAATATCCGCGCGCGTGATGTAGTCGACGTAGTCGTCCTCGGTGATCACGAAGCTGTCGGTGTCCACCCCGTTGAGCCGGTCCACCGCTCCGTGGATCTTCGCGATGACCGTCCGCTGCTTGATCGGTAGTCCCGTATACTCATTCGGTTTCCGGATCACTGTAGGCTCACCGTCGAACGGGATGTGCCGGAAGAACCCACGATCCATTTCACCGTCGTTGATGTAGGTGACGAGGTCGAATGGCTCACCAACGTCTCGGAACGCCCGCTCGAGCGCATCGTCGTAATTGGTTGTCACGAGGAGCATGCATTCGCGTACCGCCCCTGCCTCCCGTGCCTCCCGCGTGTGGCGCGCCAGCCGGGCGAGAAAGTGATGCAGCAGGGTCGGAGGATAGTCGGCGTCGAAGACCTTGTGGAGTTCTTCGTAAAGCGGACCCCCGCCCAGCTGCGCCGCCACGTACTGCGCCACCCGCGCCAGGTCGAGGACGTCGGACTTCGGGTAGCGTCCGATTCTCGCGAGCTCCTCGGCTAGCTCCCTGCCGTTGGGGAGGTAACGACCCGGCTCGTACCGGGCCGTCGGCGGCCGGTCGCCCAGGTTCGCGCCGGCGCCGAGAACGGGGACGACCGTCGCACTCAACAAGCGCCCGGCGACCAGCTCGTACATGTTGCTCAGATCATCTGCCATGACCTCAACCCCCTGCTGACCACGGAAATCCCGGATCAGCAACTAGAAGATGTCGCAGCGGGTCGACGAAATACCTGCTGTCACCCTAATGAGTCAGGAAGAGGATTGGGTAACGCGTTGTCGCAGGTGGGAGGCCACGCGGAGGCCGTCTGGGTCGAGCACGTCCATGACGTCCATCAGGCACCGCTGGATCAGTCGAAGTCGACCATCGTGGCCCCGGCGATCACGCGCGGTAATCACAATGTCCTCTCCGAGGCGTCGGAACCACCTCGCCACCTGCTCACGCTCAAGGGCCTCCACGAAGGCTGCATAACCCATGCACTCCCACCGCGGCGTCCCCGGCTGCGGGTCTTCGATGCGAGCGAACATCACCTCACCGAGCACGCGCTGCTCACCCCGGAACAACCTGAACGTGGATTTATCAATGCTATCGGTGAAAACGTCACGGACCGCTTCGAGCTTGCTCACAATAGCATGGTTTCTCTGGTTGTTGGCCGGGTCGATGAACTGGGCGTGCCGGCGCGCTATCTCCAACCAACAGAAGTACTGACCAAAGAGGTACATCGTGTTGAGCTTGGCGTACTCGCGATCTTCTTTGGTGTTGCTCTCCCCGAGGAAGCGCTCAAAGAAATCGAGTTCGACGATGTTGTAGATACGGGTCTGCAAGTTGAATGTCGCTTGAAGCAGAGGTTCGCGGAAATGCGTGGCCAGCGCCTCGGCGGCGTCGATGCGCTCCCTGCGAGTTGCCTGGCGGCTGTACCAGACGCTGACGACGGCGCCCACCGTAGAGATCAACGCTGTGAGCACCGAGACGATGAACGCTTCCATCGGTCACCTCCGTCACCTCGGTGGGGTGAGGGCACGGCGTCTGGCTCGTGCTCTCGCTAGATGAGCGAGCGGTGCGCGGCCCAGATACTTACTTCCGAGACCAATATTGCCCGGCGGGGTCCGGTCAGCCTCGTCGTCCCGGCGCAGCCGCTCGATCTCCTCGCGGTTCAGTTCGGCCGCCGTGCCCAGCAGCGCGATGGCGAACTCGGCCTGCTCCTCGGTGAGGGTGTCGAGGTAGTCGTTCCAGCGTTCGGCGACCCGGCGGTAGCTGGCGCCGACCCGGCGCACGAGCTCGTCGGTGTCGGCGATGACGAGCACCCGGCGGGGCCAGTCGCCGATCTTGGTTGCGGCCCGGGCCGCCTTACCGCACATCTGCACCGATTCTCGCCCGAGCGAGTCGAGCAGCTGCTGGGCGAGGCGGGGCTTGCCGTGTTCGCCCGGTTGCTGCGCGAGCCTGACGAGACCGAGAAGGGCCAGCAGGCCTACCTGCTGGCCCGGAAACCGGCGAAGCCAGAGTGGCTTGACAGGTAGGCGACATGGCTCGGCCCGAGCATCTTAACCTGGATCCACCGGTGAAATTTGCGGCG
>DATDHI010000113.1:0-2679 GCA_036521655.1 Pseudonocardiaceae bacterium | reverse complement strand
CAACCGACACCCGGTCAGGCAACCAGCCCTCCGGCGACACCCCCTCAGACCCGTCATGCGCCACACCGTGATCATCCAGGGACAGGGCCACCAAACCGCGCATCACCGACCGGCGTGTCGCAACTTAACGCAAGGCCATTGAGCGTAGTGTAAGCAAGCCTCTCTGCGACGCATCCCGGTCGCCATCACCGATCAGACCAGGGTTCCTAACACCGCGTCCTGCGATCCCGGCTCCGGAGGGCTGAGCTTCCTCGGGAGTGGCGAGTTCGGGTCAGCTCTGGGGGGAAACCGGCACGTTCTGGATGGTCAGGTTCTGGGAATCGGGCCAGAAGAAGTCGTGCAAGGTGATCGTGAGGTGGGTGGCCGATGGGGCTACGTCCCAGACGACGGAGGTGAGCCTGCTGGTTTGGTTTAGCGGCGGGTCTCCGTCGCCGCCTCCCTGGAGTGGGACGGAGTCCAGCGCGCTGCTGCTCGCGGCGTCGCTGAACCGATAAGACATGCTGTGGGGGTCCGCGGGCTGTAGACGGGTGACGCAGCTGATGACCGTGATCGAAGGCTTGGTCGTGCCCGCCCATTGGCTGGTCGTGCGGGTTACCGAGACGACCGTGTAGCGGATTCCGTAGCCTTCCACGGTCCATGGTGGCGAGCCGGTCACCTCATGCGCCGAGTCGACGGAGGACACCACTTGTTTCGGGCACGGCGGCGCGGGCATCGGTGGTGTCGCCGGTTGCGTCGTGTTGCGGTCGGGGGGTGAGATTGGTTGCGCGGTGTTGTAGTCGGGGGGTGATGTCGGTTGCGCGGTGCTGTGGCCGGGGTCGCTGGGTATGGAGTTGTTGCCGTTGCTATTCGTGGCGAAGAGGACACCTATCACGCCAAGGATGCCGGCCACCACAAGCCCGGCGATGACCGGATGGGCGATAGCTTTCCCGAGCCAAGCCAGGATGGACTCGGGGCCCTTGGGCGGGTGGGGAGTAGTCATCAGACGGTCGTCCTGTCAGCGAGTGGGCAACAGCGTTTTCAAGGGTATCGACCACTCCGGACGTGGTCTTGTCTCCACCGCCTTCTGTGAGTCGTCACGGGTAGACTCTAACGGCTTAGCTCCCGCACGGTCCGGCACACTGTCTCAGGCGGCCACCGAGCGTGCGAAAAGAACCGGTACGCCCGGTCATGGGACCATCCGCGCGACAACCTCGCCCCCGCCAGCATGCCGCAGACCGTGCGCAGGGCAACGTCAAGTTCACTGTAGGTAGTCACTGCTACTCTAGGTGGCTGGTGTCTTTGGCGTGGCGGTCCCCCAGCTTGATGTTGGGCTGCGGGAGAATGATCGGGTGACGATGGGCTGGGCGGAGCGCCAGGGTGACCTGTTCGATGATGTGGTTCGGTTCTGCGAGGGTTCGCTGCCGGAGAATTCGATCTACGGGTTCCTGGCCCGGGAGCGGGACCGGTTGTTCCCCGACGAGCTGTTCGATGATCTGTTCTCTGATCAGGGTCGGCGCTCGGTGCCGCCGTCGGTGGTGGCCACGGTGATGGTGTTGCAGCGTCTGGAGGGGCTCTCGGACCGGGAGGCGGTTGATCGGTACGCCTTTGACGTGCGGTGGCGCTACGCGGCTGGGGTCGGCGGTTACGGCGGTGGTGGTTGGGGCAGCTTTGCGCATACGGTGCTGGTGGACATGCGTGCGCGGCTGCGTCGTTCGACCCGGCCGGACCGGATCTTCGAGGTGGGCCTGGAGGCGGCGCGTGCGGCGGGGCTGGTGGGCCGGCGCCGCGTGTTGGACTCGACCCCCTTGTATGACGCGGTGGCCACCATGGACACCGTCACGTTGATCCGCTCGGCGTTGCGGGGTCTGCTCGCCGCCGCCGAGCCCGACCTGGCCGGCGAGCTGCGGGGCGCGCTGTCGGGCGGCGATGACTACGCCTGGGCGGGTAAGCCGGTCATCGACTGGGACGACCGGGCGGCCCGCGAGGAGTTGATCGACTCCCGGGCTCGGGATGGGTACGCGGTGCTCGCGCTGCTGGATGGCCGCGAGCTCACCGGCGCGGTGGAGCAAGCGGCGGCGTTGCTGGCCACGGTCCTGGGCCAGGACCTGGAAACCGGCTCTGGCGGGGTGTTCCGGATCGCGCGGCGGGTCGCGAAGGATCGGGTGATCTCCACGGTGGGATCCTGACACCCGCCACGGGCACAAGACCGCCGCGCGCGGGTTCGACGGCTACAAGGGCCACGCCGCCCTCGACCCGGACTCCGAGATTATCACCGCGACCACGGTCACCCCGGGCAACGCCGGAGACGCCAGCGTCGCCGAAGACCTCATCGCCGATCTCCTCAATACCAGCGCGGGCCAGGCCCAGCCGGCGGCGACCGACCCGCCGCCCGCCCAGCCGCAGCAGGCCACTCCGCCGGTCGTGCCAGAGCCGGTCGTGCCAGAGCCGGTCGTGCCGGAGCCGGTCGTGCCGGAGCCGGTCGTGTCGGACGCGGGTGGATGCGAGGACACCGCCGGGCGGGCGAGGGTCTACGGCGACAACGCCTACGGCACGGGGCCCTTCCACGACCGGCTTGGCGAGGCTGGGATCGAGTCTCGCTGCAAGACCCAGGCGCCCACCGCGGCGGGCGGGTTGTTCAGCAAGGACCGGTTCGACATCGACCTGGGCGCCGGCGCGGTCACCTGCCCGGGCGGGATCACC
>DATDHI010000112.1:0-6840 GCA_036521655.1 Pseudonocardiaceae bacterium | reverse complement strand
GTACTGCCGCAGGTACAGGTCCTGGAAGGTCACCGGTCCTCGTGGTCCGGGTACCCGGTCCACGTTGATCCCAGTCTCCGGGACCCGGCGCAGCTTGAACCCGTCGAGCAGGCGCGTACTGGCATTCCAGAAGGCTCCAGTGCCGGTGTAGGTGTCCAGGAACTCCCCCGCGGCGACCTCGTCGCTGGTGACGATCGTGGCGGCCAGCCCGGACGTCTCCCGGTTCGCGATCTGGGCGGCCTGCGCAGGGCTGGTGACGCGACTCACAGTCAGGGTCGCCTCCCGGCCGGTGTCCAGCGCCCACTCGTGCCCGAGCGGATGGCCGTGCGGCGCCACCGACAGCGCGATCCCACGCTGCTGGGCTGCCTCGAGCAGCTGCTGGTACAGCTGGTCCGGCGCGCGGTCGGCCACCAGCAGCAGGTTGACCCGGTTGCAGACCCCCAGCCGGTCCAGCCCGGCCACCAGGAGCTCGACGGCCAGCGCCGGGTCGGCCGCGGCGTCGATGTAGAGGACCCCGCCCCCGTCGGCGTGGGCCAGCACCCGCACCCCGTGACGGGCCCCCTCGTGCGCCAGCACGCGGGTGGTCTCCCCGCTGCCCCGCACGATGACCAGCGGAATCAGCTCGGGCTGTTGTACGAGGGCCAGCGCGCAGTCCCGCCGCGGGTCGGGTACCAGCTGGATCGCGTCCGGGTCCAGCCCGGCGTCGGCCAGCCCCGGCGCGACAACCTGCTCGCGCAGGGCCAACGCGGTGCCCAGGGCCGCACCACCGGTCCGCAATACGCCGGCGTTGCGGGATTTCACCAGTTGGGAGGCGACATCGACGGTGACGTTCGGCCGGGCCTCGAAGGTGGCTCCCACCACGCCGACCGGGCGGCGGCGTTCGATCAGCCGTAGCCCATCGGGGCGATCCTCGAGCACCCGGTCCCGCGGCGGGAACGGGACCTGGGCGAGCAGCGCGAGCTGGTCGCCCATCTCGGCCAGCCTGTCCGGCCCCAGGCGCAGCCGGTCGACCAGTGCCTGGGTCATTCCGGACTGCTCAGCCGCCGCGACGTCGGCCGCATTGGCCGCGAGCACCGTGTCTGCTGCTGCCGGGGCGCTCAGCCGCTGTGCCATGGCGTGCAGCGCGTCGTCGATGGCCTCATCCGGTGCCGTGACGAGTGCCACCGCGGCTCCCTGCGCCTGCCGGGCGCACCCGGCGACGACGTCGGCCGCAGACTGCGAGGACGTCGCAGTGGTCTCAGTGGTCGTTCGAAGCTGCACAGCCCCCGAGCTTACGGCCCCCCTCCCCCCGGTGTGTCGCGCTCCCGTGCCCGGTGTGTCGCGCTCCCGTGCCCGGTGTGTCGCGCTGCTGGGCTGCACAGCTCCCGGACCTACGGACCGGTGGCCGCCGGTGGTGGGAGACCATGGCACCATGACCTCTACCGATCTTCGGGGGCCCGCCGAGGCGGTGCTCGCGGCACTGGCCGGACCCGGGGCGCGGTTACGTGCGGATCAGTGGACCGCGATCGAGGCGCTGGTCGCGCACCGGCGGCGCGCGCTGGTCGTGCAGCGCACCGGCTGGGGCAAGTCGGCGGTGTACTTCGTGGCCACCGCACTGTTGCGGGCCGCCGGCGCCGGGCCGACGGTGATCGTCTCACCGCTGCTCGCGTTGATGCGCAACCAGATCGACGCTGCCGGCAGGGCCGGAGTGCACGCAGCGACGATCAACTCATCCAATACGGACTCTTGGACGCAGGTGCAGGATCGGGTAGCTGCCGGCGAGGTCGACGTACTCCTGGTGAGCCCGGAACGTCTGAACAACCCCGACTTCCGGGACACCGTGCTGCCCTCGCTGACCACCACGGCAGGGATGCTCGTAGTCGACGAAGCGCACTGCATCTCCGACTGGGGGCACGACTTCCGGCCCGACTACCGGAGGCTGCGGACCCTGCTCGCCGACCTGCCGCCGGGGGTGCCCGTGCTCGCTACCACGGCGACCGCGAATGACCGGGTCGTGCACGACATCGCCGAGCAGCTCGCCATCTCGGTCGGAGGCGACGCGCTGGTGCTGCGCGGAACGCTGGATCGCGACTCGCTGCACCTGGGGGTGCTGCGGCTGGCAACCTCGGAGCAGCGGCTGGCCTGGCTGTCCGCGCACCTCGGCGAGCTGCCCGGCTCCGGGATTGTCTATGTCCTCACTGTGGCCGCGGCTGAGGACGTCGCAGCACTGCTGCGCGCGGACGGGCATGCGGTGGTCGCCTACACCGGGCGCACCGAGGCTGCTGACCGCGAGTCGATCGAAGCCGACCTGCTGGGCAACCGGGTCAAGGCAGTGGTCGCCACCTCGGCGTTGGGTATGGGTTTCGACAAGCCAGATCTGGGTTTCGTGGTGCATCTGGGCGCTCCGACCTCGCCGATCGCCTATTACCAGCAGGTCGGCCGGGCCGGACGTGGGGTGGACCGGGCCGAGGTGCTGTTGCTGCCCGGGCCCGAGGACCGCGACATCTGGGCCTACTTCGCCTCGCTCGCCTTCCCCGCAGAACCCGTGGTGCGGCAGATCCTGCAGGTCCTGGGCGCCGCCGAAGGTCCACTGTCGACCCCGAGGCTGGAGTCCGCAGTAGAGCTCGGCCGAACCCGGCTGGAGGTAGTGCTCAAGGTGCTCGACGTGGACGGCGCGGTCCGCCGGGTGCGCGGCGGCTGGATCGCGACCGGGCAGCCCTGGCACTACGACACGTCGCGCTACACCCGCATCGCGCAGGCCCGCCGGGCCGAACAACGAGCGATGGTGTCCTATGTGAGCACCGACGGCTGCCGCATGGAGTTCCTCCGCCGGGCGCTGGACGATCCCGCTGCCACCCAGTGCGGGCGCTGCGACAACTGCACCGGCCGGCGCTGGTCGCCCTCCGTCCCAGCCGCCGCGCAGGCCACCGCTCGCGACCGGCTGCAGCGTCCCGGCGTAGAGATCGTGCCGCGGCGGCAGTGGCCAACCGGCCTCGCGGCACGGGGTCTGGACCTGGCCGGGCGCATCCCAGCTGCGGAGCTGCCCGAAGCGGGGCGCTCGGTGGGCCGGCTGACCTCTCTGGCCTGGGGTGCGCGGCTACGGGAGATCTTCGCTGGCGACGGGCCGGTGCCGGGTGAGCTGTTCAACACCTGCGTCACCGTGCTGGCCGGCTGGGACTGGTCGATGCGCCCGGTGGGCATCGTCGCGATGGGCTCCAGGTCCCGGCCCTCCTTGGTGCACGACCTCGCCTCCCGGATCGCCGCTGTGGGCAGGCTGCCGCTGCTGGGCACGATGACCAGCACCGGGCACACCCCTTCAGCGGCCAACTCGGCACACCGCGCCGCGGCGCTGCTGGGTTCCCTGCGGGCGCCCCGACTGCCCGCTCTGGACGGTCCGGTGCTCCTGGTGGACGACCGGGTGGACACCGGCTGGACACTCACCGTCGCCGCCCGTGCCTTGCGCCGCGCCGGAGCGCCCGCGGTGTTCCCCTTCACCCTGGCAACCACCTAATCCCCCCACCCCGCCGGCGTGTCGTGCTCCTGTGCCCGGTGTGTCGTGCTCCTGTGCCCACTGTGTTGTGGGCACCACAGGACGACACACCGGGCACCACAGGACGACACGCCGGGGAAAGGGGGTGGGGTTAGACGGGCACCAGGTCGTCGGCGTGCACGACCTCGCGGCGCAGCTCGGGAGGCAGATCGCGGGTCGATCGACCGATCAGGGCGGGCAGCTCCGCAGCGTCGAACCCGACCATCCCCCGGGCGACCACCGCGCCCCGACCGTCGAGCAGCTCCACGACGTCGCCCGCCTCGAAGTCACCCTCGACGCCCGTGATACCGGCGGCGAGCAGCGAGCGCCGGCGATGCACCACCGCGCTTACCGCGCCGTCGTCGAGCAGCAGCCGGCCGGCTGCCCCTGCGGCGTGCAGCAGCCAGAACCGCCGAGCGGACAGGCGAGCCCCGGTGGGAGCGAACGCCGTACCCACATCAGCCGGGCCCAGCGCTCGGGAGACCTGTGCCGCGGCGGCCAGCAGCACCGGCACCCCGGCCTGCGAGGCCACCGTTGCGGCGTCAAGTTTGGACGCCATCCCCCCGGTGCCCAGCACTCCGCCGTCGCCGGCCCGCACGCCGTGCACATCGGCAGGACCAACAACCTCGGGAATCAGGCGGGCCGCGCCGCTGCGAGGGTCACCGTCATAGAGACCACCGACATCGGAGAGCAGAACCAAAGCCTCGGCTCCGACCAGGTGCGCCACCAGGGCCGCCAGCCGGTCGTTGTCGCCGAACCGGATCTCGTCGGTGACCACGGTGTCGTTCTCGTTGACAACTGGCAGCACGCCGAGGCCGCGGAGCCGGGCGAAGGTGCGCTGGGCGTTACGGTAGTGCGCGCGGCGGACCATATCGTCGGAGGTCAGCAGCACCTGCCCGACGATCAGGCCATGACGGCTCCAGGATTCGGCGTAGGCGTGCGCCAGCGCCAGCTGCCCGACGCTGGCAGCGGCCTGCTGAGTGGCGAGATCGCGGGGCCGGCGGCGCAGGCCCAGCGGCGCCAACCCCGCAGCGATGGCGCCGGAGGACACCAGAACCAGGTGCGTGCCGGCCGCCACGCGGGTGGCCAGGGCGTCGACCAGAGTGTCCAGCCGGGCCCGGTCCAGCCCACCGGCGGCCGTGGTGAGCGAGGAGGAGCCGACCTTGACCACCAGGTGCCGCGCCTGAGCCACCGCAGCCCGGGTCGGGCTCACGGGTCGACGTCGGGTGCACGCCGGATCCGCCGGGCGGCCTTGCGCTGCGCCGCGCCAACCCGCTGGTCACTGTCCAGCCGCGAGTCCGTCCCCCGCCTGGTCAGGCTCACCGCAGCCGCTCCGGCCGGTGTGGCGGGCTCCCAGTCGAAGGTGACGCCGCCGATGGTGACCGGGCATCCGGGACGGGCACCCGCGCCAGCCAGCGCGTCCTCGACACCGAGCCGGGCCAACCGATCAGCCAGGTAGCCCACGGCCTCGGCGTTGGCGAAGTTCGTCTGCCGCACCCACCGCTCCGGACGCGCACCACGGACGAGAAACCCCCCGGGCTGATCAGGATCGGCCGTCACGTGGAAACCGGACTCGTCGATCGCCGAGGGGCGCAGCACCACCCGGGTCGGTTCGGCCGGGGGCAGCGACGCCCAGTGCTCGCGCACGGCCGCGCCCAGGGCGAAGGTGAGCTCGCGCAGCCCCTCCGTGCTCACGGTGGACACGCAATACACCGGAAGCCCGCGGGCCTCGAACTCGGGGCGCACCATCTCAGCCAGCTCCCGCGCGTCCGGCACGTCGATCTTGTTGAGCACCACCAGTCGGGGGCGGGCCGCCAGTTCACCGCCCAGCGACGGAGTATATGCCGCCAGTTCGCGCTCCAGGGTGTCCACATCGGACAGCGGGTCGCGGCCGAGGGCGAGGGTCGCGCAGTCCACGACGTGCACCAGCACCGCGCACCGTTCGATGTGCCGCAGGAACTCCAGCCCCAGCCCCTTGCCCTGGCTGGCACCGGGGATCAGGCCCGGGACGTCGGCGACAGTGAACACCGTCTCACCCGCGGTCACCACGCCGAGGTTGGGCACCAACGTGGTAAACGGGTAGTCGGCGATCTGCGGACGAGCCGCCGAGAGCACCGACACCAGAGAGGACTTGCCCGCGGAGGGGAACCCCACGAGCCCGACGTCAGCCACGGACTTCAGCTCAAGCACCAGATCCCGGGCCTCGCCTGGCTCGCCGAGCAGGGCGAAACCGGGTGCCTTGCGGGTCCTGGAGGCCAGCGCGGCGTTGCCCAGCCCGCCGTGGCCCCCTGCCGCGGCGATGAACCGGGTCCCCACGCCGACCAGGTCGGCCAGCACCTCCCCGTCCGGGGTGAGCACGACGGTGCCATCCGGCACCCGCAGCTCAAGTTCCTCCCCCGTCGCGCCGTTGCGGTTGCCGCCCTGACCCTGCTTGCCACCCGAGGCCCGTGCCTGGGAGCGGTAATGGAAGTCGAGCAGCGTGTGCACCCCGGGATCCACCACCAGCACGACGTCGCCGCCGCGTCCACCATTGCCACCGTCAGGGCCGCCCAACGGCTTGAACTTCTCCCGGTGCACCGACGCGCAGCCGTGACCCCCGTCGCCCGCGGCGACGTAGATCACCGCGCGGTCCACAAATCGGGACACCTCAAGTCCTCCTCTCACCGCAACGCCGACGAGGGGCGGGCCGGTGATCTCCGGTCCCGCCCCTCGTCGAGGTACGCGTGATGTGGGCCGGGCTCAGACCTCGGCCGGGACGATATTGACGGTCTTGCGCCCGCGCTTGGTGCCGAACTGCACCGCGCCCGCCTCGAGGGCGAACAGCGTGTCGTCACGGCCACGACCGACGTGCACGCCCGGGTGGAACTTGGTACCGCGCTGACGGATGAGGATCTCGCCTGCGCTGACCACCTGGCCGCCGAAGCGCTTCACCCCGAGCCGCTGGGCGTTGGAGTCGCGGCCGTTGCGGGAGCTGGACGCGCCCTTCTTGTGTGCCATGGGTGCTCACAACCTCCGAGTCACAGGGAGATTCCGGTGACCTCGACGCGGGTCAGCTGTTGCCGATGACCCTGCCGCTTGTGGTAGCCGGTCTTGTTCTTGAACTTGTGGATCCGGATCTTGGGGCCCTTGGCCTGCGCGACGACCTTCCCGGTGACCGTGGCCACGGCAAGGACTGCGGCGTCGGTAGTCACGGCGGAGCCGTCGACCAGCAGCACGGCAGGCAGGCGGACGTCGGTCCCTGGCTCGCCCTCGAGCTTCTCCACCTCGACGACGTCCCCAACGGCCACTTTGTACTGCTTGCCGCCGGTCTTCACGATCGCGTACATCGGGTG
>DATDHI010000111.1:0-6156 GCA_036521655.1 Pseudonocardiaceae bacterium | reverse complement strand
GGCGATTTCCCCGACGGCGTAGCGGGCGTGCTCGGATTCCAGTAGGGCGTGGGCGTCGCGCCAGATCCGGTTGCCGTGCCGGTCGAAGCTGAGCGCGGTGACGGTGTCGATAGCGGCACGGCGGCGGTTTTCGCCGATGCGCTCTGGCGACGTCAGATATCAGAACTCTCCGAATACCTACCTTCAGCGGTCCATCCGGCGGCTTATTTCGGCGGCGTATCCCGTCCAGTCGCCGCTGCTGGCGCGTTGCCAGGCGACGGCGACGGTGATGTGGATGCCGAGCAGGTGGGCGAGGATGGCGGCGGGCAGTTCGGTGGCGAGGTGGAACAGTGCCGTCGAGCGAGACTGCCCGGATCGAATGCCGAGCTTGCGGAGCCGTTCGGCGAGCCCGAACGCGCTGATGGGACGGCCAGGCTGTCCGCCGGGGAACAGCCAGTGCGAGGTGCCTTGGTCGCCGACGACGGCCTTGCCGCGGCGGGCGGCGACGACCCGGAGGAGGAGACCGGCGAGCGGTTCGGGCAGCTCGATCGGTTCGCGTCCCAGCCGGAGCCGTACTTGGTTGTCGTGTTGTTCGACGTGGTCGACGGTCAGGCGGCTGAGAGCGGCCGGCCATTGGGCGTAGAGCAGCACGAGCAGCCCGGCGACGCGGTCCTCGGGTTTGACGGTGTCGTCGTGCAGCAGCCAGCGGGCCTGCTCCCAGCGGGTTTCGGTGTCGATGACACCGGATGGGCCGCTCCACCTGGTGGCTGGGAAGTCGAGTCGGGTCAGCTTCTGCTTCTTGGCCCAGCGCACGAAATTCCCGGCATCGGTGCGGTAGCTGCGTTTTGCACTGGTCCGCCAGGTATCCAGATCGCCTTGCCGCGCCGTGGCCAACGTCAGCTCGTGATCGGTGAGCCAGTCGAGCAGGTCGATGGCCGCCCTGATGACCCGTTGCGCGGCAACGACCTGTTCGTGTGTGGTGTCAGCGCCGTTGAGGCGCCCCCGCAACCGCCGCATGACATGCCAGATGGTGTAGCGGTGCAGCATCTGCTGCTCGTCGGCGTCACGGCGGCCGGCGACGACGCCGGTGATCCACCGCTCGAGCCGGGCCATCTGCTCATCGCGCGGTGGCAGCGTTTCGGTGGCGACGAGGATGCTGCGCAGGTGCTCGACCGTCTTTCCGGCGGGCAGCTCATCAAGGGACGCGTGGGTGAGCGCTCGTCCGGCCAGGTCCCGCAGGATCGCCGGGGCGGCGCTCCTGTCGAGCCATGCAGCAACCGTGCGGTGCCGCTTCGCCTCGGCGAGGACCTCGTGGAGGCCTCGCAACTCGGGGCGGATCTCGCCGTCGTCGTTGCTGAGCAGCTCGCGCAGCCGTTGCTGCATGGCGCAACGGGCGCATCGACCGGCGTGGATGCGGCCTGGTTGACCGCAGTTCGGGCAGCTGCGCCAGAAACCGGTGTCGGGGCGGGTGCAGGTGGCGCAGAGCGGTTTGTCGAGGGTGCCGCCGCGGATGGGTGCGTCTTCGCCGCAGCCGCTGCAGCGGATCCACCGCTGCTTGCAGGCCTGGCACCACGGTTTGCCGGTTGTCTGCGAGACCACACACGGTGCTTGCTTGCCGCAGATATTGCAGGTCAGGGTCCTCCACGGCACACAGCTGCCGCAGAGCGGCCCGTCGGCGGTGCGCAGGCTGACGGGACGACGGCGGCCGCAGTCGAGGCAGGTCTCGTGGTTGGCGGGATCGGTGATCAAGCAGTTCGGACACAGCGGTTGGCCGTGCTCGTCGCGCGTGGCCGCTTCGCGGACGGCGCCGCAGCGGGAGCAGGGTTGGGCGCGGGACTTGGCCACGCAGTTGCGGCAGAGCCATTGCCCGTCGATCCGGCGGTGCAAGGGGATCGCCCGGTCACAGCGGGGGCAGGCTGGCCGCACGATTGCCTGCGCCCCGGCATCGCAGAGACGGTCGATCAGCCGCAGCACACTCGGTGCGGAGGCCTGCGCACCGTCACCGGTGAGCAGGGTCGGGGTGTCCTCGATGATCCAGGCCAGTCGCCGCAGCTTGGACGGCTGGGAGAACAAGCCACGAGTCACTGTGGCGACGGTGTCCGCCGACAACGATGGGTCGAGCTTGGTAATCACCTCGGTGAGGATCACCGCCGGGTCCCGGTCCTCGTCATCGGGGCACTGGCCGCAGCGTGGTTGCCCTCGCCGATCGACGGTGGCGACCTTGCGTTCCTGTCCGCAGGAGGCGCATCGCTTCGATTGCGGGCCGCAGACGCTGCAGTACCAGTCTTGGCCGCGGCGTTGCAGGGTGCGCAGGGGTTTGCCGCATTCAGCGCAGACCGGCGGCGAAATCGTCGTCGCACCGGCCTCGCCCAGCGCGATGAGCAGGTCCGCGATCCCTCGGGGTGCTGGCGAGCGACCGTCGACCAGCAGCGCTGGCCGGTCGTGCAGGGCTTGGGCCAGTCCGCGGCGTTTGGCTCGTCCTCCCGCAACGCTGGTCACCGTGGTCTCGATGGTCGCGCGGTCCAGCGCGGGCTCCCGCGTGGCGACGAGCTCGACGATGACACCGATCGGGTCGGCGATCACCTCCGGCGCCATCGGAGCGGGCATGGCTTACCGATCGAGGGGGGTGATTCGGGCGCGTTTCGGGCGAAGGCCGCCGACCCCGGCCTCGCCTCCGCCGGCGGCCTTGGATGCGCGGATCGGGGTGGCCCCGGCGATCGGTTCGATCAGCTCATCCATGGTGCAGTCGAGGATGTCCAGCAGTGCCATCAGCACCTTCAGGCTCAACCGTTCGGGCCGTTCGGCGACCAGCCGGTAGACCTGGCTGGACGACAGATGGATACCGCGCTGGGCCAGCGGTTCGATCAGGTCGGTGGTGGCGAACATGCCCTTCTCGGCCATGACGTGCCGCAGCCGCCACTGGTAGTCAAGTTTGCGGGCCATTCACGACTCCTCCCGACCCAGATCCGGGGTGTCGAACGCCGGGGTCAACGCTCTGCGCAGCGCGGTGTTCATGAAGTCACCGCACACATGGGTGTAGATCGCCGTCGACGTATCGCACCGATGCCCAACGGCTTCCTGGATGAACCGACGGTCGACACCGTTGTCGGTAAGGTGGGTCACCCACGAGTGCCTCAGCGAGTGGGGCGAGAGCGTTCGCGGCAGGCCGAGCGCGTCGCGGTAGGCGACGAACCGGGCGTTGATCTCCGACGGTTTGACCCGCCCGCCGCGTTCGGTGACCCACATCGCCGGGTGCTCGTCGCAGCCGAACCGGGGGCGGATGTTGTCCACGTAGTCGGCCACCGCTTCGACCGCCCAGCCCATCACCGAGGGCACGTTCCGTCGCCGCGGCGGCTGCCCGCGTACCGCCTTGCCGTAGCGGACGTGCAGCATCCCGTACCGGCCGAACTCCGGCGCCGCAGGGTTCCGTCCCCAATCGACGATGTCCAGCTTGGACGTCTCGGTGCGGCGCAGTCCCCATGCATAGGCGACCTTGAACAACGTGGCGTCCCGGTACGCGGCCAGCGCGCCCTTGCGCTTCACCCGCACCGCACGGTCGACCTGGTCGTCGGCGTAGTCGAGGAACCGCTGCAGTTCCTCCCGCGTGAATGGCCGGGCCTCCGGATCGCCCTCGTACTCGTTCAGGTGGGTGATGGTGTTCCACTCGTGGCAGATCGGCACCGGATGCGTCCCCGGCCCGAACTCCTCCTCACATGCGGCCGCCCAGCCATAGCGGGCATCGCACAGGTACTCGCTGAACAGGCGAAGATCCGTCTGATAGCCGCGGATCGTCGCCGGGGCCAGGCGCTTCTCGCTGGTCAGCGACTGCGTCCACTCGTCCACATGCGCCGGTCCCCAGTTCCACGGGTACTCGTTGGTGAACGCGATGAACTGGCGCACCAGCCGCTCCCGCGGCACCATCGTGGTCTCCTGCAGCCCCCGCGCCGTCTGCTGGGCCCGCCAGCCGCGCAGCATCGCCTCCACCATGGCGTCCTCCGGCCGCAGCTGCAGCACACCCGAGACGAGCTCCAGGTGCGCCGCGCCAGCCAGATCACCCCGTCCCACCAGGCCTCCAAAGCAAGATCACAGGGACCGTTTGGAGCAGGGATCATGCACCTAACGGGATCGCTCGGCAACCGATGCAGGTCACGCGGCGTGTCGCAGCCGCTCAACACCGGCATTGCCGCACCGCTCTCAGCAGGCGACCTGCAGATTCTCGCCCGCCTGATGCAATTCCCGAGAGTTGTAGTACCGGCGTGTGACGTTGAGGTTTCGGTGATCAAGTAATTCGGCCAGGACGTCGATGGGGACACCGGCGTCGGCGTGGCGTTGGGCGTAGGTGTGCCGGTAGGCGTACGGCACGATCTTGGACTTGTCGAACTCCGTGCCGTCCAGTCGCATGACCGGGAGCCGGTCGACCCAGGTCCGGTGCCGCAGATCGAGGAGGCCACCGCTGATTGGCTTGCGTCCGGCGGGGTTGGCGTGGGGCGTGGGCAGCAGGACCAGCTCCGCAAGCGGGGTGGTGGGGAAACGTTCGCGGACACGCGCCTGCGCAGCTGTGATCAGTTCGGCGGTGGCCTGGCTGATCGGCAGCCTGCGGTCGCGCCGGTCACGCTTGTGGTTGTCATAGACCAGCACGGCAGCGCCGTCGGGGTCGCGGCTCAGGCAATCCCAGCGCAGGCGCAGGATCTCGTCTGGCCGTCGGCCGGTGTCCATGAGCAGCTCCACGGCGAGCCGGATCTCACGGCCCGACGGCCCGCGTTCGAGCAGCGGCAGCGGCTCGCACAGCTGCCGCATGATCGCCGCGGGGAGGTCTCGGCCGGGTTCACCGCGTTCGGGTTCAGCGGGAATGTCACCAGAGGCGAGGATGAAGTCACCGCCCAGCCCGGCGGCTGGGTCGCCGGGGCGTGTCAACCCCAGTGCCCGGATGCGGCCGAGTATCCGCTTGACGTCCCGGCAGATCCTGACCCGCACTTCCGGGCTGCACTCGCCGATCGAGGCCAGGTAGGCCAGCCGGTGCAGGAACGATTCGATGTCGTTGCGTCCCAAGACGGCGGGGTGATTACCGTGGTCGGCCCGGTTGGCCCGCAGGCTTTGCGATAGTCGTGCCACGCTGCCGACCAGACCGCGCATCACGCCCCCGGCACCGTTGCCCCGGCGCCGTGGCATCTCATCGGCGGCCCACCGCTTGGCCGCCTCACGCAGCCAGGGCTGGGAGATCGTGGTGAACGACAGTCGCCCACTCAGCCCGAACACCGCCAACTCCCATACGTCCTTGGCTTTTTCCGTCTCCGGGTCTGCGACGGCGAGCCGGGCATGCCGGGCCAACGCGCCCAGCACCGTCCGCTTCTCCCGGCCCATCTTGTCTGGCGGGCGCTCGGCCGCCGTATCCACAGCGTCGGCCTGTGACCGGCGCAGATCCTCCACGACCCGCCGCAACACCTCGATCCGGGTGTGTGCTCCCGAGCGGGTCCGCTGCTGCACCCCGTAGAGCACCTGGGCAGTGATCAGCGGCGGCATGCGAGCCAGACTGACCTGGCCGGTGACCACGATCGGCGAGGTGGTCGCACGCCACCGTGGCTCTTCCAGCCCAGACTCAGCCCCGCGTTCGGCGAGCCATCGAGCCTGGTGCGGTTCGCAGTAGGCGACCTGGCCACCGCACCGGTCTCGCGGGCAGGCCGCCACCTGGCAGATGCCGAACCGGGCAAGAGCCTGACGTGTCGGGGCGGTGGTGAACTCCTCCACCGACAGCCCGCGCAGCAGCTGGCCGCTGCGGTGCGACCGGCACAGGCCGTGCGATCCGGCGCTGCGCTGACAGCCCGGCACCGCGCACCCCGCCGCGCACGACACCTCACCCACCGGCTCCTGCCAGCCCAGCTGCGGATGATCAGACGGTGGGACCAGGACCTGACCAGCAACATCCCATCCGCATTCGGTCACAAACCCCGCATCGACGAGCCTGGCCAGCCGTGCCACCTGCTCATCAACGACACACTCGTCACCGAACACATGCGAGACCACCTCACCGGCCGGCGTCTTCGACTCACCAACCCGCACCATCACCGCGCCGGTCACTTGCTCACCCCCGCCTGCTCGCGGGGACCGGGCACCGCATCCACCGCGGCCCGCAGCCGAGACGAGTCGGGATGCACATACACCTGCGACGAGGACACCGAT
>DATDHI010000110.1:0-1657 GCA_036521655.1 Pseudonocardiaceae bacterium | reverse complement strand
ACACGTAGCCCATTTCCGCTGCTCCATTCGATTGGATCCGGGTTGCGATGGCCGATTATGCAGCGTGAATCAGAGCCTCATGAGAGCCTCGAATCGTGTATAAAATGGCGCTTCCGGGTTTTCCGTGGGTCTCGATGTCCGTGATTGGGCGGTCGGCGGCATGATCGCGGGATGCGTGACACCGAGCTGTATCGGCAACTGTTGGGTCTGGTCGCCCCGTGGGAGGTGAGCCGGGTCGAGCTGTCGGTGGCGGACAGCCGGGTGGATGTGTGGGCTGAGCATTCGCGGCGGACTCGCTTCGCGTGCCCGGACTGTGCGCGGGAGCTGGCGGTCTATGACCATTGCGAGGAACGGGCGTGGCGGCATCTGGACAGCTGCGGGTTCCTGACCTACTTGCATGCCAGCCCACCGCGGGTGGACTGCCCCGACCACGGCGTGCGTCAGGCCCGGCTGCCATGGGCGGAGCCGCATTCACGGTTCACGGTGTTGTTCGAGCGCCTCGCGATCGACGTGCTCAAAGAGTGCGACGTGACCGGCGCCGGCCGGTTGCTGCAGCTCAGTTGGGATGAGGCGTGGCATCTGATGGACCGCGCTGTCGCCCGCGGGCTGGCCGCGAAGCCCCCGCGGATGCCGGCGCGGGTCGGGGTGGACGAGAAGTCCGCCGGGCGCGGCCAGGACTACATCACGGTGGTGTCCGATCTGGACCGGGGCACGGTGGACTACCTCATCGATGAGCGCCGCCAAGCCAGTCTGGACAGCTACTTCGAGAAGTTCACCCCGGAGCAGCGCGCCGGCATCCAGGCGGTCGCGATGGACATGTGGGAGCCCTACATCAACTCGGCCCGTGCCCACCTCGACGACGCTGATGACAAGATCGTGTTCGACCGTTACCACCTGATGAAGTACCTGACCACCGCGGTGGACACCGTCCGCAAGCAGGAGAACCGGGCCTTAGCCGCCGCCGGCGACAAGCGGCTAGCCGGCTCGAAGTACCTGTGGCTGTACTCGGCGGAGAACCTGCCCGCCCGCCACCAGGACCGGTTCACCGCGTTGCGCGCAGGCGACCTGAAGACCGCCCGAGCGTGGGCGATCAAGGAGAGCCTGCGCCACTTCTGGGCCTACCGGCGCCGCGGCTGGGCGGCAAAGCACTTCCGCCGCTGGTACTTCTGGGCCACCCACTCGCGGCTCCAGCCCGTGATCGACGCGGCCCGGACCCTCAGACGCCACGAAGCGGGGCTGCTGTCCTACTTCGCCCACCGGATCAGCAACGCCGGCGCGGAAGGCCTCAACTCACGCATCCAAGCGATCCGGGTCTCCGCCCGCGGCTACCGCAACCGCGAGCACTTCAAGACCGCGATCTACTTCCACCTCGGCGGACTCGAACTTTACCGTCAAACCCACGGACTTCCCGGATGAGCCGTATTGTCGCAGCCCGGGCGGCGGGGGCGGAGAGGTTCCATCTGCTGAGCCTCTCGACCTTCGGATGCGCACCGCGCCGATCGTCCCAAACGTCAAAGCGGCCCTCGGTGATGAACATCTAGACGCGCTGTCGGTCAGCGGCGAAAGACAGAGTCGGCCCTCGCGCGGTGTTTAGTTCAACATTGGGTCGGGGATCACTGGGTGCCACGGTTTGATCCCTTTTCAGGCCCACGGGTCC